>NZ_KI260452.1:41993-49233 GCF_000468015.1 Ruminococcus callidus ATCC 27760 | reverse complement strand
TGCCGAAAAATCTGACTACGCATCTTACGCACAAACTTTATTCAGTGTTTCCTTAAGGAGGGTGACACATGGCGTACACAGAGTTACAGAAGCAACAACACATTCGGGAATTACAGGGGTATCTCCACGGCATTTCCCACATACAGCAGCTGCCACATATAATACCGGACGGCATCTATGGAGAGAAAACCATTGAGGCAATACGGCAGTTCCAGCAGCAGAACCACATGCCGGCAACCGGTGAAACTGACACTGCCACATGGAACGCTGTTGCACAGGCATATTTGCAGGAGGTTCGTCCACCGGTACTGCATCTGGCACTGTTTCCCACCGGCATCACCGCCTACACGCTGGGCGATACGGGCGGTGCTGTTTTCGTGATACAAGGCATTTTGCAGGCAATTCAGAACAATTTTCCGAAGATCCCGCCGATCAGCAACAGCGGTGTATTTGACACTGCCACCCAGAATGCCGTGAAGCAGTTCCAAAGCTACACGCCGCTGCCGGCAGACGGTGTGGTAGATGCTGCCACATGGAATCATCTGCTGGCGGCACTGGACGCGGAGATCCGGAATTCTGCCGGCGTAGTATAAGACAGAAAAAAGGAGTTACCTTGCTTGAGAGCAAAGTAACTCCTTTTGTTTTACACGTTCAGAAAACGATATTCTTTGGAATAGGGCTTCACATGTGCAGGGTGCTCTGCGGCATATGCCAGCAGCAGCTTGCCCAAGCCTTCTTCCGCCAGAAATGTTTCCAGCTGCTCATCGGTATAGCGTTCCATGCCGGGACAATATCCCGCCACAGCGACACGCACATTGCCAGCCAAATCCCGCATCATGCGGAACGGCCAGACCTTGCAGTCAAAGGGCTTTTCCGACCCCATGGTACAGCCGGTTTCGCAGAGCATGGGACAGAAGAACAGTTCCTCGCCCCGCAGCGGCGGTGCCGCAAATGTCTGCTCCTCTCCCGCCGGAACCAGCTTCGGCGAAACACCCATACGGTGCATGGCTTCCACCGTTTCCTGCGGCAGTACCGGAAATTCCCACGTGTCTGTACAGTCAAACCCGCAGCAGAGCCGGCAGGCTGCACAGGTTTCGGGAGAAAGAATCTTTCGCAGCATGCTCAGTCGATCGGTACGATCCAGCCGAATTCGTCCGGAATCTTGCCCCACTGAATTCCAGTCAGGGTATCATAGATCATCTGGGAAACCGGTCCGATCTTGTTGTTGTTGATCGTCATGACCTTGTCGCCCCACTTCAGGTGACCTACCGGAGAGATGACCGCAGCGGTACCGGTACCGAATACTTCGGACAGCTTGCCTGCGTCATATGCATCGGCAATTTCCTGAATGGTGATGCGGCGTTCCGAAACCGGAATGCCCTTGGAACGGCACAGTTCCAGAGCAGACTTTCTGGTGATACCGGACAGAATGGAGCCGGTTTCCAAAGACGGTGTTACCACTTCGCCGTCAATGACGAAAGCGATGTTCATGGCACCAACTTCTTCGATGTACTTCTGCTCTACGCCGTCCAGCCACAGAACCTGCGAATAGCCCTGCTCATAAGCATCAGCCTGGCTGTGCAGAGAAGCCGCATAGTTACCGCCGGTCTTGGCATAACCCATACCGCCGCGGACAGTACGAACGTACTTGTTTTCTACGTAGATATTGACCGGATCCAGACCGGAAGCATAGTACGGACCGGACGGAGAAAGAATAATCATGAACAGATAGTGTTCACCCGGATGTACGCCGAGGAACGGATCTACTGCAAAAATAAACGGACGAATGTACAGGGAAGCACCTTCTGTGTGCGGAACCCAGTCCTTTTCCACAGAGATGAGTTCTTTCAGACACTGCAGTCCCAGTTCCTCCGGCAGTTCCGGAATGACCAGACGCTCGTTGGAACGGTTCAGACGCTTGAAGTTTTCGTCCGGACGGAACAGCTGTACACCGCCGTCGGCACGGCGATATGCCTTCAGACCTTCGAACACGGTCTGACCATAGTGCAGGCACATTGCAGACGGGCTAAGGGTAATATCACCATAGGGCATGATCACCGGATCGTGCCAGCCCTGTCCTTCATCATAGGGCATTACCAGCATGTGGTCAGTGAAGATATGACCGAATCCAAGCTTGCTCTCGTCCTTGGGTTTTTCTTTCGGACAAGTCGTCAGTTGTTTTTTGATTTCCATGTCAAAAACCTCTTTTTTGATAGTTTTGCCGCAAATCGCTGTGCGGTTGGACGGCTCTGCTACTATTATAGCACACTTTTCTGTATTTTGGAATAGTTTTTTGAAATTTTTTTTGGATTTTCGGATTCTTTTTTATGGTGCGGGGCAAAAGTCATTCTGCAAGTGGCGTTTTTTCCCTGCTCTTGTCCTTGAAATACGGTTCCAGTTCCACTTCCGAGTCAATATAAACGGAACGAATGTCATTGCTGTTATAAACCCGAATCATTTTTCCGTCCAGCCAATACCGCTGCATCAGCGAACCGTCCACATCTTCCAGCAGTTCGTCCTTGACCAGATGCGGGAGATGCGTTTCCAGTGCCCTGCACTGTTTCTGAAAGATCACTTCGTCTGCAATCGTGCAGATACTGTAATGGTACATTGCATCTGACCTCCATACTATAGGCAATACCGCACAAAAAATCTCCGCACCTCAGGGGCACGGAGATCTCTTACATATCTGTTATTAACCTTCCCAAGGTCCTGCATATTCCGACTGCACGCCCAGATATTCTTCCAGCGTCAAACCCTGCGACATGATCTCCTTTGCGGTATCCACGCCCACATAGCGGATATGCCACGGTTCGTACTGATAGCCGGTGATGTTTTCCTTACCGTCCGGAAAACGGATAATGAAGCCGTAGTCTGCACAATGCTCTGCCAGCCATACCGCTTCTGCGGTTTCACCAAAGGCATCATCAATGGTGTTGCAGTCAATGGTCAGTCCGGTCTGGTGCTCGGAATATCCCGGACGGGCGGAAAAGGTATCTGCCATTTCCCAGCCGTACAGATCGTTATAGTTGTTGTAGATCTTCACCTGATATGCATAATCGCGGAAGTCCGAACCGATATACAGGTTCAGATCCTCCTTGGCAGCGTCGGCTTTCATCTGTTCAAAGGCAGCCTTTGTGGTGGAATCCAGTCCCGGATCATAGCTTTCCGGCAAACCGTAGCTCTTGTTTACGATTAGGATCCCGTCTACGTAAGTGCAGCCGTCTTTCTGTTCCAGATGCCGGACTGTCACCGGAACGGTCTGGGCAATGGCATCATTTCCTTTTACAGAAACGGTGATGTCACACTTGCCCGCCCTGACACCGGTCACAGTGCCTGCATTGTCTACGGTTGCAACCGTTTCATCGCTGCTGCTCCAAAGGAGATCGCCGGCACTTGCCGCACCGGTGGTGGACATGTTCACCGCAATGCCGGCGGTACCACCCTCCAGCACTGCCAGATAAGTCTTGTCCACAGACAGATCCAGAATGTTCTCATTGGTGGTGGCAGTTTCCGATGCGGCAGTGCTCTGTGCAGAAGTGCCCTCCGCAGAAGCCACAACGCCATTGCCCTCCGGAATAATGCTGGTGCCCCGTTCATCGGAGAAGAACAGCAGCCGGACTGCAAATCCCAGAATGATAAACATCACGTATAATAACACTAAAATGACACCGATTCTGGAAAACTTGTCCCAGACGTTGTCTTTGGTTCGCCTTGCCATAACGACTTCCCTTTCTCTTTCTCATTTCTTTTCTCCGGTTTTCCTGCTTTTTCTCCAAATTGTAATAATTGCAACAAAAGCCGGTTCAAATCTTACAAAGCGGTTACATCTCTTGTATTATACCACACTTTCCCGCTCCTGTCATTTGACAAATTCCACAAATATCGTATCTCTAAATTGTGCGTTTTCAGCAATTTGTGCATTTTGTCAGAAAATTGCTCTTGTAAACTGCCAATCTGCACAAATTTTACGGCACATGTGATTTCATTCTTGAAAACCTGCACAAAGCATGCTATAATAAGTAAGAACGTGGACAGAAGGCTTACCAGACTGTCTGCAACAAAGGAACCGTGCGAGCCGAACTGCACGAACGGTTCGGGAATTTTTGAAAGGGGAAACTCCATGACCAAACAGAAAAAAATCATTTCCGTGCTCACCGCAGCCGCATTGCTGTGCACGGGAATCGGCACTGCCGGCATCAGCCAGCCGCTGACGGCATCTGCTGCGGACTCGATCGAATCCTCTATGGATTGGGATACACTGAACATTGCCGGCGGCGGCTTTGTTTCCGGTATCGTCACCGGTGACGATCAGATGTATGCCCGTACCGACGTAGGCGGTGCATACCGCTATGACTATGAACAGAAAAAATGGGTTCAGCTGCTGGACTTCTTGAACGAAGCTGACCGCGGCTTCCTGAGCGTTGATGCCATGTGCGTTGACCCCAACGATGACGACACCCTGTATCTGCTGTGCGGCTGTGCATATTTCAGCGATGCACGAACCGTCATTTTCCGTTCCCGCGATGCCGGCGAAACCTTTGAAGAGATCGACGTTACCGATCTGATTCAGGTACACGGCAACGGCTACGGCAGACAGACCGGTGAGGCAATCGCCGTGGATCCGGACAACCCGAATATCATCTACTGCGGCGGCGATGCCACTGCCGGCGATTCTGCCCTCATTATGAGTGAGGACGGCGGCGACACCTGGAGTCCGGTCATGGGCTATGATAAGCTGGGGCTGTTCGAATACAGCATCAAATGGCCGACCTGGACAGAGCATATGGTAAGATCTGTCGCAGATGACGAATACCTGAACGTCAATGGTATTGCTACGATTAAAATTACAGACGGCAAGGTCTACGTCGGCACTTCCGTCAAGGGCAAGGCAAACCTCCACGTGGCAGAAGTCGGCAGCGACGATTTCAAGCCCCTGAGCGAAGATCTGCCCACCGAGCAGATGCCCTCCAGAATCAATCTGGATCCGGACGGCAACCTGCTGATCACCTACATCAACGGTCTGATGTTCGACAGCGGCACTGGTTATGCTTATAAGTATAACCCCAAGACCGACGAACTGAAAGATATTACACCGACTACAACTTCCAACGGTACTGCCACAAAGCTGAATGTCGGTTATGGCGCAGTAGCAAGTGACCCGAAGGATGCCAACAAGCTGGTGGCAACCACTTGCGCACAGTGGTACTCCCAGTCTTGGACTGCTGATGCCTGGGACAGAGATGCCATTGCATGGGGCGACCGTTTCTTCAAGTCGGAAGACGGCGGCGAAACCTGGACAGAAATGACTCCCGGCAACACTGCATACTGGAATGGGCCGCTGATTGCAAACTATTTGCAGGACGGCGGTCACAGCTGGATTCGGGACAAGGCGATCCACTGGTCCGGCTGCATCGCACTGGATCCGAGAAACAGCGACCAGTTCTGGGTGGTTTCCGGTAACGGCGTTTTCACCTGTGAGGATACCTGGGCAGAATGCCCCACCATTCGCTTTGCCGCAGACGGCATTGAAGAAGTGGTATCTCTGGACTTCATCAGCCGTCCGGGCAAGGATCCGGTTTCGGTCATCGGTGACTATGACGGCTTCTATCACAATGCAGACGGCACTGCAACCCAGCTGACTCCCAGCATGAACAAGCTGACCAGCACCACTGCTTCTACTGCCGGTATTGCATACTGCCCGGCAAATCCGGACGTGATGGTACGTCTGTCTGAGGGCAGCGCACTGGGCTACTACACCACAGACGGCACCACATGGCAGGAGCTGCCGAACATTCCGTGCTCCGGTGCGAAGGCAGCCATCAACCAGCTGGAGGACGGCACCTACCGCATTCTGGTCAGCAGCAGCGGTAAGATCGCTTATACCGATGACTTCGGCAAGACCTGGAACACCGCTTCCACCAGCGACAGCTTGTCCAGCACCATCTGGATGTGCGTGGATGAAAAAAATCCGCAGTATGTCTATGCATACGGCTATTACTACAACTCCTCTTATTTCTACAGCAAGCCGAAGGCCGATATCACCGATGCTCGCTACATCCTGATGGTCAGCGATGACTACGGCAAGACTTTTAAGAACAACCAGACCGTTTGCCAGTACGACCAGTGCGACGGCGCATACCGCATTGCTTATCTGGACGAGGGCACATTTGCCATTGCAGCCGGCTACTACGGCGCATATCTGGTAACCGACTACGGCAAGACCATCACCAAGATGGACAGCGTCAGCTACTGCAAGACCATGGGCTATGGTGCAGCAGCAAAGGACGGCGATCCCTACACCCTGTATATGTACGGCAAGCCGGCAGATTCTGATCCGGAAGGCATCTATCGTTCTACCGACTGCGGCAAGAGCTGGGTACTCATCAACCAGAACCACCTGTACGGCGGTACCGGCAACGGTAACTATCTGGTCGGCGACATGAACACCTTTGGCACCGTTTATATGTCCACTGTCGGCTGCGGCATCGTAGTCGGCAAAGTCAACGGTTCTGAAGACCCGAAGCCGGTCACCACAGATACCACACAGACAACCAAAGCAACCACCACAACAACCAGCACCACAACCGTTTCCACAGCGGCTTCTACTAAGGATTCTGCTGCATCTACTACAATTGCTACCACGATCGTAACCACACTCCCCCAGACCACTGACTCCACCGGCGTTTCTACAACGGCTTCTGGCAAGAACACCGCCACAGTACCGGCAGGAGCAACACTCTATGGCGACACCAATCTGGACGGCAGAGTGGACATCACCGATGCAGTACTTCTGAACAAGGCAGCTGCCGGAGCAGTATCTCTGGCCGCACAGGCTGCAAAGAATGCAGACTGCAATGCAAACGGTGAAGTCGGTTCTGACGATGCGGTTTCCCTGCTGAAGTTCTTGGTACAGATCATCAAGAACCTGCCGGAAGTTGCAGAGTAATCCGAACAAATTTGCAATCGCGATCATAAAAAGCACTGCCCCTGTAAGCGTAATGGCTTACAGGGGCAGTTTGTTTTGGGGCATCATGTGTTGAAAAAAACGTTTGACAAACACCCAACGTTTATTCCGAAATAACCGTTCTGGTTTGCAGCTTCGGACAGTTATTTCCGTTTGCATTAACTGTCCAATTGGTTTCTCAACGAAATTCATACCATAATCAAAAGAGCAGATACCGCAAAGTACCTGCTCTTTTTTATCTTAGGGAAACACTGCATAAAGCCCGCCTGACGG
>NZ_KI260452.1:37265-41893 GCF_000468015.1 Ruminococcus callidus ATCC 27760 | reverse complement strand
TCTTACGCACAAGCTTTATGCAGTGTTTCCCTTATACAGTTTTTCGCGTGTCGTTCAGACATCACCGGAATCATTCTGCACTGGGCAGAGAATTGATGATGTGTACCAAGAACCGCAGCAGTACAACTGCATCATTGGAATCGATCTCGTTGCTGCCGTCACAGTCTGCATTCTGCTTGGCATCGCCCTCCAGAACTACGGCTCCGGCAACCGACTTATTCAGAAGCACAGCATCGGTGATGTCCACTCTGCCGTCCAGATTGGTATCGCCATAGAGGACTGCTCCTGACGGTGTAGGCTGTCCGGAAGCGGTGGTGGTGGTTGTGGTAATAGGTGAAGTTTCTGTTGTACTCTCATGATCTTCAACAGTAACCTTGAAAGAAACCTCGGCAAAGGACAACCGGTAGTTCAAGATCAAATCCGAGCTTGCTTTCACACGAATGGTATATGTGCCCGACTTGGAACTGTCAAATTCCGAAGTGTCTATGGTGAATTTATCCGGATAATCGGCGGGCGATACCTTGTCATAGATCACATCACAGCTGTCTTTTCCGTGATAGTACTTCAGGGAAATTCGCAGTCCGGTGAGATCCAGATCCTCCCCAACACGATAGGTCAGCTTCTCCGGCTCATCGTCCAGCAGAAGTGCACCCGCGGATTCATAGATAATTTCGTTCGAAGTGGTCGTCATTGTAGCTCTTGTTGTCGTTGTGGTGGTCTGTTCTGTAGTCGTCGTCGTTGTTGTTGTTGTAACTGCCGGATCCGGCTTGGTGCCGTCCGGCTCTACGCCCCAGATCAGAGTGTCGCCGTCATACATGGTGATATGGTCGGTTGCCACCATAGCATCTTCGCCGCCCTGTTCCAGACCGGCATAGGAATAGTCGTTTGTCGGATCCCAGACACCCTGAATGTTGTCCGGAATCGAAATGCGGAACTGGCACTCGCTGCGGTGTTCCGACTGACCGGTAGGCATTACCACGCTGCCGTCTGCAAAGGACAGCTTGACATAGTAGATATTGCCGCTGTACTGGATCGGATCAGAAATAGAGATCTTGCCCTTATCGCTGCTGTGCTGGTCGTAGCCGATCTTTACAGAAACGTCATTGATCGAATAACCTGCATCGACCAGTTCGCTGATGTCGAAGTAATAGTTATAGGACAGGTTCTTGATGGTTCTTGCCGGCCATGCACTGTGGTTCATGGCAAAGGCTTTCAGTTCAGTATAGCTGGAAGCCGACTGGTTCACAGAAGCCTTCATGAAGAATTCGTCCCACTTCGGAGTTTCTGTCGGCGGGAAGTCAGGGTCAGAGGTGCCGCCGTACTTTTCTACCATTGCACAGAGTGCTGCGGTATAGCCGGCGTTATAGTCGATCGCAACTTCAGTATACTGATAGTCGCCGATCTTGTCAGAATAGCTGTCCTTCTGATCCGGACCGCCGACCAGTGCACCGTACAGAATGTGTGCGTGGGGCTTGGCATCTTCGCCCTCGGTCTGTCCGATGTTGCTCCACTTGTCATTCCATGCACCGCTGGAAGTTCTGTGGTGCCATGCCTGCGGATAATCGTCACCCATGCCGACCACATAGCTAAAGTTTTTGGAGTTGTCGCCGAAGCAGTAGTTCATGACATCGTCAGCAAACTTGGTGTACTTTTCAGCCTTGGCGGTATCGTCCTGATACAGCTGATCGACTGCCACATATGCCAGAAATGCAGTCGTGGTAGCGTGGCGGAGAGAACCCCACTGGAACAGCCACGGCAGACCGTCCGGTGTATAGGTGATCTGCTTGCCGCCGTAACCAGTCGTCCAGTATTCCAGATGCTTGGTGAACTGGTCTTTCCACTGGGATTCGCCGGTGTTGATCGCATACAGCAGCACGCCGCCCTGCATCACATCGTCCCAGCACATGCCCCATGTGTACTTCATTTCGCTGGACTGTTCTTCCTTGCCCAGATTCGGGATATAGTCGGTCTTGCACAGATCCAGATACTTCTGCTCGCCGGTTGCCATGTACAGCCAGTTTGCAGCATAGAACAGATCATCATAGAATGTGGTGATCTTGTAGTACGGCTGTTCTGCGGCATCATCGCCGATCGCACGCAGCTTGTCGGCACGGTCGAACAGGTCAATGGCGTGTTCCAGATATTCCTTTGCCTTTTCCGGCTTGGAGTCCTTGAAGTTCAGATAGCCGGTGCAGAGTGCCGCCGCCATGTCGGCCTGAATGCAGCTGTCCTCACAGGTATAGTACGGACGCTCAGTTTCGCCCTTCATTAGTTCGTACTTGTCCATGTATACTTCGGCAGAGCCCCACCATACGTGGTCGAACGAGCCGTCGCCGATCATATAGACAATGTTGTCACCCTGATCGCAGCCCACCAGATAATCCAGTGCAAACTGGAGGTTGTTCTCATACATGGTACGCTGACCAGCCTTTTCCACACCGTCGCCGTAGTTCAGCAGACCCCAGCCCAGCAGTGCTGCGGAGTACGCATTGGTCAGTGTGAATTTCAGGTGATCTCCGGCATCAAACCAGCCGCCTGTCACATAGTCGTTGGTCATGCAGTCCGAACGCCAGCTGACTTCGTTCCAATCCGGCTTTTTGCCGCTCTGCTGCACCTCGTAGAAAAACATCGACTTCTGGAGAGCCTCTCCATAGTTGTACTTGCTGTCAGCAGCGGTCACCGTTGCCGCAGGAATTGCCGAAGCCATTCCGGTCACTGCCAGCACTGCGGCAGAAATCGCCGCGATCCACTTCTTCATAGACAATCAATCCTTCCTTTCCAAAAAACGCTCCTGCTCTTACAGGCAAAAAATTGTCCAATTATTTTTATTGTATCATATCTTGCGTGAGATGTCAAGATTTTTTGTGCAGCCTGTCAAAATCAACGTCGAAAAAGCTACCGCAAAATCGGATTGCACATCTTATGCAATGTCGTATCACCCTGTGCAGCTAAAAATTTCTGAGGATAGAATACTATGAAAATGAGCATCACTGCCATTTTTGATCTGCTTATAATCTTCATCATCATAGACATACATACGCAATGTTATTTCGCCGTCAATTTGCTCCAAATGATCTTTCAAGCCGTCAAATTCTCTGGATAGATCCTCATGCTGCATATACTCTGATTCTGAAATCATCAACTGAAAACAGGCGGCTAAGCTTCTGTCTTTTGAAGTGAATGAAACAAATGTATCCGCCGTGAGATCGGCAGAATATTCTGACGGAAAGCATAGCTCCGTACAACTGTACTCTATGATATGATCCTGAAAACCGGCTTGCAGGATATATGGTTCTATCCACTGTATCGTTTTATCTTTCATGAATTTCCCATAATAGGATTCGTTTTTTACGTATAATTCTATTTCCTTGTCCGCCCGTTTTCCGTACACTTCGGCATTGCACACCGTATAATCCTCGTCATCTGTAATGCTGACAGTGCAATTATAATAGGGTTCTGCCGACGGATCCGGTCCTAAAAAAACGCCCCCGGCAATAGACCGGTCTGTAACAGCAGCTTGTACATCATACTTTTCTTTAAAATATGCTTCGACAACAGCATCTGCATCGTCCGCAAGCTGCTCTAATTCCGTTTCAGAAACATGCGATGCATCTTTTGTGTTTTCATAGAAACAGCCTGTAAAACCAGTGATGCTAATTGCGATAAGTCCAGAAAGCAGCAATACATGGAATAAAAAATTTCGTTTCATATTACACCCTCTATTTTACACCATACGATATTTTAAGGAAACACCGTGCAAAGCCTGCCGGCTTTGTACAGCGTTGCCTGTATTGTATCATGCCCTGTATCAGATGTCAAGGACAACACCGAAAAAAGCTGCCGCAAAAACGCGGCAGCTTTTTTGTGTCTGCGTCAGCCCTGCATCGACTGGAACTTCTTCTTGACCGCCTGTACCTTTGTCATCTCGGCACGGTCGGTGGGATACCAGCCCTTTGCCGCCATTTTGTCGTACAGGGTATCCTGCATGGCGAGGGAATCGCTCAGTGCATAACTGAACGTCTGGTGCACGTTGCTGGTGCTGGACTCGATCACGCCGTGTACATACAGGTCGCAAACGCCCTTTTCCAGCAGCAGGATATTTTCCATTACATTTTTATCGTCCATGGAAGTAACCTCCTTTTCCATTGCGAATTAAGGAAACACTGCATAAAGCCCGCCTGACGGCTTTGCACGCAATCTGCGTACAGATTTTCCCGTCATATTGCCCAGAAATCCCTTGCCATAATAATTGCCATACATCAAGTCTGCCTGCGGAATTTCTGACAATCTGCCAAAAAATCTGACTACGCATCTTACGCACAAGCTTTATTCAGTGTTTCCTTAAAGCAGTCCGTAAAAATTCCGGAACAGCTGGCGGTGCTTCTCCGCCATTTGCGTCACACACTGTTTCAGGTCTTCGTCCTGCATCTGTGCGGCAGCCTCCATGCACTTGGTCTGAAAATACTTCTCATGTCCCAGTGCGTCCTCTACATACAGCAATTCTTTACTGGTCATCTGATCTTCACCTCCGCATTTTTCACCGCAGGATCGCTTCGTGCGGTATTGTGGAAACACTGCATAAAGCCCGCCTGATGGCTTTGCACGCAATCTGCTTGCAGATTTTCCGT
>NZ_KI260452.1:16766-37165 GCF_000468015.1 Ruminococcus callidus ATCC 27760 | reverse complement strand
AAAAATCTGACAACACATCTTACGCACAAGCTTTATGCGGTGTTTCCCTGTCTTTACGATTCCACATCTGCGGCAGATTATACACCGGATTTTCCACAGCATACGCGGAATTCTGCCGAAAAGGTCTGCGTTTCCTTGGAAACGCCACGCCCTCTACAGCAATTCCACAATCTCGTGAAAAACCGCCCATAGAATTCGATTGCATTCCCCAAAAAAATATGCTATAATGAAAACAGTCATTACAGGACAGCTTTCCACAAAAATCAAACAGCCTGTGGAAAAACTGCTTGAAAAAGAAAGGAATCCTATCATGCACATTTTACATACGACACCCCGCACAGACGGGTTCTGCATGCCGGCGGAGTTCGACCGGCACGCCGGCTGTCTGCTGATCTGGCCTACACGGGGAGATTCCTGGCGAAGCGGCGGCTGGCCGGCACGAAAAGCCTTTGCGGCAGTTGCCGCAGCCATTGCCCGTTCCGAAGAAGTCACCATGCTGGTGGCTCCGGAACAGTACGAAACCGCACGGGCAATGCTGCCGCCGGAAGTCCGCCTTGTGGAAATGGAAACCGACGACTCCTGGGCAAGAGATGTCTGCCCCACTTTCGTCCGCAATGCCGAGGGCACTGTCCGCGGCATCGACTGGGGCTTCAATGCGTGGGGCGGTCTGGTGGACGGGCTGTATTTTCCGTGGGACAAGGACAACCATGCGGCAAGAAAAGTCTGCGACCTGTACCGTGCCGACTGCTATGACAGCCGTGATTTCATTCTGGAAGGCGGCAGCATTCACAGCGACGGCGAGGGAACAATTCTCACCACAGAAAGCTGCCTGTGCAGTGCCGGCAGAAATCCGGACATGACCAAGGCGGAGATCGAGGAAAAGCTCTGCTCCATGCTGGGTGCCCAAAAAGTCCTGTGGCTGCCCCGCGGCATTTACGGCGACGAAACCAACGAGCATGTGGACAACGTCTGTGCGTTCACTGCCGCCGGAAAAGTAGTGCTTGCGTGGACGGACAACCAGAACGACCCGCAGTATGCCCTTTCAAAAGCCTGTGCCGACTATCTGGCACAGCAGACCGATGCCAAGGGCAGAAAACTGGAAGTGACACTGCTGCCCATTCCGCAGAAGCCGGTCTGCATTACACAGGAGGAATGCAGCGAGTTAGACCTCTGGGACGGCGAACCCACCAGAACCGCAGGCGAACGGCTGGCTGCCTCCTATGTCAACTTTTACATTGCCAACGACAGCGTTCTGGTTCCGCAGTTCGGCGACCCCATGGACAAGACCGCCTGTGAAATTTTGTCTGCCCAGTTCCCGAACCGGACGATCGTTCCCATTGCCGCCAGAGAAATTTTGCTGGGCGGCGGCAATATCCACTGTATCACACAGCAGATTCCCTTAGGAAGGAGTTCTATTTATGCGTAAAGTCACTGTTGCAGCCATTCAAATGGCATGCTCTCCCGATGCCGCCGAAAACCGCCGCACTGCCGAAGCGATGGTACGACAGGCAGCTGGAAACGGGGCACAGATCATTCTGCTGCCGGAACTGTTCGAAACCCCTTACTTCTGTCAGGAACGGCGGTACGCCTCCTATGAACTGGCAACCACGCCGGCGGAAAATCCTGCCATTGCACAGCTGCGGAAAGTCGCTGCGGAATTGCAGGTAGTTCTCCCCGTCAGCTTCTACGAAAAAGCCGGCACTGCCCTGTACAATTCCATTGCGATCATTGACGCTGACGGCTCGGTGCTGGGTATCTACCGGAAGACACACATTCCGGACGACCATTTCTATCAGGAAAAATTCTACTTCACCCCCGGCGACACCGGCTTCAAAGTCTGGAACACCCGCTATGCCAGAATCGGCGTGGGCATCTGCTGGGATCAGTGGTTTCCGGAGGCTGCCCGCTGCATGGCTCTCGCCGGTGCAGAACTGCTGTTCTACCCCACGGCAATCGGCTCGGAGCCGATTCTGGAGGTGGACAGTGCTCCCCACTGGCAGCGTTGCATGCAGGGACATGCCGCCGCAAACCTGATGCCGGTGATCGCTGCCAACCGCATCGGCACAGAGCACATCACCCCCGATGAGGAGAACCAGCAGCAGACCTCCTCTCTGTCGTTCTACGGCACCTCGTTCCTGACCGACGGCACCGGTGCAGTTTTACAGCAGCTGGGACGGGACGAAGCCGGCATTGCTATGCAGACATACGACTTGGACGAGCTGGAAGAAATGCGTATGAGCTGGGGCGTATTCCGCGACAGAAGGCCGGAATATTACCGTGCAATCAGCACGCCGCCCACCGTCGTTCTCCCCCGCTGAACGCCGCCGGCAGGCTCCTGATTCCGTTTTGTTACCAACATTTCATTTTGTAATTGCCAATATCAGGAATAAAATCGTCGAAAAAATTGTGCAGAATGGGCGAGTGCAGCAGATGCTTTTTGTACAGTGTGCCGAAAATTCGACAGTTTTTTCGAACAAGACGGCAAATCGATTGACAGCACCCCAAAACATCGGTATAATAAATAGTGGATTCATGACAAATCGATTACAATCGGCAGGAAAATTTTGTCGATTGCATACGAACGCAGACGACAGCGATTGCAAAATGGAAACAGCGATCGCCCAAAAGGAAACTCCGCCTTACAGGCGGCAGTTCCCTGACACGAAAGGACGTGAAACCAATGGCGCAACCGATGCGCAAACTTCTCTTTGCTGCAGCCGGCGGACTGCTCGCTTCTCTGATGATCGGCACAATTTCCGCAGCAGCAGAAGAGTATGATATACAGGACAGCATCCTGCATCTGAACAGCTTTATTGTAACAGACAGCGGCAACCGTGTCCTGACAGGAAGCTGCGAAGCAGATCAGATCACTGAAAGCGGCTGGTATGTATCTGACGATGACAGCCTTTATTATTACTACAGCGACGGCAGCTGTGCACAGGACGAAACCACACTGAGCGACGGCTATACTTATTTATTTGCTTCTGACGGTGCACTCCGAACTGGCTGGCAGACCGTAGACGGCAAGCGGTATTATTATAGTGCAGAGGTCGGACAGCCGGTATTCGGCTGGATGGATTATCAGAATGCGATGTACTATATCGATAAAACTGCCGGCAAGCTGACTGGTGTCCAGACCATTGACGGTATCCCGTACACCTTTGACGAATACGGCTGTGCAGTCACCGGCTGGGTTTCTTATGCAGACGGTTCGCTGTACTTCTACAACACAGATGCTTCAACGGCAACCGGCTGGGCAGTCACCGAAAACGGTACCTACTACCTGACAGCAGACAAGGGAGCCGTAACCGGAAGATATACGATCGACGGCAAGGAGTATTACTTCGGTGACGACAAGAAGCTGAAGACCGGCTGGATCGATACGGATTCCGGCAAGATGTGGGCAGATGCCGACGGCGTACTCGCCAAGGGAATGGTCAGCATCGACGGCAAGAATCATTGCTTCGATGCACAAGGCTACGCTTTGACTGGTGTTTGTGCCATAGACGGCATCACCTACTATACCGATGCCAATGGTGCTGTACAGACCGGCATTCAGCAGATCAACGATAAGTATTACTACTTCAACGAACAGACTGGTGCTTTGCAGACCGGCTGGATCACCGTCAACGGTGTACAGTATTACTTCGATCCGGATGAAGCATATCTCCGCACAGGCTGGCTGGAAACAGAAAACGGTACCATGTACCTCACCACCTCCGGTGCAGCAACCGGAATCCAGACCATTGACGGCGGGATCTACGGGTTCAATGCAAATGGCATTCTGCTGACAGACTGGCAGACTGTAAATGGCAAGCTGTATTGCTTCAATCCGACAAACGGCAAGGCACTGACTGGCTGGACTACCAAGGACAATTCCAAGATTTATCTGAACGCTGACGGTACAGCGGCTTCCGGTGTGACCGTTATCGGCGACAAAACCTATTATTTTGATCCGTCCACCTTTGCAATGCGAACCGGCTGGATCACCATTGGAGATTCCTCCAGCTATTTTGATCCGACGACCGGTGTTCTCACCGAAACCGGACATGCACCGGTACAGCTGAATGTGGTAGACTACAAGCAGTTCGACTCCAAATGGAGCAACAAGGTCATCAATTATTCCACGATTGGCAAGGTCGGCTGTGTGACAACAGCTCTGGCAATGAAGTATTCTTACCAGACCAACACCAACACCACACCGGACAAAATGGTATCCAAGCTGACTTACAGCAGTGACAACCTGATTTGGTCATCCTGCACAAAGCTGGGCTACACCGTAGACAATGCCAGCGGCACCATTTCACAGAGCGTAATGCAGAAGATCTATGACAAGCTGTTGAGCAACAAACCGGTTGTCATCGGTGCAAAAAAATCCGACGGCAGCCAGCACTACGTATTGGTTACCGGCTATACCGGTTCCAAGGGCACCACATTCTCCGCAGAAAACTTTATCATCAACGATCCGGGTTCCAGCAAGCGTACCAAGCTGAGCGAATACCTTGCACTTTTCCCCAACCTGTATAAACTGATTTACTAGAACTTATTTTTTCGATTTCACAATACATCTTCTTGAGATCAGCCGTCACCACAGGGGTGACGTGCTCCTGTTTCAGGAGTAGCTACAAATCTTCGTATGTATAACAATGAAATAATCGCATTGTTCCTCGCAGTCCATTGTCTGCGGGGATTTTTGTTTGTCTGAAAGCAGCTGTTCCCCGTAAGCAGTCAGACTTCCACCAGCACACCGACCGTTCAGAAGCCACAGAAAGCCTGTCAGAACCGATTTTACGAAGCACCAGTATCCTTTCCCTGCAAGATAGAAAAACGCCCGATACAAGCCACAACGTGCCTGTATCGGGCGTTTGTTATATACGATATGAGATGAGAAACTTACTTGAATACAGCAAGCAGGAAACCGGCTGCAATTGCAGAGCCGATAACGCCGGCTACATTCGGACCCATGGCGTGCATCAGCAGGAAGTTGGACGGGTTTGCCTTCTGACCAACCTTCTGGGAAACACGGGCAGCCATCGGCACTGCGGATACACCGGCAGAACCGATCAGCGGATTGACCTTACCGCCGCTGACGATATACATCACCTTGCCACCCAGCAGACCGCCGACTGTAGAGAAGCAGAATGCCAGCAGACCCAGAACCACGATCTTCAGGGTATTCAGGGTCAGGAAGGAAGAAGCAACAGTAGTTGCACCAACGGAGATACCGAGGAATACGGTAACGATGTTCATCAGGGCGTTCTGTACGGTATCAGACAGACGCTCTGTCACGCCGCATTCCCGCCACAGGTTCCCCAGCATCAGACAGCCGATCAGCGGAGCAGTGGACGGCAGCAGCAGGATAACCACCAGAGCAACGACGATCGGGAAAATGATCTTCTCGGTCTTGGAAACCTGACGAGTCATTTCCATCTTGACTTTCCGTTCCTTTTCAGTGGTCAGCAGCTTCATCAGAGGCGGCTGGATCATCGGGATCAGTGCCATATAAGAGTATGCAGCGATAGCGATCGGTCCCAGGAGTTCCGGAGCCAGCTTACTGGTCAGGAAGATCGCTGTCGGGCCGTCTGCACCGCCGATGATACCGATGGATGCTGCCTGATTGCCGTCAAAGCCCAGGCAAACTGCACCAAAGAACGCCAGGAAAACACCCATCTGTGCAGCTGCACCCAGCAGCAGGTTCTTCGGGCTGGACAGCAGCGGGCCAAAGTCAGTCATAGCACCGATGCCCAGGAAGATCAGGGACGGATACAGACCGGACTTGACGCCGATATACAAAATATCCAGCAGTCCGCCGTTCGCCATGATGTGCCCATAGCTGTGGTAGTATTCTCCGCCTTCTTCCAGAAACGCACTCCACAATTCGGGGTGGTACAGGGCGTTGGACGAGCTTGCACCGTCTACGAAGAAGTTGGATACATTGACCAGCAGGCAGCCGAATGCGATACCTACCAGCAGCAGCGGTTCGAACTGCTTTTTGATGCCCAGATACAGCAGCAGGCAGGATACCGCGATCATCACAAGGTTTTTCCAGCCGCCGTCAGCAAAGAAGCTGACGAAACCGGAATCGTTCAGAAGATTCTGAAGGGTTTCAAGCATGTTCATGAATACCCCTCCTTTACGCCAGCACGATCAGCGGAGAATCGGTTTCTACCGTAGAGCCCTTAGAAACAATGACCTGTGCAACCGTACCATCGTGAGGTGCCAGAATCTCGTTTTCCATTTTCATGGCTTCCAGAACGACCAGCAGCTGTCCAGCCTTGATCTGATCGCCCTCCTTGACCTCGACACGGATAATGTTGCCGGGCATCGGAGATTTTACCGGTTCGCCAGCCTTCAGGTCTACCTTTGCAGCCGGAGCCGGTGCAGGAGCAGCAGCGGCAGCCGGAGCAGCTTCTGCGGCAGGAGCAGCAGCCGGAGCCGGTGCACAAGCCTCATATTCGTCCAGCAGCACAGCCTTTCCTGCTTCTACTTCTACTTCATAAACTTTCTGGTTCAGTGTAACTTTATACTTCATCCTCTTTGACCTCCTTAATGGAAACGAAGTGCAGTTCATTCAAGGGCTTTTTCAGCTGATCGGCAACAATTGCCATGATCATAGCGGCTTCCTTATCCGGAACGTCAAACCGCTTGACGTGACCGGCAGAACCGGGAGCAAGGGGTTTTTCCGGCTCAGCTGCCGGTGCTTCTGCCGGAGCAGCAGCCTGTTCCGCAGCCTTCAGTGCTTCCGCTTTCTTTGCCTTCGACTTGAACACAGCACCCATGATATACAGTACGACCATCAACAGGAGCAGTCCGACGAATACCACAACATAACCGAAAATCGCGGTCAGACCTGCTTCGCCAATGCCCATATCTGATGCACTCATCACATTTAATGGCATAGCTGTTCCTCCTTACATCGCCTCAATGGTATAAACGGCTTCGTTTTCCTCCTGTGCCTTGCGGGCTTCCAGGAATTTCATGGTCTGATCCGGATAGCAGATATAGCTCATAATATCTTCTTCCGAACGTGCCAGATCGCCCAGTGCCTTCTTGGCATCTTCGAATTCCTGTCCGGTACGCTTCTGGTCCTCGATACGGCAGTCAACCGGCTTGCCGCCCTCGCCCAGTACCTTTTTCTGGAGTTCTTCGCTGATCGGAGCCGGAGCGATACCATATTCGCCCTTGATATAGTTCTGGATCTCCTTGGAGATCTGGCGATAGCGTTCGCCTACCAGAACATTGGTCACTGCCTGATTGCCCACCATCTGGGACAGCGGTGTTACCAGCGGCGGATAACCCATATCAGCACGAACCTGCGGGATCTCTGCCAGTGCAGCATCAAACTTGTCCATTGCCTTCATATCGGTGAGGTTTGCGATCATGTTGGACAGCATGCCGCCCGGTACCTTGTATACCAGAGCCTGTGCATCGGTGCCGAGGCTCTTGGGGTTGATCTGACCGTTGTCAATATACTTCTGCTTGATCGGCTTGAAGTAGTCGTTGACTTCGTTCAGGATCTTTTCGTCCAGACCGGTTTCAATGCCGTACTGCTGGCAGGCATAGAACATGGTTTCTGTAGACGGCTGCGAAGTACCGCCGGAGAAGCAGGAAGTCGCGGTGTCGATCACATCGATGCCGGACTCGATTGCCTTGGTCAAAGTCATATATGCCATACCGGTGGTGCTGTGGGTGTGGAGGATCAGCGGCATGTCGCCGACTGCGTCCTTGATACCCTTGATGAGGTGTTCTGCTTCATACGGAGTCATGGTGCCAGCCATATCCTTCAGGCAGATGGTCTGGAATCCCATACGCTTGAGCTCCTTGCACATTTCCACATACTTTTCGACGGTGTGCACCGGACTCTGGGTATAGCAGATACAGCCGGAGGCAATGGTGTTCTTGGTGGCATACTTCATGGTCGCATTCAACGCGGTTTCGCAGTTGCGGAAGTCATTGAGTGCATCGAAGATCCGGATAATGTCGATACCGTTCTTGATGGACAGTTCGATGAACTTTTCCACAACGTCATCATGATAGTGCTTATATCCCAACAGGTTCTGTCCACGCAGCAGCATCTGCAGCTTGTTGTTGGGCAGGTTCTTCCGGAGATTCCGCAGCCGTTCCCACGGGTCTTCGTTCAGATACCGCAAACAAGAGTCAAAGGTCGCACCGCCCCAGCACTCAATGGAATAATACCCTGCCTTGTCCATTGCAGGCAGAATGTCTGCATAGTCTGCATAAGGCAGACGGGTTGCCATGAGAGATTGGTTTGCATCACGCAAAACGGTTTCCGTAAACTGTACTTTTCTCATATAGAGCCTCCTCGTCTTTCGACAGTTTTGTGCTTGTAAATAAGTCTTTCACAAGCCCGAACGCTTCTAGTATACCACAAAGTGATTTCTTTTTCTATAATTTTTCCAAAACTCTTTTTATTCTTTTGTGTAAACGCTTTTTGGCTTATGCTTTTTATGGGAATATGCTCTGGTACGCTGTGCCCTCTCCGGTTTTCCAGAACAATCATTATCAGAATCCGCTTTCCGTCCCTGCGATCAGCAGAGAACGTATCCGGCACATTATCGATAGTATATGTCAATTTCAGAGAAACATCAGCGATTTCCCATTGCGGCGGCTGTGACGTTTGACTTTTCCGATAAAATATGGTATATTGAAGGTAATACAGCCGTATCAAGAAAGGGCGAAACTGCATGGCAAATCTGGAAGATGTACAAGATCTGATTCAGGAAATTTTAGACAATCCCAAGCTGAAGTATGTTGCAGACCGGCTCCGGCAGGAGTATCACGACGAGCCGATCCTACAGACGGCATCACAAATGCAGCGGCTTCTGCCCAGACCGCTGGTGGAAGCCAAGCGACTGATGCGGAATCCGGCAGAATACCATTATAATTACAGACAGTTGTTCTATCAGCAGGCAAAGCTGCTGGAGGATTTCACCGACGATTTTTCCGAACAGGCTTCTTTTTCCTCCTGCTATCCCTGTTATCGGGACATGAACGACCGACAGCTTCGCACCTATTTCACATGGCGAACCAAAGTGCGGCAGGGCGTTGTGGAAAGCACTTCTCCCAGCTACGCGGAACTCTACTGCTATGAGCTGCTGCACCAGATCGGCGTACCAGATCCGGAAACCGGATTCCGCATGTTACAGCAGTTCCGGCAGGACTATACCGCAGTTTCGCCGGAATGCCGCTTCCCCTATTTCTCGATATGGCTCCATGACTACATCATTTACTACGGACTGGATCAGGCTCTTTTGCCGGAGCTCTCTGAAGACTACGCCGCGGAAGCACGGTTCGACAAAAGCTTTCAGACGGTGCAGGAGGCAGAAACACACACAGATGCAGAACTGTTTCAGGCGATTTCCGACTTGTCCGGCTACGGGCTCCAGCGTTCTAAGTTTTACAGAGAACAGACGGAACTGATCGAACAGGCAGTGCCCTACTGTTTCCGCCAGATGTGCGACTACTTCCGGAACCGGAAAAAGAGCGACTATCTGGAATACTTGTTCGGAAAAAAGGGGCTGCTCCCCTACCACATGTTTAACTATGCCACGTTTTTTGAAACCGATCCGGAGAGAAACTGCGACTATGTTTTATCGCCGTATCATATTTACCGCTGCCGCAGCGGCAAGTGGACATGCGAAGCCTATTTCGACGCGGAAAAGGGAAAGAAACGGCTGGGCTGTTTTGTCAAGACCATTGACCAGAAGCTGCGGCAGCTGGTGCAGTATCCCCACTCCATAAAAGAAACGGAACTGCCGAAATATCTCCAGCAGGTGCTGGACAAAACTCTGGCGGCATTTCTGGACGAACAGAAAAAGAACGCCGTTCCGAAAGTGGAATTCGACCTGTCCCGTCTGGCAGGGATCCGGCAGGCGGCAGAGGTCACACGGAACAAGCTGCTGGTGGACACCGAGGAAGAACCGGAACTGCAAGCTGCTCCAAAGCCTGCTCCGGAACTGCCGGTTCCGGAAACAACACCGGCAGAACCGGCTGCACCGGAAACACCTGCCGCAGATACACGGCTCAGCGAAACCGAACGGGCGTTCCTGCACTGTCTGCTGGAACACCAGCCCTATGCAGACCTGCTCCGGCAAGGCGGCGTGATGCTCTCGGTGCTGGTAGACCACATCAACGAAACGTTATTCGATGACTTCGGCGACACGGTCATTTTATTCGACGGCGACCAGCCGGAACTGATCGAGGATTATGTGGAGGAGCTGCGGGCGTTGCTGGGGTGAGAGAGGTTCTTTCCGTAGAACTAATACATCAAAGGCAATACCCTTCCCTTTCAGGGGAGGCTTGTTTCATTGTCAATATGCCCATACAGTCCGTTTCAGAAAGGATCGTTATCATGAAAATACCCAAGCGAATCGCTTCGGCGATCATCAATTCCCTGAAAGGCGGCGTTGTGCCGCGAATCGGTCTGCCCTACATCACCGTAGGCAGAGAACAGGAGATCAACGCCCTGCTCCACGATGTGGACATTATCGCAGACGGCGGAGCATCGTTCCGGTTTATCGTGGGCAAGTACGGCAGCGGCAAAAGCTTTCTGCTCCAGACCATTCGCAGCTATGTCATGGACAGAAATTTCGTTGTCGTAGATGCCGACCTCTCCCCCGAACGGCGATTACAGGGAACCAAGGGGCAGGGGCTGGCAACCTATAAAGAGCTGATTCGGAACATGTCCACCAAAACACGTCCTGACGGCGGTGCATTGACGCTGATTCTGGATCGCTGGATCAGCAACGTCCAGAGCGAAACCGCCGCGGAATCCGGTCTGGATACCAACGACCCCCAGTTCCGGAAAGCCGTGGAACGAAAAATCTACGAAGTCATCGGAGCACTGCATGAAATGGTGCACGGGTTCGACTTTGCCAGACTGCTGACGCTGTACTACAACGCCTACCGAGAGGGCGACGACGAATGCAAGGCAAAGGTGGTCAAGTGGTTCCGCGGGGAATACAATACCAAGACCGAAGCCAGGGCGGAACTGGGCGTGAACATCATTATCACCGACGACGACTGGTACGAGTATATCAAGTTGTTCGCCATGTTCCTGAAAAAAGCCGGCTACAGCGGCATGCTGGTGCTGATCGACGAACTGGTGAACATCTACAAAGTTCCCCACAGCATTACCCGCCAGTACAACTATGAAAAGATCCTCACCATGTACAACGACACCATGCAGGGCAAGGCACAGTATCTGGGCATCATCATGGGCGGTACACCCCAGTGCATCGAGGACACACGCCGCGGCGTGTACAGCTATGAGGCTCTCCGTTCCCGCCTGGCAGAGGGACGTTTTGCACAGGAAGGCATGCGGGATATGCTGGCTCCGGTGATCCACCTGAACGCCCTGACCAATGAGGAATTGCTGGTGCTGACAGAAAAGCTGACGGAAATTCATGCCCAGCTGTTCGGGTATACGCCTACGCTGACACAGGAAGATCGTATCCTGTTTTTGCAGATCGAATTCGGCAGGATCGGGGCAGATTCCCACATCACGCCCCGCGAGGTGATTCGGGACTTTATCGAACTGCTGGACATCATTTTCCAGAACCCGCAGATGCATGTGGCAGAACTCTTACAGTCCGACCAGTTTTCCTACGCCGCGGCACAGCCGGAGGGCGATCAGAGCGTTGCACCGGAATTCGCAGAGTTTGACATTTAAGGCAATACCGCACAAGCTTTATTCCGTGGTTCCCCAAGAGGTTTTTCCATGTCTATTTTTGAACGCTATGCTCCGTTTATTCAGGATTTCATCTACCAGAACGACTGGGAATCGCTCCGTGCCATTCAGGTGGCTGCGGGCGATGCCATTTTCCACACAGACGAAAATGTCCTGCTGTCCGCCTCCACTGCCTCCGGCAAGACCGAGGCGGCATTTTTTCCCATTCTCACCCTGTTTTCCGAGAACCCGCCCACTTCGGTAGGGGCAATTTACATTGGCCCGCTAAAAGCCCTCATCAACGACCAGTTTCTCCGGCTGAACGACCTCTGTGCCGAAGCAGACATTCCCGTCTGGCACTGGCACGGTGACGTTTCCCAGTCCCACAAAGCCAAGATGATGAAGCACCCCTCCGGCATCTTACAAATTACGCCGGAGTCGCTGGAGGCAATGCTGCTGCACAAGCACGCTGCCATTACCAAGCTGTTCCACGATCTGCGGTTTATCGTCATTGACGAGGTGCACTCCCTGATGCGTGGCGACCGCGGCGGGCAGACCATCTGCCTGATCGAACGGCTCTGCCGCATGGCTGGTGTCAATCCCCGCCGCATCGGGCTTTCTGCCACCATTGGCGATCTGGAAGCTACCGGCAAATTCCTCGCCGCCGGCACCGGCAGAGGAACGGTGATTCCCCGTATCCAGTCCAAGGGCGTTCGCTGGCGGCTGTCTATGGAACATTTCTATGTGCAGGATCGGCAGGCTGCCGAGGACAATCCGCCGGCACAGGCATTGCCGGAACTCGCCCCGAAAACCGACACGGCTCCGGACGATGCAGACCCCGGCATGGGGTATATTTTCGAGCACACCCGCGGAAAGAAGTGTCTGATCTTCGTCAACTCCCGCGAGGAGTGCGAAGCCGTCACCACCACGCTCCGGCAATACTGCGAGGTCAAACACGAGCCGGATCGCTTTCTCATTCACCACGGGAATCTGTCCTCTGCCTATCGGGAAACAGCAGAGGAGGCAATGAAAGACGAGGATTCCTTCCTGACGACCGTCACCACTGCCACGCTGGAACTGGGCATTGACATCGGCAGGCTGGAACGGGCGTTCCAGATCGATGCTCCTTTTACGGTGTCCTCTTTTTTGCAGCGTATGGGACGTACCGGACGGCGTGACCTGCCGCCGGAGATGTGGTTCGTCATGCGGGAGGAACCGCCGGAGCCACGTGCCCTGCTGCCCACCACGATCCCATGGAAGCTGTTACAGGGCATCGCTTTGGTACAGGTCTATCTGGAGGAACGCTGGGTAGAGCCGCCCCGACTGGATCGGCTGCCCTACAGCCTGCTGTATCACCAGACCATGTGCACGCTCGCCTCCTGCGGTGAGCTGACACCGGCGGCTCTGGCTTCCCGCGTACTGACACTCAGCTATTTCCACCGCGTTTCACAGGAGGACTTCAAGCTGCTGCTGCGGCACCTGCTGGAAATCGACCACATAGAACGCACGGAAACCGGCGGCCTGATCGTGGGCATTGCCGGCGAACGGCTCACCAGTTCCTACAAGTTCTACGCCGTCTTTCAGGAAAACGAGGAATACACTGTCCGCTGGAACTCGCAGGAACTGGGCACCATTGTACAGCCCCCGCCGGCTGGAGAAAAGATCGCCATTGCCGGTCACGTCTGGGTGGTGGAAGAAGTGGATCACCAGCGGCACACGGTGTACTGCGAACAGGTCAAGGGGAAAGTTCCCGCCTACTTCGGCGAATGCCCCGGCGATATTCACACGAAGGTACTGGAACGCATGCGGCTGGTATTGCAGGAACAGAAATCCTATCCCTATCTGATGAAAAATGCCGTATCCCGCCTACAGCTGGCACGGCATGTGGCTCGGAACTCCGGTGTCACAGAGGAGCCGCTGATCTGTCTGGGCGGTGACATGTGGTGCCTGTTTCCGTGGCTGGGATCGTATGCCTTTCTGGCAATGGAACGATTTCTCAAGTGCCGCTGTGCCGGTGCTCTGAAGCTGACCGGACTGGCACCCTCCCGTCCCTATTTTATCCAGTTCAAAATGCAGGCGGACAAGCGGACTTTTTTCCGCGTGCTGCTGGAACAGGAACGCAAGCCGCTGGATCCGATGGAACTGGTCTACCCCAACGAAGTACCTGTCTTTGAAAAGTACGACGAGTACCTGCCGGAAGAACTGGTGAAAAAGGGGTTCGCCTGCGGGGTGCTGGGCATTGACGAGATGCGGGAACGGATTCGCGGCTGGGAGATGTTTGCATGATGGACAATACCGCACAAAGAGCGTCTGGCGACTTTGTGCGGTATTGTCCTAAAATTTTCAGAAAATACACATTCGAGGCAGTTTTGTATGCTATAATTTTTTCATAGAAACAAAACAATTCCATAGTACTGCTTATGCGGTGCTGCCGAACAGGAGGAATGGACATGGCAAAAGAAAGATCCAACACGACTGCCGAAGCCGAGGCAGTTCCCAAAAAGGAAAAGAAACAGAAGCAGCCCACACGGGCCGGAGCCGTTTTCGGTTCGATCCTGCTGTTTCTGCTGACGCTGCTCTTCGGCATCTGCTTTTTGTGCAGTTCGATCTTAAACAGCGTACTGCCCCAGAAAACACTGTCCGCGGCAATAGCGAAAATGGACTTGTCCCAGATACAGCTTTCCGACCACGGAAAGGAGCAGCTCATTGGCAAGTGCCTGTATGACTGGTACTTCTGGGACGCTCCCAATCTGACAGAGGAATATGCCGAAAAGCTGGTGACCATGCCGGAGTGCAATCAGTTCCTCTGTGACTATCTGGACGACCTGAGTACATACATGACCGGCGACAACTCCGAACTGCCGCAGTTACAGCCGGACGATGTGGCGGACTTGTTGCAGGAGGAACTGGGCAGCAAGCTGACAAAGGAAACCCATATGGTCTTTGCGGAAGCTGACCGGAAATCCCTGAACTGGACCATGGGCGACGACCTCAACGGCTGGAACAGCATGCTGCAGCACACGATCGGTTCCGGCTTCGGCAAATTCCTGACACGGCAGCTGTGCAATCTGTCCGGCATGATCGCCTTTGGTGTGCTGACAGTGGCATGCTTCGTGCTGTGGCTGGTGCTGGCAGTGAAAAAGCACTGGCACAAGGGCAGAATGTTCACCGCCTACGGTCTGGCAGTGGCAATTCCCGGTCTGCTGGTACTGGCGGCAAGTGGTGTCACCCTGCTGCTGGTGGAGGCGTTCCACATACCAGATGCACTGATCTTCTCCAAGGCAGGGCTGCCGATACTGCTGAAACCGGTCGCTCTGGCAACGCTGATTCCGGCGGCATATGGCGTACTCTTTACAGTGATCGGCATCTGCACCAACGCGGCAGTCAAGTCCAAAAAGAAAAAGGCTGCTGCCGTCAGTGCACCTGTCCCCAATGCTCCCGCACCGGAAGCACCTGCTCCGCAGGCTCCGGACAATGCACCGGCTGAACCGGAACTCCGCTACACCGAAATGTCCGGCGAAAGCCATGCTCCCAAGACCGATGATTCTTCTACCGTGAAGTTCTGCCCGCACTGCGGTGCCATGAACCCGCTGGACAGCCAGTTCTGCGGCTCCTGCGGCAAGAAAATGGATTGAGTTTACTTTTAAAGCCCGCCTGACGGCTTTGCACGCAATCTGCGTGCAGATTTTTGTACGGTATTGCCCTAAAACAAAAACGCTATGGTACTTTGCGTACCATAGCGTTTTTTGTTTTTTGATGTGATTTTACTCTGACAGTTTTTCCGTCTGCGGCTGCACCTGACAAGAGCTGTCCAGATACGCCAGCAGACCGAATGCTGTCATTGTCAGCACTGCCCCGTGTATATACAGCATGCCTGCCATCAGTGCATTGGGCATCACGCACAGAATCTGTGTCAGCAGAACAAACAGTGCCGTCATGTAGAAGACACCGGCATAAATGGCACAGAGCATGCCCGCCGCCCGCTGAAAGCATTCCATATCATACAGCCGCGTGCCGTCCGGAAGCCGCGGGTTTCCCGCCAGCAGGAACTTCCACGGCGACAGATTCAGCTTCACTGCAAAAACGGTATCCAGAATGCCCAGCAGGAAGAAAATGAAAAATGAGATCACGCCGCCCATTTACAGCACCTCCCAGAATGCCGTACCGATCAGTCTACTGTGACTGCCTGAATGTTCCAGATGTTTTCTGCATAGTCTGCAATGGTGCGGTCGGAACTGAACTTGCCAGCGTTGCAGATATTCAACCACTGCTTCTTGGCAAATGCCATACGATCTGTATAGTCGCCGTTGCAGCGAAGCTTTGCAGCCACATAGGATTCCAGATCGCCCAGCAGATAGTAGTTATCCGGTGCATGCCAGCTGGCACCGTCCAGCAGAGAATAGTACAGTTCGCGGAAATCGCCGCTGCCGCCGTCGCAGCAGGTGCCGTCGATCAGGGTTTCTACCACGCGGCGAATCTTTTCGTTCTCGGAGAACAGCTTCCGGCTGTCGTAGGTCGGCATGATCTGTTCCAGTTCCTCTACCTTTGCACCAAAGATGTAGTTGTTTTCCTCGCCGGCTTCTTCCACGATCTCGATGTTGGCACCGTCATAGGTACCCAGTGTCACTGCACCGTTGAGCATCAGCTTCATGTTGCCGGTGCCGGAAGCCTCTGTGCCGGCGGTGGAGATCTGCTCGGAAACGTCTGCCGCAGCTACCAGCTTTTCCGCATAGGAAACGTTGTAGTTGGAAACGAATACCACCTTGATCTTCTGCGAAACCAGCGGATCTGCTTCCACCAGCTTTGCCACTTCGTGGATAAACTTGATGATCGCCTTGGCACGGCGATAGCCCGGAGCAGACTTTGCACCGAACAGGAATGTCACCGGTGTGATGTCCGCAATGCTGCCGTCTTTCAGTCCGAAGTACAGATACAGAATGGAGAACGCATTCAGCAGCTGACGCTTATATTCATGCAGCCGCTTGATCTGAATGTCGAAAATCGACTGCGGGTCGATCTGTACGCCCTCTTTTTCTGCGATATATGCAGCAAGCTGTTCCTTCTTGGTCTGCTTGATTGCCAGAAAACGCTCCAGTACAGCGGTATCGTCGGCGTAGCGTTCCAGCTGCTTCAGGTCGTCCAGGTGAATCTTCCAGTCATCAGAACCCAGCAGTTCGGTCAGCAGACCGGACAGTTCCGGATTGCACAGAGCCAGCCAGCGACGCTGGGTGATGCCGTTGGTTTTGTTCTGGAACCGTTCCGGATAAACCTGATACCAGTCTTTCAGCACGGAATCCTTCAGAATTTCGGTATGGATTGCCGCAACGCCGTTGGTGTGTGCCGAAGCATACACTGCTATCCGTGCCATGTGCACCATGCCGTCCTGCACCAGCTTCATGCGGTTTGCCTGTGCCTTGTCCACACCCTTCTGGTACATCTCGGTCATGAACTGTTCCTCGATTCGCAGAATGATGTCATAGACTGCCGGCAGCAGCTGCTGCACCAGATTGCAGTCCCACTTTTCCAGTGCTTCCGGCATAACGGTATGATTGGTGTAGTGGAAGATCTGCCGTGCCATGCCGAACGCCCGCTCGAATGTATAGCCGTTTTCCGGCAGCATCAGCTGACGCACCAGTTCCGGTACAGAGATGACCGGATGGGTATCGTTCAGCTGGATCGCCAGCTTGTCTGCCAGATTGTCCAGCGTGCCATAGGCAGCCTTATGCTTTTTCAGAATGTCCTGCAAAGATGCGGCACAGAAGAAATACTGCTGTTTCAGACGCAGCTTCTTACCCTCCCATGTGTCATCACTGGGGTACAGCACCCGTGAAATGTCCTCTGCATACACGGTTTCTGCCGCAGCTTCCAGATACTTCTGCTGGTTGAACAGGTCGAAGTCAAAGGTGTGCACCGGCTCTGCCTGCCACAGCCGCAGATTGCCGATGTGCTTGGTCTTGCAGCCAATGACCGGCATGTCATAGGGCACGGCACGAACGGTCTGTCCTGCAAATTCTACCAGCACGGCATCTTCTTCCCGACGGACAGACCACGCATCACCGTAACGCATCCAATCGTCCGGCACTTCCTTCTGGCAGCCGTCCTCGAAGTACTGCTTGAACAGACCGTACTTATAGCGAATGCCATAGCCGTCCAGCGGCAGATCCAGTGTTGCCGCACTGTCCAAAAAGCATGCAGCCAGTCTGCCCAGACCGCCGTTGCCCAGTGCTGCATCTTCGATCACTTCCAGATCAGACAGGGAAACGCCCAGTTCTGCAAAGGCTTCCTCTGCCTCCTGCATCACGTCCAGCACCAGCAGGTTGTTGTAAACGGCACGTCCCACCAGAAATTCCATAGAGAAATAGCAGGCACGGCGGCTGTGTTCGTGAGCGTCCATGCTCTTTTTCCAATCCGGTGCAATGGCTTCCATGACAGTTTCGCCCAGTGCCTGATGCAGCTGCTGCGGGGTAGCGGTTTTCGGGTCTACGCCGTGGAGGGCGTTCAGGATACCGGTTTTCAATGCTTCTTTCTTCATCATGACTTCTTCTCCTTTTTCTCCATAGGTTTCGTTCCGGCAGCCGCCTTGGCTGCTGCTTTTGCCGCTGCTTTCTGCCGCTTTTTGGACACCGGCTTTTGCAGGGATTCTTCCGGCAGACGGTTGAACAGTTCATTCAGCTGGTAGATCCGCTTTGCCAGTCTGGGGTTGAAATCGCTGGTCAGTGTCCGATACTGCCAGTTGCCGCCGGTCGTGGACGGCGTATTCATGCGGCCCTCCGGACCTGCGTCCAGAAAGTCCTGCATCTGTGCCACGGCGAGGTTTGCCGTGCTGCTCCATGTCAGCCGCAGAATGGCAGCCGGCAGGTCGTTGGCACTCCGGCAGTGGAGATACCGCTTCGCAAAGGCAATGGTCTTTGCCGGCGAGCCGTGGATCCAGCCGCGGAGCGTCATATTATCATGCGTGCCCGTGTAGGCAACGCAGTTGGTCGTGGTGTAGTTCTGGGGCAGATAGGTGCTCTTGGGATCATCGTCAAAGGCAAACTGCAATACTTTCATGCCCGGATAGCCGGAATCCTCCAGCAGCTTCCGCACTTCCGGTGTCACAAAGCCCAGATCTTCCGCAATGATCGACAGGTCGCCCAGTGCTTCCTTGACAGCTTGGAACAGAGCCATGCCCGGGCCCTTACGCCACTCGCCCACCTCGGCAGTTTTTTTGCCGTAGGGGATCGCATAAAAGCTTTCGAAGCCGCGGAAGTGGTCGATACGCACGGTGTTGTACAGTGTGGATGCACTTTTCAGCCGCTGGATCCACCATGCAAAACCGGTTTTCTGATGATACTTCCAGTCATACAGCGGATTGCCCCACAGCTGACCGGTAGGTGAGAACACGTCCGGCGGACAGCCTGCCACATCGATGGGCGTTCTGGTCTTGTCCAGCAGGAACAGTTCCGGATTCACCCACACATCAACGCTGTCATATGCCACATAAATGGGAATATCGCCGACAATGGAAATGCCATTCTGGTTGCAGTACGCTTTCAGCTGACCCCACTGCTGATAGAACCAGAATTGCAGCACAGTGTAGAAGCTGATCTGTTCCGCATAGGTTTCCTTTGCCTTTTCCAGTGCCTTCGGTTCCCGCATTGCCAGCGGCTTTTCCCACTGGTACCACGGCTTGCCGTCATGGGCATCTTTCAACGCCATAAACAGGGCATAGTCCGGCAGCCAGTACTTCTGGGCTTCGCAGAATTCCAGATAGGCTTTATCCTCTTTCCGGAAACGGGAAAACGCCGTCCGCAGCACGTGGAAACAATAATTATATATGCGGGCATAGTCTACCCGACGCGGGTCTTCGCCCCAGACAATGTCCTCGTAATCCGGCGGTGCCAGATAGCCCTGCTTTTCCAGCCGCTGGAAATCAATGAAATAGGGATTTCCGGCGTGGACGGAAAAGGACTGGTACGGGGAATCGCCGTAGCTGGTCGGCGACAGCGGCAGGATCTGCCACACCTGCACACCACAGTCCCGCAGGAAATTGGCAAACATATAGGCAGAATCGCCCAGCTTTCCGATGCCGAATTCTGACGGCAAACTGGAAATGTGCATCAAAATACCACTTTTTCGCATATTGATACCTCCAAAAAATAAAACTTGAACAGATCGCTTTGGACTGGAAACTCCAGCCGCATATTTTCTCCCATTCTGCACAGACTACGTTTATGCATACACACGAAACAGGAAGTGATTTTTTTGAAGCTGCATATCCGATTCTACGAACTCTGCTGGTTCTTCCTGCTGGGGGCGTTTGTCTACAGTCTGCTGGAGATCGTCTGCCGCGGGTACACCCACTGGACCATGACGCTCACCGGCGGTACGGCTGCGGTGGGGCTGTATCTGCTCCACGCGGCAGCACCGCCGAAAACGCTGCTGCTGCAATGCCTTTGCGGAGCACTGCTGATCACGGCACTGGAATTCACCGTTGGGGTGGCGGACAATCTGGTCATGGGCTGGAACGTCTGGGACTACAGCAGCATGCCGCTGAACCTCTACGGACAGATCTGCCTGCCCTTTTCGGGACTGTGGTTTTTGCTGTGCATTCCCGCATTCGGCATTTGCAGCGTCGCCGCAAAACGGTTCCGCCTGCCGGCATAAGTCTGCCGCCATCGATTTTCCAAAGCTTAGGGAAACGCTGCATAAAGCTTGTGCGTAAGATGCG
>NZ_KI260452.1:12274-16666 GCF_000468015.1 Ruminococcus callidus ATCC 27760 | reverse complement strand
AAAGCCGTCAGGCGGGCTTTATGCAGTGTTTCCCCTAAGGAAACGCTGCATAAAGTTTGCATGGAATTGCTGACGGCGTTCCCTTTTCTTCCCCTTTAGTATAGCACAAACCGATTTTCTTGGCAAGGGGATTTACAAAAGATTAACCGGATTCGTGAAAAACTTGTATAGATTCATCTTTTTTCATCTATATTTTTGTGCAAAAAAACACGATTTCCGCGGTGGGAAATCGTGCTTTTTAGAAATGACAGGAAAAATACTGTTCCGATCAGTGTTCCATCAGCAGCCGTTCATTGCAGAACTCACACTCCAACAGAGAATTTCCGAGGGAAATAAAGCTCTTAGGCAGATAGGTTTCAGTGTGGGTAATACAGTTGGGATTCTTGCAGACTGCACCGGGGAACGTCTTGCCGCGGAGCAGTGTGGTGTGGGTGTCCAGATTCAGCATGGTGATGATCAGTGCCATGCGGACGTACATGCCATACTTTGCCTGCTTGAAGTACATCGCACGGGGGTCTTCGTCCAGAGCCACTTCGATTTCGTCCACGCGGGGCAGCGGGTGCAGCACGACCAGGTCTTTCTTGGCTGCCTGCATCTTCTTGGTGGTCAGGATATAGGTGTCCTTCTGTGCCAGATATTCCTCGCGGCTGGCAAAACGCTCCTGCTGGATCCGTGTCATGTACAGAACGTCCAGCTTCGGAAGAACTTCTTCCAGAGAAGAAACCTCCTCAAAGTCACAGTTGCTGGCGTTCAGAATATCCTTGACATAGGACGGCAGTCCCAGTTCCGGTGTGGAGATCAGAATGAAGTGGTTGCCCTCGAAGCATGACATTGCTTTCAACAGAGAATGCACGGTTCTGCCGTTGATCAGGTCGCCGCACAGACCAATGGTCAGGTGATCCAGTCTGCCCTTTTCACACTGGAGAGTCAGCAAGTCGGTCAGGGTCTGGGTGGGGTGCAGGTGCCCGCTGTCGCCGGCATTGATGACCGGACAGTCTGCGGACAGGGCAGCTGCCTTTGCCGCACCGGCTACCGGATGACGCATCACCAGAATATCTGCGTAGCCGCTGACGATCTTTGTGGTATCTTTCAGAGTTTCGCCCTTGGATACCGAGGAGTTTGCCGGATTGTCGAACCCGATCAGTCTGCCGCCCAGACGCAGCATTGCGGTCTGGAAAGACATCTGGGTGCGGGTGGACGGCTCATAGAACAAGGTCGCCATGATCTTGTTGCTGCATGCACCGGCGTAAATTTCGGGGTGATTTTTGATCTGTTCCCCCAGATCCACCACCTGTTTCCACCACGAAACAGGATAGTCGTTCAAATCAATCAGATGCGGATACGGTGAAATCATGATATTGTACCTCCGTTGTTTTCTCCGAAGTCGTGCATCGGCTTCGGGAATTTATGGCAATACCGCTGGGAGCCAGCGGAGTTGTCTTTACAAAATACTGCTGCCGTTGATGTACATCTTGAACTTTTTATCAAAGAACAGGGCAGCACGCTTGGAAAGCAGCATGCGTTCCATGAAAATTTCGAAATATTCCAGCACAGAGGAGATCTCCGTGTCAATGGTCAGATCCAGAACGAGTGACTTTTTGTCCTCGCTGAAATGCAGGTTGGAGTATTCCACCGCATAATTCACGCGGTCGTGAATATCGAAAGTCATAAAGTCGGTGTTCCGCACGCGGCTGCGGCGAACGTCCGTCTTGTCTGCAATAATCAGGGCAGCGGAAATGGCATCTACCGGCTGGGCAGTGCCCTCGTCGTGGTTGCCGATCGCCGAGATGATAGAACAGATCTCGTCTACCGGCATTTCCAGCCGGTCCAGCAGACGAAATGCCATGACTGCACCGCTTTGGGCGTGGTCGTTCCGGTTGATGACGTTTCCGATGTCGTGGAGAAAACCGGCGATTTTCGCCAGTTCCACCTGCCGCGGCGGATAGTTCAGAGTTTCCAGAATCATTGCCGCATTGTGTGCCGCCTTTTCCACATGGGCAAAGGAATGCTCGGTATAGCCGATCGCCGCAAGGGACATATCGGCACGGCGGATATATTCCCGAATATCGGGATTCTGCCGGATATAGGCATAGGTTACATGACTTGCCATTTTTGTTCTGCCGCTCCTTTACGCTCCGCATGCCTCCGGAAAATAGATCTGGTACCATACCAAGAACATATACAGTGTCCAGATTTTCCGGCTGTTGTCTGCCTTGCCTGCACGGTGATCGTCCAGCAGATGCACCAGCTTTTCGGTGTGGAAAAACCGGTTTGCCTCGTCGCTCTCAAAGCGTTCCCGCACAATGCTGTAGTATTTGTCTTCTTTCAGCCAAACCCGAATCGGTACCGGAAAGCCCAGCTTCTTCTTGGCTGCGGTCTTTGCAGTCTGGGGCGGAGTGTCCTTTTTGGCAGCCAGACGCATGGCGTACTTGGTGATATACGGCGTTTTTTCGTCGGTAACGGCTTCGCGGGTGACGCGGTACCGTGTGGGGATCTGCTCTGCCAGTTCCATGACCTTTTTATCCAAAAACGGCACACGCAGTTCCAGCGAATTCGCCATGCTCATCTTGTCGGCTTTCAGCAGAATATCCCCTGCCATCCACATGTGCAGATCCAGATACTGCATCTTTGTCACATCGTCCTGATCCTGCACCTTGTCATAGAACGGCTTGGTGATTGCCATGGGATCGGGAGCGTTGGTGCGGATCTTCAGCAGTGCCTTGCGTTCCTCCGGTGTGAACATATAGGCGTTGCCGATAAAGCGTTCTTCCAGATCCTTGCCTTTGCGGACGAGGAAGTTTCTGCCGCGGTGTGCCGGCATTTTCTCTGCGATGTGTCCGATGCCGCGACGCAGTCCGCGGGGCAGCTTATCATAGGCAGACCCGCCCGGTTCGCTGTAGACGTTGTAGCCGCCGAAGATCTCGTCGGCACCCTCGCCGGAGAGCACGACTTTCAGGGACTGGGAAGCCAGATTGCACACGAAGTACAGGGCGATCGCTGCCGGATCCGCCAGCGGTTCGTCCATGTGGTACTGGATCATGGGCAGCTTTTCCCAGTATTCTTCCGGTGTGATGACTTTGTTATAGTTCTTCTTGCCGATTGCCTCGGAGAAGCCCTTTGCCCAGCCGATCTCGTTATAGCGTTCTTCTGTACCGAAGCCGACCGTGAATGTCTTATCCACATTGGCAATGGCTGCCACATAGCTGGAATCCACGCCGCTGGACAGGAATGAGCCAACTTCTACATCGGCGATCTTGTGAGCCTCTACGCTGTCGTGGAACGTATCCGAAATGCGGTTCACCCATGTGTCCAGATCCGGCTTCTGGTCTGCCTTGAAGTGAACGTCCCAGTACCGCTTCATGGTAAATTTGCCGTCCTGATAGGTGAAATAGTGTGCCGGCGGCAGCTTATACACTCCTTGGAAAAAGGTTTCGTCACAGGGCGAGTACTGGAACGTCAGATAGTTTTCCAGTGCGGCGGTGTTCAGTACCTTTTTAAAATGCGGGTGGCACAGAAAGCTCTTGATCTCCGAGCCGAACAGGAATGTTTCTCCCATCTGGGCATAGTACATGGGCTTGATGCCGAAAAAGTCCCGTGCTCCAAAGAGTTTTTTCTCCCGCTTATCCCAGATGACAAAGGAGAACATGCCCCGCAGCTGTTGCAGCAGGTCTGCACCGTATTCCTGATAGCCATAGATCAGTACCTCAGAGTCTGTCTGTGTGGCAAAGTGATAGCCGGCTTCGATCAGACGGGCACGAATCTCCTGATAGTTATAGATCTCGCCGTTGAACAGCAGTGCCAGATTGCCGTCCTCGCTGTACAGCGGCTGTGTGCCTGCCTCGGAAACATCGATGATGCTCAGGCGGCGGTGTCCCAGTGCAATGTCTTCGTCAATATAAGTACCCTCTGCGTCCGGTCCGCGGTGCTTGATCTTATCCAGCATCTCTCCGAGAACCACGTTCGAGTTGTCAATATGATTGGTGAATCCTACAAAACCACACATAAGTTTTCTCCTTTGTTGGAATTATCGAAAGATTTCAGTGTTGCCCCTGCAAAAAACACTTGCAAAATGCCGCTTTATCGTTTATAATAGTAGCATACGTTTCAAACCTGTTGAAAGGAGTTCCGCAATGCGTAAAAGACAAAAGCAGCTGCACCGTGTTGATGATATTCACAAGCCGAAGCCGTTTCTGCGTTTCCGGCTGCGTGTTGTTGTCGCTTTTTTCATTATATGTATGCTTGCGTGTCTGGTGTACTATATGATCCTTGCCAACGCAGACCCAAGTCATATTATTACCGGAGCACTGCCGGCAATTCTGTAAATCGCTTTTTCTTAGGGCAATACCGCACAAAGATTATGCGACAGATGCGTCGTCAAATTTTTCGTCAGAT
>NZ_KI260452.1:0-12174 GCF_000468015.1 Ruminococcus callidus ATCC 27760 | reverse complement strand
AGTCGCCAGACGCTCTTTGTGCGGTGTTGCCTTAAAATTCGGTGGGAATGTCCGCGGGATACGCCGTGGGGACAAACCCGCCGTTTTTTTCGTCATAGGCATATGCCGCCCTGCACGGGGCAGAAGATACCCCCAGAAGCGGTGTCAGCTTCGGTTCCAGTTCCAGTGCTCTGGCGACGGATACCAGCAGCCCGTTTTCCGGATTGGACAGTTCCAGTCCGGTTTCGCTGCCCTGTAACAGCTGCCAGCCGGTATCCCGTTCTGCACAGACAGCATCTGTCCGCAGCAGCAGGCGGATCTCACCGCTTTCATAGGCACGGCGTGTCAGGTAAACGATTCCCTCGCCGCCGGTCGTCTTGGATTGTGCCATTTTCTGATACCTCCGTTCCGGCAGAGATCTGCCGAGCATATCCCCAGTTTGGCGGGGCATGTTCTGATATACTATTATATCGCAGTTCCTGAAAAATTGCAAGCCGGCAGTCCGGTTTCGGCGGCAAAATGGCAATATGCACAAAATCCACAGCGGATTTCCTCTGAAAATCGAAAAAAAACTGCGGATTTCCGCTTGACATTTCCGCTGAATCTATGGTATAATAGTTCTTGTACTGTCAGAGAGACCGGTTATAATCTTGCGAAATGCCGGCAGTGCAGTCTAACCCAACTGCCCTCTGCCTGATCCTGCTTTTTGGCTGGATCGAGATTATTTTTGATAGAAGTTTCAATGGAGGAATTGACTATGGCAACAACTATGCCGAAGGCTGGCGAAGTAGATCGCAAGTGGTATGTGCTGGACGCTGCCGGCAAGCCGCTGGGCCGTGTCGCTGCAAAGGCTGCACACCTGCTGCGTGGTAAGCACAAGCCCACATTCGCACCGCACGTTGACTGCGGTGATAACGTAATCATCATCAACTGTGACAAGGCAGTTCTGACCGGCAACAAGCTGGAAAAGAAGTTCTATTACTGGCACACCGGTTGGATCGGTGGTCTGAAGAAGACACAGTATAAGGTTATGATGGAAGAAAAAGCAGATGAAGCAATGACGATCGCTGTTAAGGGCATGCTCCCGCACAACACTCAGGGTGCAAACCAGCTGAAGCGTCTGCACGCTTACAAGGGTGCAGAGCACAAGCAGGCGGCTCAGAAGCCGGAAGTTTGCGAGTTCTAAGAGAAGGGAGCAGAAAAGATGTACGAATCTAAGGTAAAATACTATTATGGTACCGGCAGACGTAAGCACTCTGTTGCAAGAGTTCGTCTGTATCCGGGCAACGGCAGCATCACGATCAACGGCAGAAGCATTGACGAATACTTCGGTCTGGATACTCTGAAGCTGATCGTTCGTCAGCCGCTGAATCTGACTGACAACATGGACAAGCTGGACGTTATCTGCACAGTTACCGGCGGCGGTGTCACCGGTCAGGCTGGTGCGATCCGTCACGGCATCTCCCGTGCTCTGCTGGTATTCAGTCCGGAACTGCGTCCGGTTCTGAAGAAGGCTGGCTTCCTCACTCGTGACCCGAGAATGAAGGAACGTAAGAAGTACGGTCTGAAGGCTGCACGTCGTGCACCGCAGTTCTCAAAGAGATAATTTTATCCCGTTTGGGAGTGCTGAAAATCACCTGTTTTGCGTCGTTTTTGTCGTTTCGATTTTGCCTAAAATAGGGTGTTATTTAGGCGGTAACTAACACGTAACTAACAGGTAACTAACAAAAAAAGAAAGGCATTCACCCTCTGTGGTGAGTGCTTTTTTGGTTTATACGAGTATTTACAGCATATCTGCTCATAATATTATATAGCGGTATTTTTTGATGCAGCATGATATGTTGTATGATTCGCTTTTTAGTAAGAAGAGGAGGAGTGATTGTATGGATTTCAAGTTGAAGGATCTCGGTAAAATCAAAAAAGCGGATATAAAACTTGATGGGATCACTGTCATTTGCGGTGACAATAACACTGGTAAGAGTACGATTGGCAAGTCGCTTTTTTCCTTTTATAATGCTCTATATGATTATAAGACAAAAATCAGTATGCAGAAAGATTCAAGGTTTAAGAATTTTATCTTGTCGAATATAAACTCCATGGATGTGCCGGTTAGACTCCTTGACAATGATAGCACAATGTCCTTTATCACTTCTCAGGCTGAAGATTTTTCTGTTGAAGATGTAAAAAAATATCTTGAGGAAAATTACCCCATAAAAGTTACAAAGAACAAGGTAGCTTCTCTGGTTGAATACTTAAACCTACCGGAAAAAGATATTTTGAACGAATATGTATTCCGCTACTTTAATCTTGTTATGAATGGGCAGATCAAGAATTTGAATTCAACAGGCAAAAGTTCTGTTACTGCAGAAATAAAGGGAAAAAGCGATACAATTCTATTAAATAAAAAATCCTGCTCCTGTGAGTTAGATGAACCCATTGAGCATTCTGCATACTATATCAATAACCCATTTGTACTGGATTGGCTTAACCTAACGAATGTATCATGGTTCTTATCTGCCCTAAATCCTATGGACAGAAATGTGATTAGTGCAATAATAAAAGCACAGGCAGACATAAATGAAGACTCAATGTCCAACATTCTTGAAACCGTTATAAACAAAAAAGAACTCGATGAGATCAGAAAGGTTTTGAAAAGAGCCTATGCCGGTGATACTGTAATCAGTCATGGTAAGTATTATTACAGTGAAAATGGTGTGGATTTCGACTTCAGAAACATTTCAGCTGGTCTTAAATCTTTTGCTCTCATCGAAAGAATGCTTGAAACAGGTGTACTGAAGAAAAAAGATATTCTTATTCTTGACGAGCCTGAAATCCATCTCCATTCTGAATGGCAAATTATCTACGCCGAACTTATTGTTGCTCTTCAAAAATATTTTGATTTGACCATTCTCATTGTCACACACAGTTTCCAGTTCCTCGAATCCTTGAATTTCTTCATGAAAAAGTACGTGATTTCTGAAAAAGGAAATTATTATATCCCAAAGCAAACCGAAAAAGGAGTCATTATTGAAGACAATGACAGTAATCTGAGTGATATGAGAAAAAGTCTAAAAAGTGGAATGTTTACTTTAGCTGATATGCAGCTCGACGAACTTAGCAGTGGTGATTCTGATGAAGAAGATGACGAATGACTATTTTCTAAAGTTTTGTGACATCGTGGAACGCTCCATGCCCGATCCTTCCCAATTTGACAATTGTCGTAAGGATATGATAGACGCTTCTTTTGATGATCGCAACGAGGTGTTTGTATATACTGATACTTCTCATAATATGGAAGTCTTAAAACTTGATGAATATACGAAAGAGTTTGAAAAAAGACGGCGCAATGAAATCCCAAATCTAAAAGAACATCAACCAAGTGCTGTTGATGCCGTTTGCGTCAGCAAAGACAATGAGTGGTTCTTAATAGAATTCAAAAATGAACCTATAAAGAATATTTTGAAGTCTACTCCCAAGAAGATGTTAAGCTCTGTTTGGCTAATCGCTTATTTGTATTCCACCTTATCTGAGCAGATATCAGATGAAAAAGACATCTTGAAATTTGCAAGAGAAAACATAACGTTTATCACCGTTGTAAGCTCTGAAAAGAATGAAAACCTTGAAGAGACTATCGGTGCAACATGGGAAAAAGACGGTCCATTTTATACTCCACTGAAATTTATGAAGTATAAAGGGTATTATTTTAAGGATGTGTACGTGTTAACCGAAAAAGGACTGAGATTTTTTATAGAGAGCTTTGAATAACAACTACATTACAAAAAAAGCTGAGACCGAAGTCCCAGCTTTTTCTTATATCTTATTGATCGCCTCCAAAAGCTCTTCCACATTTACGTGTGTATAGACCTTTTCAGTAACCGACATTGCGCCTGAATGTCCTACAATCTTCTTTATCAGTGTAGGATTGACATTCTTTGCTGCCATCATAGAAATACAAGTATGACGTGTATCGTGGGGCTTGTGCGTGCATCCGATGCGTTTCATGATAGGAGTCCAATAGGAATCATAGTAGTTACGATATGTAAAGTGACCTCCATCGGGTGTGTGCAGCAAATACTCACAGCCCTCTTCATACCACTTTTGGAATATGGGATAGGTCTTGTCATGTATCGGAACCATTCTGATGCCACTACTGGTCTTGCTACGCACAACGTTGAAACAATGCTCGTCTATATGAACATCCTCACGTTTCAAGTCGAGCAGTTCTGACACACGCACACCGCTGTAGATCAGCATCAGTACGATCTGCGCATAGATATCGTCCTTCTGCATCCAAAGAGCCTGGATCTCGCCTTCTGTGAACGGCGTGCGATCCATTTTGTTTGGATTCTTGTTCTTGAATTTCTGGATATTCACGTACTGTGAATAGTCCTTGCTGCAAAGCTCGTACTTCATGGCATAGTCGTACATCTGGTTCAGCAGCACCTTCAATTTACGAAGTGTGGGATAATTCTTTCCGCAGGTGTCTACAACGCTCTGCAGATCCATCAGTTTCAGATCCTTGAACACTCGGTTATGCAGCGGCTGACAAGCCTTATAGGATGCCTGATAGCCCTTTACATTCGATTCCGAGATCGTCGGAAATTTCTCAGATGCCCATTTGTCGAACACCTCAGAAAAAGTGATCTTTGATACCGCAATGTCATATGGATTTTTGTTGTACTCCATAAGCATCTCAAGACCTTTTGCTCTTGTCGGAGCATAACCGATGGTAACGCAGACTTGTTTGCACTTGCCGGTTTCCACATCGATCTCCCAACCGACTGTTTTGCGTACGATGTACGGATTACGTCTTTTGCCGGACAGCTTATAAACTGTACCAACGCCGTTTCCCAGTTTCATTGGCATCATCTCCCTTCTTTGCCTTAAACAACTTTATACTACGTCGTTATTGCTCATATCCTTAAAATAGCCGGTCTCCTCCCATACCTTTTTGTCTGGGCAGAAGTAATTGTATTCGCTGGATCCTTCTTGTTTGAGGGCATATCCAAATTGAAGGATACGTTTCTGAATGCCAATGCGTATAAACTGCTGGCTCTTGCCGGTTGCTTTTGCGATTTCGGTAATAGGGACGTTTCGTCCAGTAAATTTAGGTGTTTCCATGTTAAATTCCTCCTTTTAGGATATAGCCAGATTATTCTGTCATGACTATAGTATACAACTGAAATAATAGCGCCTGTCAATAGAAAAATCATTCTCCTCTATTGACAAGTGCTTATAGGTAATGGTATAATTAGACAGAGGCTATGTTGAAAACTTCAACTTTTGCCTTTATTTCGTACGCAATTCCTGCTGCCTTCAGTATGTCATTAACCGTACTGATTTGAATGTTGCTGGTGAGCTGTTTGCCATCATTGTAAACCTTGGTGCTGTTGCAGGCAACCTTCAGCTTTGCTTTGAGGCTGTCAAGGCACTCGGCGTTCTTCTCAGAGTTCTTGTATGTATCAAAAGCCTCCGCAGCCTTTGTCTTGAAGTCAAGGATTCTGTCATAGTACAGGAACATATCGTCTGAGATGACTGGCTTTTTACCATAGAGTTCAAGGACAGCCTGGGCAAAGGCATGAGGCTTTTCGGGGTCTTTTCGCAAGCCTCTGAGAAAGTCGATCTGATACGCAAGTGCCTTTTCTGCCATTGTATTTACAACAGGGTGCTTTACTTTGCTGTCGTAATATACGAGTGCAGGATAATTCGCTGCATACTCCAATGCCAGATCTGGATCTGCTTTGACCTCTTTGACCATTCTCATTTGCTGCTCTGCACTTGCGATCGCATTGCCGATGTCGGTCATAGAGTAGTCAGGAATAAGAACCGTGATCTCTCTGGGATTCTTGCGGTTGACTCTCGCTCTGCCAATCACCTGCTTTAGTGTGATTGGATCCAGTGTTTCGACAACAATCAGATTCAATTCATCGTCGTGCAAGGACACTCCGTTCTCAGCCACCTTGGTGGTGATCAGGTTTCGATCTGAAAATCTCTCATTTTGAGCGATCTCTGCAATTTCTGCACGTTTGTCTTCATCTGAGTAGATGTGCTGGGTATTGCCTAACACTTCTTGAAGCACTTTTCCCTTGCTGATGTCATTTACATAGATCAGGCTTTTGGTGCCCTGCTCATTTTCTCGTTTGATATAATCAGCAAGTTCCTTTGTGTCGTCTGGGGTGTATAGCTTGAAGTTGATATAGTTCCAATTGCTTTCCATCGAGTAAACCATCTTCAATCTTGTTTTGTATGAAGCATACGCATGGAAAACAGATTTTACATTGGTATCCCAGTCCATTGCAAAAAGCGCCTGCTCTTGTCCTGATTCACATTCTATTTCCGCTATCACAGGAGTAACTGCATCTGGTGTTGCCGTGAGGTAAATTCTAGCGGTATTGTCACGATTTGCTTTCAGATACCGAATAATTTTCTCTGCGTACACTGAGAAATTAGCATCTTCCAGCAGACAATGGACTTCGTCAAGTATGAGGAGGTGTTTTTTGCCTTTATACTTATACGTTGTCTCAGCAAGTTCTTGATAGGTAATGGCGATGATGTTCTCTCCCAAGGAAATGCTGTCAAGCAACTCTGCAGGAACATCGAGTCCTTTCGATGCCTTGATATAGTCCTTTTTGAACTGACAAAGCGTCATCTTTCTGTTGGTCACATAGATGACCGGCATTGAAGTGTGCTTGATCATCTTGATTACTGCGCTTGTCTTGCCAGAACCAGTTGGAGAGGCGATAAGCATTGACTCTCCCAAGCTTGGAATATCGTTCGAGTCAATGATCTGACTGATATACTGCTTTGAGGTGCCAACTTTATAATCGCCAATCAAACATAAGAACCGAAGAGCAACGCTCGGTTGCTCCTCTACTACTTTCAGCATTCTTTCTTCAAGTTCATCTTTTTCATACTTAGGATTGAACGGCATGATATACACACCGTCGGACTCCGTTGAAGATGCTTTTGATTTCAAGTCTTTAATCGTTATCATAACATTTTACTCCTTTCGGTTTAGGGATTAGAAATGGCTATGCCCTCATATCCGTTTCCCTGATGCTTTTTGACTTTTTTTACAACGTATCCATTCGAGAGAAGGTAATTGTTTAATGCCTGTGAAAAGCCCGTCACATCTTTGAATACATCACAGTTAAAGTCGAGACAATTCTGGAAAACATCGTACAAGTCTTTTGTCAGCACGAAATTACCGGGCATAGATCTCACATGACACTGCACAAAACGTTCTATGTTGTGATATTGCGCATTGATCGGCGTGAATTGCAGAGCGTAGTCATCCAGCCCGGCATCGTCACCGGCAAAGTGATAGCCATTTGCTTTCAGTCTGAAAAACGCATTCAAAGCCTCTGTTGTGACTGCATTCAATTCAGACCCCAGTATCTCTGACACAATGTTCGGATTTTGCTGACTTTTCGGGATCTTCACATCAAATGGCAGTGTGCAGATTCTGCGAACAATGGCGCTGTCACTGCTGCTGTACGCCATACCAATATTGTGATTACTTGCGATAATGACCTTACAAGTAGACGTAAAGCTGACCTGATTCGAATTTTTCTTGTCAACCGTAAGCCGGTCATGTCCAGAGATGCTCTTTAGCTTAGCCAGCTGATCTGTATTGAGTTCCAAGGCGCCTTCATCAGAGCTAACGTTGATCCGTGCCTCCTGAATCTCTGACATTGCAAAATTGCCGCCAAGCAGATTTTTTTCATGGATAAGCCTTTGACTGCAGAAGAACTTAGCAAACTGCGTATCAGGTGGATAAAGGTAGATTTACCGTTATCTCCAGATGCACCAGGGAAAACAAAAAAGCGTTTCGCATGAGCGTCACTGCTGATGCAGTAGCCAATGATCTGGTATGCTCTCTCTTCAAGCATCTTATCTCCAGCAAACAGAATTGACATGAAACGGTCCATGTTAGGATGATACTGCGGGCCAGATCCCAGATACGCCCCGGTAAGCTGAATGGTCGGAAAGTAATCAGAAACAATATCAAACAATCCTGTGCGGTTATTCAGAAAGCCGTTCGAACAATAGGTATAGCGTTCGTCATTTGGCTCTCCTTGGTACAGATCAGCTCGCATTTCCAACTCATTTGTAATACTGCAAATGGCAGGCTGTGTGAACTCATAGCCAAGCGCTGTAACATCAGAATACACTCTGCATATGAATTCCTTCTTATTGTAAGGAACATATACATTGTTCTCCTTCATGTAAAAGTGGTTTTGGTACCGCCATAAAGGCTTTTGCTGATTGAGTATGTTTACCACCAGATAAAATATCTCACTAGCATTTGCACAATTCAGTCTCTGGACTTTTGGCTCAGTCACAGCGTTTTGCAGTTCTTGAGGAACGACAGGTGGAGTTCCTGCCACTTCTGAATACGCTGCACCTGCTCTTCCAAAAATTTCAGGACTTTTTGCCATCTCTTCAAGTGTGATTGGTACAAACAATCCGTTTCCACCCTGCACAGGGGGTAAATGAGAATTTGTTTCATTCATCTTGATTTCCTCCTTTATTCAATTTTAAAGATGCCAGCTGCTTGAGCTGTAAGTGTATTATAACAGAACTCAATTATTCTTGCAACACTTTTACACAAACAATGATAAATCTCTGGTTTCTTATTGTGCATTTTGTACAATGAGAATCACTTTTTTATCTAAACCATAAAAATATACGGTTAGAAAGGATTAAACATGAGACAATTTGATGTAGTTAATACAATCGTTGATATTGTATTTTCAGGTAAAACGACAGGTAACTATGTAGAATCTCAAACAGAAACGACACTTGACTGCAAACCGAAAATTTATATTGTTCATGGAGGTACACTACGTGATCACCTAAAAAATAAAAAGGAGACAGCAAGATTAACCGCAAGAGTAGTAAATGCAATACTGTGCCGTGTAAAATTTTACCTCTACCCTGACTTACAAACTATTGACCCAGGTGAAACTAAAAAATCACCTGAAAAGTTACCCATTGAACCACATGACTTTGCAAATAGATGCGTAGCCGCTTTGATGACTTTATTTGATTATAATCTGTCAATGCTGAAAGTAAAAAAAGATGACAAAAACGCTGGTGAAAAGATAGATAAAATATATGATATAATCGAAAAATTGCTGCACATATTCGAAGGTGAAAGTGAAATAGGAGATGCAATTGTAAATAAAGTCTTTATGAAAATAATTATATCTTCTGTTGATAATATAACAAATAACACCTTACTAATTTACTATTTTGATTTTATCTGGGAATTCAACAGATATACAGCCAAATTATTTCAATATTATAATGAACTAAAATGTCAAAATTCTTACTTTTCAAAAGAAGATGTAGAAATTAGTGAAACAACAGAGAAATACGCAGAAGAAAGTTGCGAAAACTTGCGTAAAATTGTAGAATTATTAGATCATGCAGAACAAGTAGACCTCGTACATGAAAGAGAAGACTTAATAAATAAAAATTACATATCATCTGATGATATTGTTACAGATATATATGACGCTATAAACATTCGTATTAAAAAAGGCTCCCAAACTTTCTCTGATAATCTTAAAATGACTATGGCAGATCTAATTGCCGCAAATATAATCTATAAGTGGAGATATAGGAAGACAGTAAAATGTAACAATGACAATAAGACAAAATATGAGCTTCTCGTCAAGACCCTTGAAATGGTTTCTAAGACAATTGAAAAAACGCATGAGTTCCAAGAGTATTCTGCTATTCACCTCGACTTATTCACTGATTTTTTTGAAAATTTAAAATCATGTATAGATTACCTAGAATTTTATTCAGCCGTCTTACATCAGTTTGGTTTGTGTGTTTTAAATGAAAATACACGTCTCGATATAAATAAACAGTATGTAACCATGCTTACTAAAGATGAACTTGATGAAATTGATAAAAAAAGGCAAAAAATTTATTTGCTTTGTAAAAAAATAGGAGTAGAGATTTCCCCTTTCCACACGGAATCAGAGAAAGATCTCTGATTCCACCAAGCAAGCCTGCGGTTCTTTGAACCTTGCTTGCTTTCAACACGGGAATTGTTTCCGATCTCATTGAAATTATTTTTTGTAAAAGTACTTTTTCATTCGGCTTATATATAGAGAAAGCAGAAAATATAGTATTTGAAAATAAAATTTAGGGTATGATGGTATAACTGTTCCAGGTTCCAAGTCTTAATCAAGTTTGATCGTAGAATTGGGACAGGATATAGTAATAAGACAGTCTGCAAGAGGAAAACCTGTTTTGTCTTCAAACGCAAAGAACACCTGGAACGTGGAACGAAAATATAATGTATCCCACTCAATTGTATTATGGCAGGTTTATCATCGCAGCCAATTCTTTCTGTAGAGGAATTGACAAGGCTTGCAAAGCCGCAGTCAAGGGCGTGGTGAGGTTTAAGGGGAGGGCAGACGCCAAGCCCTCCCCTTATCATCAAATAATCTTTTGAAAAAATAATTGTCAGAGGTACACAAGGAGCCTCTGACAATAAATGTTACACCAGATCATTTTATTGATGTTGCTTTAGCCGATAGTAGGATGAACGGGAGATGTGCAGTTGACCAATGGCTTGGGACACGGTGATTTGCTTTGCCTCAACAGCCTGCATCACGATTTCCCAGTTTTCGGGCAGTTCCAGCGTTGGCCGCCCAAACTTGATGTCTTTCTTTTTCGCCGCATCAATCCCCTCACGCTGTCTGCGTCTGATTTTTAGGCGTTCATTCTCTGCAATACTTCCAAGCACCTCAATCAGAATTGCATTGATCATATCCATGACCCACATCTGCTCCGGTGGAAAATCGGTCAATGTAGTTGGAATATCCAGAATGCGTATATGCACACCATGATTTTTGAAATACTCCAACTCTTGCTTGATGTCAGATTTACTTCTGCTGAGTCTGTCCAGTTCCTTAATCACCAACGTATCGCCGCTCCTGAGAATCTGCTTTTTCAGATATTGGTAACCCTCACGTTCGGTATCTTTGCCGGAACATTTGTCCACAATGATATTATCTCTGCTGACACCATAATTTGTGAGAGCCTCGATCTGCCTGTCCTCATGCTGTTCCCTGCTGGAAACACGGGCATAGCCGAACGTTCTGTTGTCCATAAAAACACCTCCAATTGTCTCAAAAAGTCCTGCCACTTTTGGAACGTCTCAAAAGTCAAAAACGGACCTTTTGGCACAGGTTTTTGAGAAAAAAGGAACCGTCCCAGAAAGTACACTTTTTGGAACGGTTCTTCTTGTAATTACTGCTGTGCAAAAATCTCTTCACTTTGAATGGCGTTGATCGTCTCCAAAAGCAAGTTGCTGTCACACAGCATCTCTTCGATCTCATCAGTGGAATAGCCATAGTCCAACAGCAGGAGGACATCCTCTTCTGTCACGCCATAGCAACTGCACATCTCCAACAGCAATTCCTCCTGTTGTGTGTAATACTCTTCTTCCAACTCGTCATACCAATCAGTCCACTTGCCGAACCGGAAACTTTCCTGTACCTCAAAGGTAGAGCCGCTTAAAAACCCATAGCGGTCAATCTTCAAGATCGTGCCTTCATCTACATTCAACACTTCAAACGGATACTTGTGGAAACCAGTCTTCTGCAATGCCTTTTTCAAAATGCTTTCCGTCGAGGCATAAACGTAAAGCCCCAGCTCTGCAAAGTGGAGCAGGCACATGGGATTGCTGCCCTTGACGATGTAGAGCGTGTTGTTTTCGTCCAGAGCGGTAAAGCAGAAACTGCCCTGCACGGATTCTGCCATGCTTTTGAGTGAGTCAAAGTTTAGTTTGCCTTGCTGTTCCAATAACTGTACTGCAACGTATGAATCCGTTTCGATCTGCGTTTGCGGCAGGTGCTTTTCCACACGCAGTTCCTTATCGTTATACAGTACGCCATTATGTGCAAAGGCAAAGTCCACATCGGCATGACCATAGAAAGGGTGATTGTTGTAGTTGAACTTCTCGTTGCCCTGTGTGGTCATGCGAGTATGTCCCATGACTGCCCTTGTGCCGTTGGGGGCGTTAAAGTGAATCTTGTGGGCAGGTTTCGGACGCTTGAAAATCGTTACCTTGCTGTTCTTCACATAGGCAATCCCAGACGCATCCGTTCCTCGTTCCTCTGCCGCATTTGCCAGAGCCTGTGTCAGCTTTTTCAACAGCTTGTCCGA
>NZ_KI260451.1:5232-15164 GCF_000468015.1 Ruminococcus callidus ATCC 27760 | reverse complement strand
TTTGGCACAATTTAAATCAACACATTTTTGAAAAATGATTTCCGTGAACGTATTCTCGTGACAGCCGGTTTCCCGAAACAGGCTCGAAACATTTTTGAAATGAGGCAGGGTGCCGGTTTCGGTGCCCTGCTTTTTTTGCCTGAAATCGAATGAAATTCAAGGGGAAAGCGTAATATTTTTAAGTGAAATCCCGATTCGGCGGCGAATGTTTTGAAAAATGATTAAAGATAGAAAAAAACCGGAAAAGCACTTGCGGATTTGTGTGAAATGTGCTAAAATAGACAGTGGAGTTGCGGAGAACCTTTTGCAGGATTACAACAAAGCAAGGAATTTTTCCGCAGGACGGGGAAGAAATTTTTCCGCAGGACGGGGTAGGAACGCATGAAACAGGAATGCTTGAAATGGCTGATGCGGGGCGGAACTACGGTTCTGCTGGCAGGTGCTGTGGGGCTGCTGCTTTGGCAGGGGACACGGCACGTTTCCGAAAGGGAACTTTCCGCCCGACCCCAGCGGCTGGCTGCTGCAACGGTGGAAACTACGGGCACGGAAGCAACTGTTTCTGCCGCGGAAACCACTCTGCACACCGGCACCCGCCGGACGAAAACGGCTTCTGCCAAGCGTGCCGGACAGGCTTTCCAAGAAACCCGGACGGCTCCGGAAAGCACCACGCCGGCAGCCGAAACCGTGACCTTTCCGCTGGAACTGAACGCGGCTTCGGCGGCGGAACTGGAACAGTTGCCCCATATCGGGGCGGTGCTGGCGGAACGCATCACGGTATACCGCGACCAGATCGGCGGGTTCTCCAATCGGGAACAGCTTCTGGAGGTGGAGGGCATCGGCGAGGCGACCTTGTACGAAATTTATGATCTGCTCTATCTGGAATACGAAACGTTTCCCGAACCGGAGCCGGAACCGAAACCGGCAGGAGCTCCCGCACCAGCGGCAGCACCGCAGCCGGCAGAAACGGCTCCGCCTGCAACAGAACCACCGGCGGCAGCTGCACCGGCAGTGACGTTCCCGCTGGATCTGAATCAGGCGACGGCGGCGGAACTGGAACAGATTCCCGGGATGCAGCCGGAACTGGCGGAGAAGATCGTGGCGTTTCGGCAGCAGATTCAGGCGTTTTCGTCGGTATATGAACTGCTCTACGTGGACGGCATGACGGAGGCGTATTTCGTGCAGCTTCGGGACTATGTGCAAATTACCGAGGAACTTGCCCAGTAGCCGCACTTTTTTGAGGAAACTCGACATTTTAACCAGTTTGTAACCTTTTACAGAAATGTTCGAAATACTTGGCGGATTGCACAAAAAAATCAACTGATTTTTGTACCGTATCACTGAAAAAAATGAAAGAACGGTATAAGGCATTGACATTTGTTTCGAATTGTTGTATATTAGGCTTATCACAAGAAATGTTCCCTAGGCGTGTTTTGTGCACTTTTATGGGAACAGGGCATGCCGCGGCGGAGAAACTCCGGCGGGCGGCATGGTATCGTTTTTTATTGTTTATTGCACTGCTGTACCAAACCGGCACAACGTGTGATATATATATTTAAGGAGGAAATTTCCAATGAACAAGTTGAAAAGAACACTGGCTCTGATGGCTGCTCTGGCTATGACTGCAACTGCATTCGTAGGATGCGGCGGCAATGACAGCTCCAGCACTTCTGAGTCTAAGGCTGAGTCTTCTGCTGAAGACAGCAGCGAAGCAGATGCAGATTCCGCTGAAGATTCTACCGCTGAAGAAGAATCTTCTGTTGAGTCCGCAGCTGGCTACACCAACGTTGATGTTCCGGCTCTGGGCGAACCGGACGGCTCCCTGAAGGACGGCGGCGACAAGCTGACAATCCTGTGCTGGAACGATGATGACCTGAAGTACATGTACGACATCGTTGCTGATGCAACCGGCATGGACAAGAGCATGATCAACTACAAGAACGTTGGTTCTAACGGTACTGATGCTAACGAACAGTACGCACAGGTATTCCTGTCTGGCGACGACGTTGACCTGTACTTCTGCGACGCTGACTGGAACATGGCTTATCAGAACAACGATGAGTATTCTGCTCCGCTGTCTGCAGTAGGTATCTCTGAAGACATGTATGCAAATGCTTATGACTACACTGTAGCCATGGGCAAGGACAAGAACGGCGTCCTGAAGGGTGCTTCTTGGCAGGCTGCAGCAGGCGGCTATGCATACCGTGCAGATCTGGCTGAAGAATATCTGGGCGTAACTTCTCCGGAAGATATGCAGGCACAGGTCGGCAGCTGGGATGACTTCTGGAAGACCGCAGCTACCGTATATGAGAAGTCTGGCAACACCACTGCTATGGCTGACTCTCTGGGCGGCGTATGGAGAGCTTACTCCAACGGTAACAGAACCAAGTCTTGGGTAAACGACGGCAAGCTGGATCCTTCTTCCGTAGGTGATTTCATCTCTATGGCGAAGGAGAACTTCGACAAGGGTTACATCTCTGGTGCAACTCAGTGGAGTGATGACTGGCTCCCGCAGGGTCAGTCTGACGGTGCTCAGGCTAACAAGACCTTCGGTTTCTTCTTCCCGACTTGGGCAATCGCTAAGGGCGGTTCTCTGGAACAGGCTGAAGGCGGCGAAGGCGGCTCTACATACGGCAAGTATGCACTGTGCGAAGGCCCGACATCCTGGTTCTGGGGCGGCACATGGATCTGCGTATATCCGAAGACCGATAACGCTAAGGAAGCTGGCCAGTTCATCTACACTATGACTGCTGATGCAGATGCAATGCAGAAGTATGTAGACGTTCGTGGTGACTTCGTAAACAACAAGGGCGTAATGTCTGCTACAACTGAAGCTGGCACAAACAGCAACCCGCTGTTCGGTGGTCAGGATCAGTTCCAGATCCTGTTCAACTCTGCTGACAAGATCGACATGAGCATTGCTTCTGAGTATGATGCAAAGATCAACACTGACCTGCAGAACGCAGTTCAGGATTACTGCAATGGCGTAACCGCTTCTGAGGATGACTGCCTGAACGCATTCCTGGATGCAATTGCAGCTGATGTAACTGACATCACTGTTGAATAAGCTTCGGCTTCTCAACGCTTTTTGAATGATTGAACGTACAGCCTATAGGATAATTGCGTCCTATAGGCGTATGTTTATCTTTTCTCTTACTATTCTACTGAATTTTTGAAAGGGTGTGTGCAAATGGCATCCGCTGCACAACGTCGTATTAAGTCGATTAGCTATGCGAAATATGGCTATATGTTCATTGCCCCGTTCTTTCTTGTGTATTGTTTCTTCCAGATCTGGCCGCTGATCCAGACCTTTATCCTGAGCTTTCAGGGTAACGGTGCAGATGCGGGCACATTTGTCGGCTTCGACAACTATGCTACCATTCTGTTCGGTTCCGGTGAAGGAATGGGTCGTCGTGCAAAGGCAATGCAGGAGCTGTTTTTGACTTCGTTCAAAAACACGATCATTCTGTGGTTTGGTAACTTTATTCCGCAGATCCTGCTGTCCCTGTTGCTGGCGGTTTGGTTTACCGATTCGAAACTGCACATTCCGGGCGTGGGCTTCTTTAAAGTTGTTATGTATCTGCCGAACATCATTACTGCAGTATCTGTTGCAGCACTGTTCATGCGCTTTATTTCCAACAGCCAGCTGTCCGCAGTCAACACACTGCTGCTGAATGCAGGCAACGATGCGGTAAGCTTCGAAGCATCTGCTGTTTGGAGCCGCGGCATCGTTATGTTTATTCAGACGTGGCTGTGGTTTGGTAATACCATGATCATGATGATGTCTGGTATCATGGGTATCAACCCCTCTCTGTTCGAAGCTGCTGCAATCGATGGTGCTTCCAGTGGTCAGGTGCTCCGCAAGGTGACCCTGCCGCTGCTGCGACCGATGGTTGTTTATACCCTGATCACTTCCATGATCGGTGGTTTGCAGATGTTCGATATTCCGTATCTGTATCACACAGGTGCAGGTAAAATCAACGCAAACCTGCGTACCGTTGCGGTATTCGTTTATGAACAGTTCCGTGCCGGTGCAAAGGTTCACCAGCCTGACTACGGCATTGCCGGTGCCGCTTCCGTAATTCTGTTTATCATCACTGCGGCTCTGGGTATTCTCGTATTCCGTATGAACCGTGATGAAGACGAGCATCGGAAGAAGCAGGAGCGTAAGGCTCTGGTCAAGGAATACAAGAAACAGCAGAAGCTGGCTAAGAATGGAGGTCTGGGTGCATAATGGAAAACGTTGGTGTTAAGGACAATTACATTCTGGTGCAAAGACTGAAATCGGCTGGCTGCTTCATTGTCTGCGTTCTGCTGGCACTGATCTGTCTGGTTCCGCTGTACATCATGATCATGAACGCAACCCACGGGGACGCTGCTCTGCGTGCTCAACCGTTGCAGTTCCTGCCGGGCGGTGACTTGATGACCAATATCAAGAATATTGCCGGTGGTGAATTTCCGCAGTCCCCGAACTTTAACGTTTGGCTGGGCTACCGGAACTCCCTGATTATTGCAGGCTGTACCACAATTCTGACCGTATTCTTCTCCGCACTGACCTCTTATGGTCTGACCGTTTACGATTTCAAGATCCGTGACGGTGCATATACGTTTATTCTGGCAGTTATGATGATCCCGATTCAGGTTACATCTACCGGTTTCGTAAAGTTCATGGTAGGTACTCTGGGTCTGGCAAACAGCTACATTCCGCTGATCATTCCTGCAATCGCAGCACCTGCCGTTGTATTCTATATGCGTCAGTATATGAAGTCTTCCTTCCCGCTGGACATCGTAGAGGCTGCCCGTATCGACGGAAGCGGCGAGTTCCGCACCTTCCTGACCATTGCAATTCCGATGTGCAAACCGGCAATTGCAGTACAGGCGATCTTCGCGTTCGTACAGAACTGGAACAACTTCTATACACAGAATATGATCATCATTTCCAATGAAAAGCGTTTCACAATGCCGATCATGATCCAGAGCGTTCTGGGTCAGGATAAGCACCCTGATCTGGGTGCACAGTACGCTGCAGTTGCACTGTCTGTTATCCCGATCATTGTGATCTACCTGATTCTGTCCAGATTCATCGTTGCTGGTGTAGCACTGGGCGGCGTAAAGGAATAATCGCATTTCAAATTGTTGTTCATAGAAAGAGCCATTGCCTTCGGGCAGTGGCTCTTTTGTGTTATGGCATGTCACCCTGCGGCGGCAAGATGCAGCATATCAAAAAAACGCCTCTCCGGCAAGTACACCGGAGGGGCGTTTTTGATATAGAGGATTGAGATTACTTCTGTTTCATTTCTGCTGCACGCAGGGTGTTTTTCATCAGCATGGTAATGGTCATCGGTCCCACGCCGCCGGGAACCGGTGTGATATAGCTTGCCTTGGGTTCCACTTCGGCGAATTCCACGTCACCGCAAAGCTTGCCGTTTTCGTCGTGGTTCATGCCCACGTCGATCACGATCGCACCCTCTTTCACCATGTCCGCGGTGATGAAGTGTGCCTTTCCCACGGCACTGACCAGAATGTCTGCCGATGCACAAACCTCCTTGAGGTTCTTGGTGTGGGAGTGACAAATGGTAACAGTTGCGTTCCGGTGGAGCAGCAGCATTGCCATGGGCTTGCCCACGATGTTGCTTCTGCCGACAACCACGCAGTTCTTGCCGTCGATCTCCACGCCGGTGCTGTCAATGAGTTCCATGACACCCGCCGGTGTGCAGGGGAGGAAGTCGTAGTCGCCGATCATGATCTTGCCCACGTTTATGGGGTGGAATGCGTCCACATCTTTCAGCGGGGAAATGGTCTTGATGACCAGCTGTTCATCGAGGTGATCCGGCAGCGGCATCTGTACCAGAATGCCGTGTACCTTGTTGTCCTTGTTCAGCACGCCGATCAGATCCAGCAGCTGTTCTTCCGTTGCGTTTTCGTTCAGCTTATACTCGAATGCGTGAAAGCCCACTTCCTCGCAGGCTCTCTGCTTGTTGCGAACATAGATCTGCGATGCCGGATCATTGCCCACCAGAATCACGGCAAGCCCCGGCTGAATACCGCGGTCCTCCCGCAGCTGCTGTGCCTGTTCCCGAATTTTCTGGCGAATCTGGGTGGAAACTTCCTTTCCCGAAATCAGTTTTGCCATGGTTATTTACTCCTTTTCTGTTTGGTTGGTATCAGTTTCTGCTGGTGTTTCGTCCGATTCTGAAGAATCTGTCGTATCTGTTTCTGCCACTTCGTCTGTCGAAGCGGTGTCCTCGTTGGTGTCGTCCTCCGGCTCTTTCACAAATTTGGCAGCCTCATATTCTGCCAGCATCTGCTTGGATTCGTTGGTGTCCTTGTACATGCGGTAGTCCACGCCCATGCGTTTCACTTTGGTGCCAATTGCGATTTGCAGAATTATGGAAATCACCACGCAGGTGATCGCCAGTATCTGGGACACGCGGACGTTGCCGATTACCAGACTGTCCGTCCGCAGGCTCTCCACCACGGCACGCTCTGCACCGTACCAGCAGATATAGATCAGAAAGATCTGTCCGTCATACCGGCGAATTTTCTTGGCAAAAATCGCCAGCAGCACAAAGCCCAGCAGGCACCACAGGGATTCGTACAGGAAGCAGGGGTGTACCGGCTGAGAAGCGTCCAGCGTGGTGCCGAAGTTGGCAAAGTAGGTGGTAGAGGGGTACTGGTCGGTGATCCACTCCTGAATCCGTCCGCCGGACATGCCGAACAGGCTGTCGGTGTTGCAGCCGAACGCCTCCTGATTGAAGAAGTTGCCCCAGCGGCCGATGCCCTGTCCCAGCAGGAACCCGATGCCCACGATGTCCAGCAGGGGGAGAAACTTCACCTTGCGGATCTTTGCCACCAGAAAGCCCACCAGCAGACTGCCGATGATGCCGCCGTAAATGGCAAGCCCGCCGCCGCGAATGTTGAAAATGCTTTTCCAGTCGCCGGCGTAATCGCTCCAGTTCAGCAGCACGTAGTAGGCACGGGCACCTACCACGCCGCCGATGATGCCGCCGATGATGCAGTCCAGCACGCGGTCCGGATTCAGCCCGTACTTTTTCACTTGGGTGAACGCGTAGATCATTGCCAGCACCAGTCCCAGCGTGATGAGAATGCCGTACCATTGAATGTCCAGCCCGCCGATCGAAAAGGCGGTGCTGTTGACGTGGAGATCGATGCCCAGCTTTGGGAAAACGATCTCGTTGTAGTCCAGTGTCCCGATTGTTTCAGTTGCCATATGTTTTCGGCTCCTTTGGATTATTCTGCCGGCGTGATGACAGACAGGCTCATGCGGCGGACATCGACTTCTTCCCGCAGGAAGCGGTTGCAGTCGTCCAGTGTCATTTCAGACAGCACCTGCATGGGGTCGTACAGTCCGCAGCCAGCCATGTGAGCTGCTACCAGCGTGTTGGTGACGGCGGAAACATTGCCCAGCTTCCGCACCAGTTCTCCGTAGGCGGACTTTTTGGACTCGTTGAACATGACCTCGTCCAGCCCGTTTTTCTGTGCGTCCAGAATTGCCGCGGTGACCTTTTCCCGCACCGCCTGCGGGTCGCGGGATTCGCCGCCGAAGATCATGGTAAAGAACCCGTCGCCGTTAAAGACCTCGCTGGAGAAACTATCGTTGACCAGTCCGCTTTGCAGCATTTCCTGATACAGGGGAGAGGAACTGCCGGATAAGGTCTGCATGGTGATGTCCGCCAGCATTTCCGCACGGAGATTGTCCAGTCCCTGCCGCGGCTGGCACTTGATGCCCAGATTGAACAGCGGCTGTCCCACTGCGGCAGATTCCACCGTTTCCTCCCGTACAATGTCCAGTGTTTCCTCCGGAAAGACGGTTTCCAGCTTCTGGTCTTCGCAGGGCTTCAGCAGCCGGTCGGCAACCTCCAGCACCTCGTCCACCGTGCACTTTCCGGCAACTGCCAGTACCATGTTGTGGAGGTTGTAGAACGTGCGGTAGCAGCGGTACAGCAGATCGTCTGTAATTTCCGCAATGCTCTCAATGGTGCCGGCGATGTCGATGCGAACCGGATGCTTCTGGTACAGACCGCACAGCATGTTGAAGAATACCCGCCAGCCGGGGTCGTCGTCGCACATGCGGATCTCCTGCCCGATAATGCCCTGTTCCTTGGCAACGCTTTCCGGCGTGAAATACGGCGACTGGACAAAGGAGAGCAGGATCTCCAGCGAAGCCTTGAAGTTGTCGGAGCAGCTAAAGAAATAGCAGGTCTTGTCGAACGAGGTGAACGCGTTGGCGTTGGCACCAGTCTTGGCGTACAGGTCGAACACATCGCAGTCCTCGTTCTCGAACAGCTTGTGTTCCAGGAAGTGGGCGATGCCCTCCGGCACGGTGCAGTAGTCCTTGTCCGCCGCGGTCTTGAACTGGGTGTTGATCGAGCCGTACTTTGTGCCGAACATGGCTTCGGTGGTGCTGTAGCCCTCCATTTCGCAGACTAAGATCTCCAGTCCGCTTTTGTGGTGGATATGGGTGTACTTGTCACCGGTCTGGGGGGAAACGATCGTCTTTTTCGTGGTTTCTGCCATGTTATTCCGCCTCCTGTTCTTTGCATTCCATAATATAAACGGTATCCGGCTGCATGGACTTTGCCGCCGCGATGATGTCCTCCCTGGTGACCTGACGGTAACGTTCTTCTTCCTCCGCCGGTGTCAGCTTGGTGCCGCGGCAGAACTGCCCGAAATACCATGCAATATAGCTGCTGGCAGTATCGCCCACACCGCAGAGGGTGTTGTGAATGGTCATCATGGTGCTGTGCATTTCCTCGTCCGAAATGTCGCCGCTGCAAATGGCTTCCAGCTGTGCCGCAATGGCAGTTTCGGCAGTTTCCAGATTCTCGGTTTCAATGCCGCTGTCCACCTGCATGAACGACTTGCACTCGTTGAAGTTTGCCGCACAGTAGTAGCAAAGGCTCATCTTTTCCCGCACGTTGGCGAACAGCTTGGAACTGGGTGTACCGCCGAGGAGCATCGTCATCATTTTCAGGGCATACCGGTCGGTATAGCTGGTTTTCCAGCCCATGACCATTTTGCACTGGTTGACCGGCAGGGCTTCCCGCACGGTGACAGGCTCCGGCTTGCAGGGGCTGGGGGAAAGGAACGAAACGGGAACCGGCTTCCGGTCGGCAATGGCAGCGAAAGCCTGCCGCAGGGTGTCCGCCAGCTGGGGAACAGCTTCCGGTCCCACAAAGTAGATCTCGATCTGTGCCGTCCGGAGCAGCTGCTGAAATGCTTCGTAAGCAGCCTTCGGAGTCATGGCTTCGGCAGATTCGCGGGTGCCGTAGCAGGAAAACGCAGCCGGTTCGCCGGCGAATGCGGTCTTGTGGGTTTGAGAAATGGCGTACTGCCGCTTCTCGTTGACTTCCGCATCAATGCAGTCCAGCAGGTTGGTCTGCTGAATGCGGAACTCGGTTTCGTCAAATGCACCGTCTGTCACATTCGGCTCAAAAATGCAGCCCAGCAGGATCTGGGTGAGTTCCGAAAAGACAGCTTCGTGTTCCAGAGCATAGCGGTCAGCAATGGAAGAAGTCCGCAGAGTGATGACCTGTACATCACCCATTTTGGAAATGCTGCAACTGAGATCTGCCCCGTACAGCATGTGCAGCTTGCGGTTCATGATCGCGTTGGAGGGATAGGCTTTGCTGCTGGAGGCGATCAGAGAACCGCCCAGTCCGCAGGCAGCTGCGTTTTTCTCCGACAAAGGCTGGAGGAATTGGATCCGCAGCGAGTTGGTTTTGAGTTTGGGATCCAGAATTTCAGAAAATGCAATGGCATCTGAAAGCGGGATACGTTGATAACTGGTTGTCATAACATCGTCCTTTCTCAAGGCAGTCCGGAAAAGGGACTGCCCGCACGAATATCAGAACCTGCCATAGGCGGGTTTCGGAGCGTGTTTTTATGGCAATACCGCACAAAGATTGTGCGAC
>NZ_KI260451.1:0-5132 GCF_000468015.1 Ruminococcus callidus ATCC 27760 | reverse complement strand
CAGACGCTCTTTGTGCGGTATTGCCTTATATCATGTGCACACGCTCTGCATAGTGGCGTATACGCAGAAAATTTCTGACAGAGCAGGCGGCGTGAGAGCCGGCTCGGTATACAGGGAAACGCTGCACAAGCTTTATGCAGCGGCTCACAGAATTTATTATACCACATTTCATTTGGAATTGCTATGGTTTTCACGAAATTCTCAGAAATATTTTCCGGTGCAGGAAATTGTTTGGGTGACAGTGAGAGATGCCTGTGGAATAGCCGTCCCTGAAAAAGAAGCCCAATCCATGAGGGAGCCTGAACAAATAGCCTCCCTTGAAAAGGGAGGTGGCACGAAGTGCCGGAGGGATTTCTTCGTGAAACATAACTTCTAGGGCAGCCATGTCGAAACCGTTCGGCAGAATTCGCTCGTACCTCGCTGTCCGCCTGTGGCTTGCCAACGCCGGTTGTTGCCCTTGCCTGTATCGGTAATGTTGATATTCAGGTATTTTTCCGGTATAGGTGGGTGACTTTATTGGATACGGCGTTTGCAAGTTCGTATATAGCCTCCCCTGAAAGGGGAGGGGGACCAGCGTAGCTGGTGGAGGGGTTCTTCCGTGCAATTCGCTACAGCAAGCAAACGATTTCACAAAGAGTTACGCTTCTTTTTTTCTTTACTGAAAAGAAAAAAAGAAGCAAAAAAAGAAAAGAGTTCGCATTTCCCCTGTACTGTGAGATTCAAGTATCACCCGAAAATTACACGGGAAATAACCTTTTTCGACTAACAAAAATTCCCCGGCGGGGTGACAGGCGGCTTGTCCGCCGTAACACTACCCTTTTCACACTTAAAATTGGGGCGTAAGGTCAGCGGTGACTCACCGCATTTTTGCATGGTTTACAATTTGTTGTTGAAAAGAAAAAGGATTTTTAGTATAATAAAATATGAGAATCTATTCGAAGATGTGTACGCTTTCAGAGCCTGCCACGCGTCTGAACACGTCAGATGCAGAACAGGCTTTCGGCTCCAACGGGAGGAAAATACCATGAAAACAATTACCGTGCACGCCAGCCAGACGTATCCCATTTGGATCGGGAGAGGACTGCTGGGACAGTGTGGCACATATCTGAAACAGCAGACCAAGGCACAGACTGCCGCTGTCATTACCGATGACCATGTAGACTGCTATTACGGGGACATTGTGACCAAGTCGCTGGAAGAAAATGGCTTCCGGACGATCAAGTTCGTGTTCCCACACGGAGAAGCTTCCAAGTGCAGCAAAACGCTGAACCAGATCTACGACTTCCTCTGTGAAAATAATATCACCCGCACCGACTGTCTGGTTGCACTGGGCGGCGGCGTGGTAGGAGATATTACCGGATTCGCGGCGGCGACCTATCTCCGCGGTCTGGACTATCTCCAGATCCCCACCAGCCTGCTGGCACAGGTGGATTCGTCCGTAGGCGGAAAGACTGCGATCGACCTGACCGGCGGCAAAAATCTGGTGGGAGCCTTTAAACAGCCGGTGGCAGTGCTCTGCGATCTGGACACCCTGCACACCCTGCCGAAGCTGTTTCTGGCAGACGGCATGGGCGAAGTCATCAAGTACGGCATGATTCGGGACGAAAAGCTGTTCACACTGCTGGAACAGCACACGCTGGAAACCGTCAGCGAAGTCATGGACGAGATCGTTCCCACCTGCATCGACATCAAGCGGGACGTGGTGGAACACGACGAATTCGACACCGGCGAGCGTATGATCCTGAACTTCGGGCACACGCTGGGACATGCGGTGGAAAGCTACTACCACTACGAAACCTATACCCACGGCAGTGCAGTTGCCGCCGGCATGTGCATGATGACCAAGGCGACCTGTACGCCGGAACTGTATGTGCGGCTGTGTGACTGCGTAAAGGCATACGACCTGCCCACAGAAGTAGACGCTCCCGTTGCGGAACTGGTGCCCCTGTGCGGCAATGACAAGAAACGTGCCAGTGCATCGCTGCGGTTTATCGTCTGCGAAACCATCGGCAAGGCGGAGATTCGCTCCATGCCTTTCACAGAATTTGCCGCATGGATGGGAGGCGTGGATGCATGAACATTCTGATTACGCCGTCCCGCCTGCACGGCACTGTGCGGATCCCTGCTTCCAAGAGCATGGCACACCGGCTGCTGATCTGTGCCGCACTGGCAGAGGGCACTTCAGTCATTTCCGGCGTGGATATGTCCCGTGACATCACCGCCACCATGGACGTGCTCTCCGCATTCGGGGCATCGTTCCGGCAGGAGGGCAGCACTATTACCGTAACCGGCGTGGGCAATGCCCGACCGCAGGCGGCTGTGGCGGATTGCTGCGAAAGCGGCTCTACGCTGCGGTTCCTGATTCCCGTGGCAGCAGCACTGGGTATACACACCACCTTTTTCGGACAGGGCAGACTGCCCCAGCGTCCCATTACTGCGTACCTGCGGGAACTGACCAAAAAGGGCGTCACGTTCGACTACCACAACACCATGCCCTTTACCATTGACGGCAAGCTGCGATCCGGCGTGTTCGAACTGGAGGGCGACGTTTCTTCCCAGTATGTGACCGGTCTGCTGTTTGCCCTGCCGCTGCTGGACGGGGATTCCGAAATTCGCATGCTGTCCAAGCTGGAATCCAAGCCCTATGTCGATCTGACCATTGCCTGTCTGCGGCACTTCGGCATTGCCGTGCAGGAAACCGAACAGGGCTACGCCGTTGCCGGCGGACAGCAGTATCATGCCTGTGACCTCACAGTGGAGGGGGATTATTCACAGGCGGCGTTCTTCTGCGTGGCGAATGCACTGGGCAGCGACATTACCCTCACCAATCTGAATCCGGAAAGTGTGCAGGGCGATAAAAAAATTGTGGAAATTGTCCGCGAGATGTGTTATAATAGAGAACAGGGGCTGCCGGCAGGATTTACCGTAGATGCGGCAGACATTCCCGACCTTGTGCCGATTCTGGCAGTGCTTGCCACATTTGGTACGGCACCGTCCAGCATCACCGGAGCACACCGCCTTGCCATTAAGGAGAGCGACCGGCTGGCATCGACTGCCGACCTGCTGAACCGGCTGGGCGGCAAGGTGACCGCCACACCGGACGGTCTGGAGATCGAACCGGTGGAACAGCTGCACGGCGGCACCGTGGACAGCTGCGGCGATCATCGTATCGCCATGTGTGCTGCGGTGGCAGCCACACGCTGTGCCGGAGAAGTGACCATTCTCCATGGAGAATGCGTGGAAAAATCATATCCTCGGTTCTATGAGGATTATCGTCAGTTAGGAGGAATCGCCAATGTCATCGTTCTGGAGTCGTAATATTTCCCTTTCTATTTTTGGGGAGTCCCACGGACCTGCGATCGGTGTCGTGATCGACAATCTGCCGCCGGGGGAATACATTGATCTGGAAAAGCTGCGGCAGTTTATGGCACGCCGTGCCCCGAAAAAGGACGGCACCACCACACCCCGCGGGGAAAAGGATCTGCCTCAGATCATGTCCGGTCTGCTGAATGACCGCACCACCGGCGTGCCGCTGTGTGCGTTTATCCAGAACACGGATACCCGTTCCAAGGACTACAGCAATCTGGCAAGACTGCCCCGTCCCGGTCATGCGGACTATACTGGTGCCATGCGGTACCGCGGGTTCAATGACGTTCGCGGCGGCGGACATTTCTCCGGCAGACTGACTGCACCGCTGTGTTTCGCCGGAGCCGTCTGCGGACAGATTCTGGAACGCCGCGGCATTTACACCGGTGCCCATATCGCCAGCGTCCACGGAATCCATGATGATGCGTTCAGCCGCACCAAGGTGACCAAGGAGGACATTCTGGAAGTACGGGAAAAGGATTTTCCGGTGCGGAACGATGCACAGGGTGAAAAGATGAAAGAGGACATTCGCAACGCCAGCCACGGCGGCGAATCTCTGGGCGGCATCATTGAGTGTGTCACGATCAATATGCCTGCCGGTGTAGGCTCGCCCATTTTTGAGGGACTGGAAAACACCATTGCCCAGCTGATCTTCGGCATTCCCGCGGTAAAGGGGCTGGAATTCGGTGCCGGTTTTCAGGTTGCCGAAATGGTGGGCAGCCAGAATAACGACCCGTTCTATATTGACGAAAAGGGTCACGTGATGACAAAGACCAATAACCACGGCGGTATTCTGGGCGGCATTTCTTCGGGCATGCCGATCACGCTGAATGTAGCGATCAAGCCTACCGCTTCGATTGCCAAGCCGCAGGAAACCGTGGATTTTCGGGCAAAGACAAACGAGATGCTCCAGATTCAGGGACGGCACGACCCGTGCATTGTGCCCCGTGCAGTGCCCTGTGTGGAAGCGGCGGTGAACATCGCTCTGCTTTCCCATATGATGGATTATCCGCATTTTTGAGGAAACACCGTAGATTGCACTTGTGAGATGCGAGGTGACAGGCTGTGCAGGAAGAAAATATGATGAAAATGTCGAAAATGGCAACGCCGCCGATCATGGATCCGCATACGGCAAATATTCTGATTTGTTATTTGCTGTATAAGATCGATAAACCGGTGCAGGTCAGCCATTTGTACGATATTGCGGTAGGAAGCAACATTATCAACTATTTTGCCTATCAGGATTCGATCAGTTATCTGACGGAGCACAATTCTGTGGCAGTGCGTCAGAATGAGAAAGCTGTCGATTACTATGTACTGACAGAAAACGGGATTCGGACGGCAAAGGAACTGCGAAACTATGTGGGAAAGGCGTATCGGGACAAGCTGGTTTCGGCGGCGTTCCACTATTTCGCACGCATCAAGCGGGAGAGCGAAGTCAAGATCGAGTATATCCCGCTGAAAAAAGGCTACTATGTGCATGTTCGCTGTCTGGACATTGAGGACGATCTGCTGGACATGAAACTCTATGCACCGGACTACACCCAAGCCAAGTATCTGGGCGAACAGATCATGCTGAATCCGGCGGGATTTTACGGAAAGATTCTCGATGCGGCGTTTTCCAATCAGGAAGAGCCGTATGATCTGAGTGACATTTGATTTAACACAAAAAAGCGTGGAGCAGGGAAGCTTCACGCTTTTTTTGCGGCGGGCGGCGAGTCACCGCTGACCTTACGCCCCAATTTCAAGAGTGAAAAGGGTAGTGT
>NZ_KI260450.1:1648-4712 GCF_000468015.1 Ruminococcus callidus ATCC 27760 | reverse complement strand
ACCATATTGTCTAACAAAAGGGGAGCATTTCACATCCTGCTCCATTTCCTTTATAAATTGACAATCACCACAAATTCACCTTGTTGCAAAACGATCTCGTTCACAGGTGTCGGCGTAGGCGGGTACATTGTGGCTAATTTCTGGGCAATGGCGGTTTGCAGACACTGAATGCCGTATTGCAGATCGTTTGCCTCAATGCTCATATCCTCAAAGTCCACAGGATTTAGCAGAAAGCCATTTGCCATTGGCGTTACTGCAATTGCATAGGACTGTACTTGCGGCATATCGGGCAGAGTGAAGAACTCCTCCATGACTTTCATTTCCTCTTGCTTTTGACTGTCCAGAACGTGTGTGTAAGTATCCAGCGTAAACGAAACCGAGGAATGCCCTAACAGAATTGAAGTGGTTTTTGCGTCCATGCCTTGTTCCATGGCTCGGGTGGCAAAGGTATGTCTGAGGGCGTGAAAGGTATAATGCCCAAGACCAGAGGCTTTCAGAATTTCATCGTATGCATCCTTGAATGTTCTGGGTTCCAAGTATCCGCCAAATGGGTTTGTCACCAGAAAGCCGGAGTCCTGATAGGCTGCACTAGATGTCATGGCATCGTTCTGCTGTACATTTTTCCATTGCTGTAATTCGCTTGCGATATTGGGAATCAAGGGGATAGAGCGAATGGAATTTTTCGTTTTTGGCTCCTGAATGACGATCTCCGTGGAATTGCCCACACCGTTGTAATCCACTTTGGGCAGACGGTTTATTGTGCGGCGGATAGAGAGCATTCTTTTATTGAAATCAACATCTTCCCAACGGAGTCCCAGAAGTTCACCCAGACGAATCCCTGTTGCAAGTGTCAAACGGATGAAAATGCCGTATCGGTATTTGTAACTGGTATAGGTAAGCTTTTGCTGTTCCTCACGGGTGAGAATCTCGACCTGCGGTTTTTCATTGCGTGGCAAACTGACTGCATCACAGGGGTTGAAATCGATGTAATGTTCCAGTACTGCCTGATTCATGGCCTTGTGCAGGCAGCGGTGAAGATTCAGAATGGTTTTGGGCGAAAGTCCCTGCGTATTCTGCTTGTAGTTGTAGAAGTCCTGCAGGAGCTTTGTCGTGAGATCTTTCAGTTTGAGGGTTGGAAATGCTGGTGCAAGATGATTTTCGATGTAGCCACGATAGCTGACATAGGTGGACTGCTTGACCTTGTTTTTCATGTAGGTTTCCAGCCAGAGCCGCAGCCAGTCGAGAAAGGTGGTTGACGTTGGATCAACGTGTTTCTGAAAGTGAATCTTGTACTCCTCTTCGTGCAGCTTTTGAATTGCCTCTGCCTTGGTTTTAGCATAGTAGGAGATGCGTTTCGGCTTTCCGATCTCAAAATCGTAGCCTGCTGTGACACGAATCTCAAATCTGCCGTCTGCCCGTTCGCGGATGCTGCCTTCGTTGTGGTTTCTCTTTTTTCGTTCCATATCGGATACCTCCATAGATTATTTTATGGATTTGTTGTATATCTGATTAAAATGGATTATTTTGTCTGAACCGATAGTAGGAGGAACGGGAGATATTGAGTGTCTGCAACGCCTGTGAAACCGTGGTTTCTTTTGCATCAATTTGTTTGACTACAGTGTCCCAGTTCTCCGGTTTTGCAATTGCCGGACGACCAAATCTGACATTTTTCTTCAAGGCGGCATCGATGCCCTCACGCTGTCTGCGTCTGATTTTCAGGCGTTCATTTTCCGCAATGCTCCCAAGCACCTCAATCAGAATCGCATTGATCATATCCATGACCCACATCTGCTCCGGCGGAAAATCGGTCAATGTAGTGGGAATGTCGAGGATTTTGACATGAATGCCGTTGCACTTGAAAAACTCCAGCTCCTGCTTGATATCAGACTTACTTCTGCTGAGTCTGTCCAATTCCTTAATAACCAGTGTATCGCCGTTCCTGAGAATCTGCTTTTTCAGATACTGATAGCCTTCACGCTCAGTGTCTTTGCCGGAGCATTTGTCCACAATGATATTATCTCTGCTGACCCCATAATTTGTGAGAGCCTCGATCTGCCTGTCCTCATGCTGTTCCCTGCTGGAAACACGGGCATAGCCGAACGTTCTGTTGTCCATAAAAACACCTCCAATTGTCTCAAAAAGTCCTGCCACTTTTGGAACGTCTCAAAAGTCAAAAACGGACCTTTTGGCACAGGTTTTTGAGAAAAAAATGACTGCCTCAAAAAGTGTACTTTCTGAGACAGCCAAAACATTTAAAAGATTGCCGTATTGCTTTCTTGACACTGAATTGCACAAATCGTATCATGAAGAAAAGTCGCATCGCACAGCATTTCCTCGATCTCATCGGCAGAGTAACCATAGTCCAGCAACAGGAAAATGTCATCTTCTGTCACGCCGTAGCAATTGCACATCTCCAACAGCAGTTCCTCCTGCTGTGTGTAATACTCTTCTTCCAACTCGTCGTACCAATCAACCCACTTGCCGAACCGGAAACTTTCTTGCACTTCAAAGGTGGAGTAGGTCAGAAAGCCATAGCGGTCAATCTTCAAGATCCTGCCCTCTTCCACATGCAACACTTCAAACGGATACTTGTGGAAACCAACTTTCTGCAATGCCTTTTTCAGAATGCTTTCGGTCGAGGCATAAACGTAAAGACCTAGCTCTGTGAAGTGGAGCAGGCACATTGGGTTTGAACCTTTCACCAGATAGAGCGTGTTGTCCTCGTCCAAGGCGGTAAAGCAAAAACTACCCTGCACAGATTCTGCCATGCTTTTGAGTGAATCGAAGTCCAACTTGCCCTGCTGCTCCAACAGCTGCACTGCAACATAACTGTCAGTTTCGATCTGCGTTTGCGGCAGGTGCTTTTCCACACGCAGTTCCTTATCATTGTACAGCACGCCATTGTGAGCAAAGGCAAATTCTACGTTGGCATGACCATAAAAGGGGTGGTTGTTGTAGTTGAACTTCTCGTTGCCCTGTGTGGTCATACGAGTATGTCCCATAACGGCTCTTGTGCCGTTTGGTGCGTTGAATCGAATCTTGTGGGCAGGTTTCGGTCTCTTGT
>NZ_KI260450.1:374-1548 GCF_000468015.1 Ruminococcus callidus ATCC 27760 | reverse complement strand
GTCCAGCCAACCAAATAATGCACACATCTTACATCTCCTCCTCTGCACAAACTTCTTCATTTACGTACAACTGCCGCTCTTTCAGGTACTGAATCAGCTCTGGCTCTGTGATGTCAGCCACAAAATCCGACCATGACAACTTTGCAATAGAATCGTCCGTGTTGTACATGGCGGAATCACAGATACGGTTGACCAGCTGAATGGTCGCAATGAACGTGTTGTATTTCAAAGTGCCACGAAACAGGCGAAACTCCACAGTGTGATAGTTGCAAAGGTTCACGGCAGCATACCGACCGTTGCCGCCCTTTTTTGCCTTGTCCATGATTGCTTTTGGGGTATGTTCATAGCCGTATCTTGCCGCCCAGCGGTTCATGGCGTATTCCGAACGACGACTGAATTTCAAGAGTTCATTCCAGTGATGCTCCACAAAATACAGGATTCTGGAGATCACCTCGTCTTGCCCCTCTTGGCTATCGGAAAAAGCGTTGCGGTTTACATGGAGATGCAGACCGCAGGTTGAAGTTTGATGCGAGCGGTAGCCTTGACGAACAGCACGGTGCATGATGTCTTCCCACGGGAATTCATTGATGTGGTAGTTCATAGTGCAGGGGTGGGAAACCAGTTCCATGCCATCATCCAGCGATCCATCTGTCTTGATGTAGAGCAGGTCTGCATGGGCGTTGGCAATGTCCAGCAGTTCTTCCGCAAAGTCGTCATCTCTTCCTGCTCCGTCAATTTCCAGTTCAATGCCAAAGTAACGGTTGCCTTCGCCGTAGAAAATGGGATTCGGTTTGTAGCCGTATTCATGAATCAGATTACTTTCTTCACGTTCATCCTCATAGCAGTCACGGCAGTACGTTTCACCGTCCAAATAATAGGCATCGTCCTCGTGCAAAAGAGCATCACAACAGCTGCATCTGGTGTAGCTGTGATGGTAGCAATGGCTGCACAGCGTAATATCATTATCGCCATAGACATCCTCGTCCCAGATGCGTTCCCCACAGCATTTGCAGGTGGTGGTGTGATTCTCCAGGCAGTCGGAGCAGATAATTTGCCCGTTCCACTCGGTGTAGTCATCGTCATCAATGACACAGCCGCAGCACTCACAATACAAGGTTTCTTCCTGTTCGTTCTGTTCTTTTTTTACTTCTTCGCTCATTTGAAATTCCTCCGT
>NZ_KI260450.1:0-274 GCF_000468015.1 Ruminococcus callidus ATCC 27760 | reverse complement strand
CCCTACCGATTTTCTTCGGTAGGGCTTTGTGTTTTGGGTCAATATTCTTCTGCTAAAAGCATGGTGGAGTGGTCGGTGTCGTCAATGACATAGACCTTTGCGGTAATGGGTTTCTCTGTAGAAATTTGATATTCCTTGCTGTACTCCGGCTGTTCGGAAAAGTGGTGGATGTGCTGTTTTCCATCAATTTCTTTCAGTGCAAAGACTTGAAAGTAATCTCGTTCTTCTGGCAGATTATCGATGCAGTTCCACAGAAACAATTGCAGCTCTATTG
>NZ_KI260449.1:105608-118054 GCF_000468015.1 Ruminococcus callidus ATCC 27760 | reverse complement strand
CGGGCTGCGTTCTCCGCAGCCAATATCAAGGCTTCCGATTTTTACTTTTCTGATCCAACTGTACAGCGTATTTACGGGTATCTGAAGTTCATTCGCTGCTTTTACCGCACCTATCTTTTTTGCAAGCTTTACTGCCTGCACTTTGTACTCATTTTCATATTGTTTATTTTCTGACATTCCTTTTTCCTCCATTTCTTCCTTTTCCTATTTTATTTCTTTGAGGTTAGGGTGTCAAGTTTTATTATACTACATCAGACCGTCACATTGCCGTAACCGCCAAAGAAACCACCGCAGGAGAAATGAAACGAAACAGCAGAGAGAATGTGGGCATTATTTCGCATGACCTCACCGCTTTCAGTTTGCATTATCTTCTAAGCTGCAACCATACTCCTTGATCGTCTGCTCAGAACCCTTATCGGCTATTGTCTTACCCATTGCTGCTTCAATGACTTTAAGGATAGCTTTAGCCCTTGCTATGAAATAGTGATCAAAGTCATCTGCGATAAGGTAATCGTAGTTGACGAGGTGGGACTCGATTCGGAAACGAAGTTCAACTTCGTCGATCTCCGCTTTTTTCATTATATTTCCGCTGTAAACACTTGGAGCATCACCGCCGATCTGTCTGTTGGACGCAGGAAGCAGCGGAGTTTTGTTGACGATCGAGTTCCATTTAGTCTTGTCAAGCCCCATTTTCTTGCAATATGCTTCAGGGAAAATGTGATGAATATCCGGCGATTCGTCCATACTCTTGACAATATCCATTGTTATGCCCTGCATAAAGTCACGGCATTGTTCTCTATATACGAGCGCCATAATGCCTTTATATGCGGCACTATTTCTTGTTTGAAGTGACAGTAAACGAGTTGCGGAGAAATAAGCAGCGTTGATCGTTTTGTTCTGGCTATCTTTCCCTTGAATCTCTGCCACAACATCTTCAATATCTGTTGCATATCTGGTCTCATTCGCACCGCCATACATTTCGCCCATGATACCGCACCAAAACCATTTTGCCAGTATCTTTTGAGTGCTTGGAAGATTGAATGTAACTGTACCGATCACAGCACAGATCGCTGATAGCGGAATCAGTTGAGTTGTGTAAGGCAGATCACGCTTTCTGAACACATATTGCTGGAACAGGAACTTTCGAGCCATTTTGTAGCCCTCAAGCAAAATACCCCTATTTTTCTTGTAATCTTCAAAATTCAGAGCGAGAACATCTTTCTTCTTACAAGTAGTCATTTTATCTGAAAGATAGGTTGTGTAGAGCGTAATAGCGGTAAGGAATGATGTTTCATCTACACCTTCCATAACATCTGTATTAAGAGTTTCCCCCTTGCCACGAATCTTGTCTCTGCACTCGATCCAGTCTTTGCGAAGGTCAAAGTCATAGGTCGCAAAGGTAGCTGTCACAAGCTCAAATACCGTCAGCGGTACACCGCCTGTATTTACATTCTCAAAGACCTTGCAAACAGCTTCTCTTGGCGTTTCTTTGCCCAAAGTGATAACAGGCAACTTATAGCCAACGATCGTATCAATGACCTGAGTTCTGAATTGCTTGTATTTCTCCATAAATGCCTTATCGTATTCGTGGTATTCCTTGTAGCCGTCTGCCCAATCTTCACGGGCATTGCTGTCAAATATGATGTTTATGGGGAACATTTCGTGTTCAAACTCCAGTTCACGAGTCGACAGATCAAGAACTACATCTCTGTCGAAATTTGTCTTGACCTTTCTATCGCTCGGAACGGCAATAACAGCATCAACACGATCTTCACTTTCGTCTAAGCACTTTTTAATATCTAAGTAGTAGTATCTTTTGATCTTCTTGCCCTTTTCTGTCATTGTCTCAACAGGTTCTTTGCAGCAAGTCGCACGATACATTGAAGTCAATCTCTGTTGTCCGTCAAGAATAAGGAACTCAGGAGTTACTCCCGTGACTGTTACACCCTCAATAGTGCGATATTTGAAACGCACATTCTCATTCCCATATTCAAGCCGCATGATCGCTCCCATAGGATAACCCTGAGATAAACTTGCGATAATGCCACGGATTCTGTCATTATCCCATGTCCACCCACGCTGAAACTCAGGTAATTGTTCTTTACCGCTTGATACCTCACGCATAAGCTCACTCAGCTCTGTATCAAGAGACTTTGGAGCAATGTTGATAGCCATTTTTTATCATCTCCGTTCTATTATTCTTCCGCTGCCTGCTTTAGTGATGTATAGATCTCCTCTGTAAAGATACCGAGGACTTCACGCTTGATCTCCTCATCATTGAGCAACAGGGAGAAAAAGTCCTGATTCTGCTCCAAGCCTTCGATCAGTGCATCATCAATATCGTCAAAGTAGGAGAACTCAAAGTCCTTGACTGTGTTATTCTTTGCACTTGCTTTCAGCTTGTCAGACTTCATCAGAATATCCCTGATCTGAAGCATTGCCTTTACCGCAACATCGCTGTCATAGGATTTGCCTGTCCGTGCATTGATCGCTGCGATGATCTCAGAGAGCCTTTCTTCCTTTGCGGGAGTCAGACCGAATGTTTCAGCAGAGGGCAGCTTCACAACAGGCTTTGCGACAATTTCGGACTTTGTATGTTCGTCCTGCTTTTTCTGTACGAACTGTGTCGCTCTGATCTTACCATCGAGGTTAAAGCCTGGACCTGGGTGTTTGATATTGATGTGAGAAAGCAGAAGAATGATGTAGTTGTATTTCTTGTGAAGCTCTGTATCCTCAAAGCTGGATACTTGGATCATAAACTCATAGAAACGGACGAAATGACGGAGGTCAACCACGATCTCACGCTGTTTCTCGATACTGTAATGCTCGATCAGCTTCTGAGACTTATCAAGGCAGAAGTTGATCTTTTTCTTGTCAGCAGACTGCACCTTCTCCTTGTAGAGCATCTCGTTGACTTTATCCACATCATCGGGATCAATGATCGCATAAGCGTCTATCTGTGCTTCAAGGTCATAGATTGCAGTGGGAGTAACGGAATTTGAGAGCAGCGTAGTGGTATAATACGGAGCAAATGCCCCTACAATATCCTCATAGCTATTGACAAAATCGAGGATAAAGGTCTTTTTCTCAAAGGGTGGACATATTCTGTTCAGACGAGAAAGTGTCTGTACCGCATTGACACCTTTGAGCTTCTTCATGATATACATTGCACAGAGCTTGGGCTGGTCAAATCCTGTCTGATACTTGTTTGCAACCAAAAGCACCTGATAATCGTCCTTGTCGAACTCTTTGGTGAGCTGATCTTCGGGAATACCGTTAATACCCGGCTCTGTGTATTCTGTATCATCAGGGAGCTTCACCTTGCCAGAAAACGCAACAAGTGCACGAATGCCCTTATATCCCTTTTTAGAGCAATAGTCCTCAAATGCTTGACAGTACTTGACGGCGGCCTGTCTTGATGCGGTGATGACCATTGCCTTTGCCTGTCCGCCAAGTTCCTGCATAACAGTTGTGCGGAAATGCTCTACGATGACCTCTATACGCTGGGCGATATTCGTTTCGTGCAGCTCAACGAACCGAGCGATCTGCCGTTTCGCACTTGCAGTCTGCATTTTTGGATCTTCTTCAATTTCCTTGTTTATCTGATAGAAGGTCTTGTAGGTGGTGTAATTCTGCAATACATCGAGGATAAAGCCCTCCTCAATAGCCTGCTTCATCGAATACACATGGAACGCTTCACGCTGTCCGTTGGGATTGATCGTGCCGAAAAGCTGTAAGGTAGTCGGTTTCGGAGTAGCCGTGAAAGCAAACATCGAAACATTCTGCTGTTTGCCGTTTCTTGCAAGCTCTGCGGCAATCTCGTCCTCCATATCCTGATACAGCTCATCACCCATACCGAGGGACTGTGTGACTGCTGCCATATCTTTTCCGGCAGTAGATGAATGAGCCTCATCAATAATAACCGCAAAGCGTTTATTCTTCAAGCCCTGAACGCTGTCCACAATATACGGGAACTTCTGGATCGTTGTTGCAATGATCTTCGTATTGCCGTTGAGGGCGATAGCGAGGTCGGCAGAATTGCACTTTTCGTCCATCACACGGATAAGCCCCGACTTATGCTCCATACCCATGATCGCTTTCTGAAGCTGTCGGTCAACAACCACTCTGTCGGTCATGATGATAACATTATCGAAAATGATCTTGTTGTCAGCATCATGGAGTGTCGCAAGGCGGTATGCAAGCCAAGCAATAGTATTGGTCTTGCCGGAGCCTGCACTGTGCTGGATCAGATAGTTGAGCGAGGTGCGGTTTTCCTCTACATCGGCAAGGAGCTTGCGGACTGCATCGAGCTGATGATAACGGGGAAAAATAATACTTTCCTTGACTTCTACCTTTCCTGTCTTTTCATTCTCTTTCTCAGAGGTCTGAATGAAAATGAATTTGGAGATCAGGTCGAGAATGGTATCTTTGGTAAGAATATCGTCCCACATATAATGTACAGGATAATCGTCCTCACAGGGAGCGTTTCCTGCACCTGCATTGACACCCTCACCGTTGCCCTGATTGAACGGCAGGAAGAAAGTCTTTTCACCGTCGAGCTTCGTTGTCATATAGACTTCGTGCAAGTCCATAGCGAAATTGACGAGTGTGCCTGCCTTGAATAAGAACAGTCTGGACTTCGGATCACGCTCCATACGGTACTGATATATCGCATCGTCCGTTGACTGTCCTGCATAGTTGCATTTCAGCTCCATAGAGATGATCGCAAAGCCATTGAGGAAGATAACAACATCAATTCGCTCTTTGTCGTTCGCCCACACTTCTTCCATGACGGTAAAGCGGTTCATTTCGTATTTCCGCATCAGATCTTTATTGAAAGTGGTTGCAGGCTTTGTGAACATCAGTTCCAGCTTATGCCCCGACAGTTCGACACCGTGACGGAGGACTTCAAGTAGGCTACCCCTTTTCTTCGTACACTCCGCATTGATGAACGAAACAATGGTATCTTCGAGCCTGTCCTTATGTATCTTGCGGAGCTTCTCCATTGTCTCAGGCTGGGTATCATTCAGAAAACCGAACAGCATTTCACGGTCGATCGCAAAACGGCGGTCAAAGTCGGTCGCTTTTCTGATCGTGTAGCCGTTTTGGTCACGAAGTATACCGAGCAGTTCAGCTTGATATTGTTTTTCTGTTAGTATGTCATTCATGTTGTTATCCTCCGATCCATTCTCCAGTTTCAAGATTTACAAAATTAGCGAGTTTGATCTCAGATACAAAACCGTCGCCATATTCGCCGTTTCGTGTCTGATCATCGAGCTTAAACGAGATATTGTATAGCTTTCCAGCCTTAGTTTTTCGGATAAGACCGTTTTCAAGGAAATATGTGATACAGCGTTTATGAGCTTCTTTATCATCGAAATGAAGATAGAAACAGCACACACCGTCAGGAGCGTTGCTATGCTTTGCTTCTGCCACAACGCCATCGGCAACCGCTTTCTCGCATATTTTAGCCGCAAAGTCATTATCTTTGAAAAAATACATCCATTTTCCGACCTTGCTGTCATCAAACTTCTTGGCTTCTGCTTCGTTCACATAATACACCCAATAGGCATTTGAGACTTTTTTCAGCGGTTTAGCCATACCACACACCTCTTTTAATCTTCTATTTTTCGGTTAAAGAACTCCCAATCGCCGCTGCGACCATTAGATTCGTGGCAGTACGGGCAAATATCATCATCTACTTCTCTAAAGCCCGGTACCTGTTCGTAGCGCTCCTGATAATAAATCTTGCCACAATGACCACATTTGACCTTTCCTTCGTCGATCTCAAACTTTGCGAGATCACCGTTTTCATTGTAAGCAGTATAGAAATCCATAATAGCATTCCTCCATTATTCAAATATTAAGTGAGAGTAAGAAGCCATGATGATAGTTTCTTTATAATCTTGATTAAGTCCAGAGCTTCATCTATTTTGACAACAATACGCTGTCCGACAGAATAATCAGTATCGCTTGATTTATCAATATATTGTTGATCTACAATTCCTGTATTATGTTCGATGATGTGCCTGCGCTGAAAATATAGCTTCATACGGTTAATTTCGTCCGAAGATAAGAAAGTTTCATAGCTACTTCCTGTTTCATCAAAGAAGTATTTGCTTCCTCTGTCAACCATCTGAAAATCATTAACACGCTTCTCGACACCTGATAGCTCCTTAAATCTGCACTGAGCAAACTTCTGAAAAGCAGATACCACCTGACCGAAGCTGTTTTCAAGCATTGAACGGCACATTGTTTCAGCCGTATCCATATCGAACTGTTCTGTCAGCGAGGCTTTCATCTCATCAAGAGACTGAACCATTTTGGTAATTGTATTCATAGAGTTATCGAAAACATTGCTTGCAGAGTTATAACCACAGCAGGGGCAGAAGTAAGCCGAACCAATAACACTATACCTTGTTCCGCATTTCTCACAGGTAATATCAAGATTCCATTCTTCCTTAGCACCTATCGGGTTGTTCACGAATGTAACAGGTCTGTTTCGCTTGTAGGTAATCTTGATATACTTATTGTTTCGTGTAGAACGAGCTAAGCTGCCAAACATCTTATCAATTTCACCGAGCATATAATTTCTTGCCCAGTTAGTAGCTATTTCTTGCATTGCATCAAGCTGTTCATATGTATACCAACTGTCCGAAGGAGCTATTTGACCGCATAAGGGGCAATGTACTTCTTCATCAGATACCTTATCTTCCCAATCCTGCATACTGATCTTAAATTCAAACAGACAGTTTTCATTGGGACATTGGCGGTCAAGATAGCCCTTTTCGTCAGAAAGTATTTTCATAGGTATTTCGATATTCAAATCTGCACCTCCAGTCACATATTAAAACGAAGATTGGATGTATATTATTTCTCTTAACTTCATACGAAGTTCTCCAAATGTATCAACAATACTTTGGAATAAGCACCTTGTGTTTTCAAAATCCAGTTCTATTGTTGGATTATTAAGAATCAAGCTGCCTTTGCCATTCTCAAAAATGTAGCGATAATACTCGACCGCATACTCGGTTGAAACATATTGATCCATCAGTTTCTTTATTTTTACAAGAAGCACCTGAGCTTCGCTTTTGGACTTATTGAATCCCTCCTCAGTAATTGGAGGAAATCTATTTTCAATGCTTTCAAATGTAATTTCATTCATTGCATTCTCAACTTGTACAAGTAAAGTATCAAGGTCATGTGTCAATTTAGGCGATTGATTTGTTATTGCCACAATTAATGCTTTTAATTCCAGTTCTACAAAATGTCGAAAATTGAAGAAATATGGAAGTATTATATGCCCAACATCTTTTATTGTATTATTCTCGAATCTGCTTTTAAGTTCTCGCTCCAAACAATGATATGCATTGCAGTAACTATTTGAAACGAAAAATAGAATCGATGCATCATTTCTGAAGCAAGTATTATCTTCATCATTTCCAGAAAAATCCAATCGTATTAACTTCTTTTCTCGGTCAAAATCGATTCTAAATAATCCAGAACCAGCAAACATTTTTTTACTCATTAACTACTTCCTTCTTCCCCGTCACATACTCAAATATCAGCGACTTCTTGTATTCCTCTATTGTTTCGATCTGCTGTTTCTTTTCGGCAATAATAATGTCAATTTCTGATATTTTGGTATCGAGGTAATCTGCGATTTTACGCTGCTCATCAAGTGGAGGAACAGGGATCATAAAATTGTTGAAAGCAGAAGTCTGTAATCTCCACCGCCCTAAATTAGACACACCTTGACCAAGAGAATAAAAGATACGGCTCATGTAGCAGCATTGCATGACATATTTGAAATAAGTAAGGTCATTATTCTCCTTATCTCGCAGACGGAACACACGATAGTCAGGGCTTGTTACGCCGAACATCGTAGAGCAGTCCACCCAGCCAGTCAGCAAGTCCATGTGGTTCATAACATAATCAGTAGGATAGACAAATTGATACCCTGCGTAGCTTTCTGCCTGCTGTCCGTTGTTACTTTCAATATCCTTGACCTTCAACCCTTTTTGAGTAACTGAAAGGACATCAAAGCCCTCTTGTCCTGCAATTCGCTTTACGATCTCAAAAACATATTTTATGTCGATCAACTCCCAGTTTTCGGGAATTGCAGTCCATACATCAGATACAGTGTTTTTCAAAGCGGCTTTCTTGATTCCCTTTGAAATGACACGAAATACCAGAGATTTCTTGTATTCTTCAAGGGCTTCAATTTGGGATTGAATGTCGGAAACAAGAGATTCAAACTCACTGCATCTATCATCAAGATAACCAGCAATTCTTTTTTGTTCTGAGAGTTCAGGGAAAGCAATATAAGAATCGTTCATTATTCCCATTGTAATAAAGCCCATTGTCGTTTCATGTATTTCAGCACGCAAAGCATCTGTGAGCGAAATCAGGTAATAGTAGGCAAACATTTTGTCAATATCAATGCTTAAGCGTGTTTTCCAAATATGGTAGTGATAAATCACTTTTTCGCCGTGCCATATAACAGGGGCATAAGACATAGACCAAGAATATAATAAATCACCATTATCACAGTATTTATCATCTGGCAGTTCTAAACTTGAAGTGTACCAAGTTGGATTTGAAAACAAGTTGCCCACACGGAGAATTCTATATTTCCCATCTTCCTCAAATTCGTTATCGCTGTATGCTCGTCCGTTGATAAGTTGAATAACGTATTTCTGCTTGCAACAATACCAATCTTTTGGTATAGTGCCAATCCACTCAATCCCACTATCCTTCATTTCACGCATATTCACACCCCATATCTTACTCTGTTTTTAAGAGCGTTAAAGCCGATATGTGCCATAGCATACACAATAAGTATAAGTGCAACAGCCCATGTAGCAAACCCGAACAGTCCCATTAAATAGAGGAGTCCGACATGAACACAGTAGAACATAAGATATAAGAAACTGCCCTTTGAAGGATTGTGCTCACTTCTTGAATAGTACAGTCCGACAAGTGCAAAAGTGAGCGCATGAAGCACAGGCTCTGCAAGATAGTTCATGACAATAGGTGTCATCGTCAATGTGTTTTCTCCAATAGTAACAGGGAAAGCAGTGCCTAATGAATCAAAGGGATTAGGCAGATAAAATGTTCTGATAATAACGCTCAGAGTTGCAATGAATTTATACATATAATCTCCTTTCATTAGCCAAACAGCCGTGCGATACGCTCACTCACAGACTTTTCAAGCTCCAAGAACCGCTGTTCAAGCTCCTCGCTGGGTTTCGGCTGCTGATACTTATAGAAATATCTTGTAAACGGGATCTCCGCACCCGTCTTGACAATAGGCGACTTCTTGCTCAGATCTTCCTCAAAGAACCACTGTGCATCGGGAACATGGGGAAGCACCTCACGAGCCATATAGTCCTCGATGCTCTCGTCAAACTTCACGATCTCCGTGTCCTTTGTCTCTTTATCGTAGATGATGTTGCCCTTCTTGTCACGCTGAATCTCGGCAGACTTGTCCATGACCGACAGACCGTCAGCGATCTTGTCAAGGAGCTTCTTGTCTGTTGTTGCGGTGCTGAGTATCTTAGTCAGTACGGGCATAAATGCCGCAGGGGACAGATATACCGCATCGGAAACAGCACCGCTCAGCGATTCAATGATCGCATCGTAAACGGGCTTGTTATTCTGATAGCTTTCGAGCTTCTTGACCTCTTTGCCCGTCAGCTCCTCTGCGTTTTCAAGCTCTGCCACCTTTGCAGGATCGTACAGCGAGGAGAGCGAACCCTTTGACAGCATTGCCTGGATACACTCCTCGGTCACGGCATAGCTTCTCTGCAACGGCTGCATGACCGTGTACTCACGATAGATGAACTCCGTGTTTGGGTATATCTTGCAAAGCTCGTTCTCAGCAAAGTCTGCATACAGCTTCGTGATAGCGGAACGGTCTTCGGGACTGATCTCGTTCTTCTTGTTTCCAAGAGCTTTGCGCAGCTTGTGGAAGATCGAACCTGCATCAATGAGCTGAATTTTACCACGGCGCTCCTCACGCTTGTTCTTCGACAGCACCCAAATGTATGTAGCGATACCTGTGTTATAGAACAGGTCAACGGGAAGTGCGATAATTGCTTCTATCAGGTCATTTTCAAGCAGCCACCGTCTGATCTGGCTCTCGCCCGAAGATGTACCGCCCGAAAAAAGTGGAGAGCCGTTCTCGATGATCGCAGCCCGACCGAGGGCATTGTCCATTTTATTCACAGCCGACTGAATGAAAAGCAACTGCATATCGCCTGAACCTGGCAGTCCTGCACCAAAGCGACCGTCAAAGCCCTTCTGTTTTTCTTCCTTGACAGCCTGCTCAACACCCTCAGCAGCGTCCTTTCCGCCCCACGGCGTACCGAACGGCGGATTTTCGATCACGAAACGCATCTGTCTGTCAGGGAAACAGTCAGCCTTCATGGTATCCTGCATACGGATATTCTCGGCATTCTGCCCCTTGATAAGCATTTCAGCCACGCACATCGCATAGGACTCAGGGTTGATCTCCTGTCCGAACAGACGCACATTCGCAGTCGGGTTATAGCGATGAATGAAGTTGTATGAAGTAGAAAGCATACCGCCTGTGCCTGCTGCCTGGTCCAGTATGGTGATTTCCTTGTGGTCATCGAAAATATCGTCACAGCCCTCTGCAAGCAGAATGTTTACCATGAGCTTGATAATATCTCTGCCCGTGTAGTGATCGCCGGCTTCGGCATTTTCAGAGAACCTACGAATCAAGTCCTCAAAGATGTATCCCATTTTAACATTGTCAATGGTCTTGGGATCGAGGTCAAGCTCCGAGAATGCCTTTACCACCGACAGCAGACGGTTGTTCTTATCCATCTTGTCGATCTGCTTGTCAAAGTCAAGGCTTTTGATGATGTCCTGCACATTGGCAGAAAAGCCCTCGATATAGTTGCGGAAATTCGCTGCGAGGTGGTCGGGATCATTGACAAGTTCTGCAAGGGTGTACTCGCTCGTATTGAAGAACTGATACCCCGATACACGGCACATAGCTTTTGCAGGATATGCAGGATTCTTCTTGTACTGCTCCACGACAGCCTGCTTCGTAGCTTCCAATGCGCACTCAAAGCGGCGGATAATGACCATAGGAATAATAACGTCCTTGTACTTGTCGCTCTGGTATGTACCTCTCAGCTTATTGGCGATAGACCAAATGAAGCCCACCTCGGTGGAAACATCTACGGGAGCATCGTCCCACATGACATCTATCTTATGTTCGCTCATTATTATTTACTCCAATCTTGATTTCATTTTTTCGACAATATCATATATCTCGGCATCAAGAACAAAAGGCTCTGTAAAGGCATTCAGGACAATGCCGGATACATTCTTTTCGTTATTCCTTGCCATAGGGATAACCTCTAAAAGAGGCTTCTGGATCTTTGAGAAGTGCTCGCCGTATTCGCCCATTTCTTCTTCACTCGAAAAGACAGGGAAATAGAACTGATCGCCATTCTGCAAAATATCTGGAACCAATCTTACTTCATCGTTAGTGGTGAATTCTTCGCCCACCAATGCAGAGAGATCATCTTCGGCATCTTTCATAGCTTGCTCGAAACGAGCCATATCAGCTTCACTCATGACAGCATTACATGGTATCCAAACATAACTGTCTCTCAGAAATTCAAGTACATCTAAGAAGTGATCTTCGATTCTTTCCTTATTGAAAACTGCTACCGCTTCTTTCAGCAATGTGCCATCTTCCAAGTCCTCAGCGGTCAGTTTTCGGCTGGGTGTCATATCAGTGTAAAGAATAATACTCTCATCTTCCTGCTTCTGAACAAAGAACGCAACCTTTTCGCCACTATGATAGCCAAAGTCTTGGTCTGGCTCATTCAGCAGCGTTCCCATGATAAAATGATCGCCAAGACCAATAATTCGTACCCAACAGCCTTCCGGATTCAAGCCCTCTCTTGTCAAGTAAACCATCACATCATCGGGGTAGAAATCGTGACGAGACTTATCTAAAAAGCCCATTTTGCGGGTTTCCTCAATTTCTTCTGAAGCCTCATAATGCTTTAGCACATCGAGCTTTTCGGCGTATTTATTGCTCAAACCTCCGTCTGCATCGTCAAAGAAGAAGAACTCATCGTCAATTACAGCACCCACACGAATAAAGGCTCTTGTTTCAACGGAAGTGTCGAAAAATGTAAAACCGTCACCGTCTTTGAAGCCTGCGGCCAATACTTCCATAGTTAAGCCAGCATCGTGATATTGTCAATAACACTTGACACATTAACCGCAAGGATTTTGAAGTTAAGCAGCGATAGTCAAAGCAGAATAGAACCTACGCCGTTTTACAGCTGGTGGGAGCCCGCCGATTGCCGAGCAGATTCTGCGGTTGCTCCAGTAACTCATAAAATATCGCCAGGCCATCGTTTTTAATGCTTCAATCGTATAATCTTCAGATC
>NZ_KI260449.1:104887-105508 GCF_000468015.1 Ruminococcus callidus ATCC 27760 | reverse complement strand
TTCCTCCTGCACTGTTCATGCTCTGGACAATGCCGTATTTTTGAATGGCTGCCCGATAAGCAGCACTTGTGTACTGGCTGCCGCGGTCGGAATGCACAATGGCTCCGCGAATCTCCGGATACCGCAAGCTCGCTTTTTTCAGTGTTTCACAACATAGTTCAGCTCGCATATGATCTGCCATGGCAAGACCATTTGGCATCAGGTCATAGCAATCAAAAATTGCCGAAACATACAGCTTTCCGTCTTTTGCCTTGATTTCAGTAATGTCTGTAACGCATTTTTTCAAAGGTGCATCTGCTGTAAAATCACGTTTCAGAAGATCATCAGATTTGCGTGCTTCCCGGTCTGCTTTGGTAATTCCGTTGGGCTTTCGCTTGGGTCTATGGATCAGGTTTATCTGCTCCATCACACTGCGGACAGTTGCTTCGCATGGTATCGTGATGCCATCAAGCTTGCCGACTTCTTTTCTGTACTTGAGTGCCTGATACATACGTACTCTTCCGTAATCCGCATTTTCTTCGTCCTCATCATGAATTTTCAACATGGCGTCAGCAAGCGGCTGATACTTCCAGGGTTTGCCCTTACGTTCAAGATAATCGTAAAACGCCTGTCTGCTGACTT
>NZ_KI260449.1:82110-104787 GCF_000468015.1 Ruminococcus callidus ATCC 27760 | reverse complement strand
TCCCGATTTCTGACGGCTGGCAGCGAAAAAAGCCACTGCATCCTCCAAAAAGCTCATTCATTTCGCAAAAACTTATTTATTTTGCTTAGCCGCTTGTTTTCTTTTTCCAATGCTTTGATCCGCTTTCTCAGCTGCTGGTTTTCTTCGGCGATATTCAGAGATTCTTCCGGGCTGCGTTCTCCGCAGCCGATATCAAGGCTTCCTATCCTTGCTTTTCTGATCCAGCCGTACAGCGTATTTACGGGTATCTGAAGTTCATTCGCTGCTTTTACCGCACCTATCTTTTTTGCAAGCTTTACTGCCTGCACTTTGTACTCATTTTCATATTGTTTATTTTCTGACATTCCTTTTTCCTCCATTTCTTCCTTTTCCTATTTTATTTCTTTGAGGTTAGGGTGTCAAGTTTTATTATACTACATCAACCACAAAACAACATAATTCTACAACCACTTTCAGACAATACAGCAGACTGTCACTCTTACTTTATTTTATAGTAAGCAAATTTTCCCTTTCCAACGAGCAAAAGCTTTCCTTCTTCCGTCATCTTAACAAGCAGACGATATGCCTGCCCCTGATTAAGATGCAAAAGCTGCATTACATCCTTTCTAGTTACTTTGCCTTGATTATTTTTTGCAAACTTCAAAACAAGTTCTGGATAACGAATCCGATCAATCCCTGTCTGCCGCACGTATCCAATTACATTGTCCGCATTTTTATAAAGTGCTGCACTCAAAATATAAGCTCTGCTGTTTCCATTTCCGTCCGCTTCCACAAGTCCGGATTCAACTAATTTTTCAACGGTTGTGCGTACTTTGTACTCGTTGAGATGAATCATATGTGCAAGTTCTCCAAGCCGCAGTCTTCGATTGGATTTCAGAGCATTTAATATCAGCAATGCATTGATAGATAATGGTCTGCCGATCTTGCTTTGTTCTTCTGCAATCATTTTAATAAACGCCTTATCCGGCAAACTTTTAGGAATAAATAGTTTTACTTGATTTGTATTGGATTCTGAATAGTCCGGCAATGATTTTCCATAGGAAAGTGAGCCTTCAAAAATACGATCTACGCCTCGTCCAGTACGCTCTGCAAGACCGATTCGCTTTAATACATCAGCAAGTGCAGGATTTCTTCCATGTGGTTCGGCTGTCAATAAATTTTCAATTGTTACACCTTCAATAAATCCACCCGGATTACTGATGGTCAAACCATCATCATCCAGTAAAACACGAACACGTCCCAACATCGTATAATCCCGATGGCAGAAAGCATTTACCAATGCCTCTCGAAATGCCCTTTTATCAAAATCCGGAATGGAAATTCGAAACAGTCCTTCTTCCATTTCTTTTGTATGGTTTCTGGCATCCATATATGATTCTATTTTCTCAAAAGCCATCAATATCGGCAATACAAAGGATTCATTTACTGCTACATCCGTTCCCTGTAGTTCTTGAAAGGCTGCTTCAGCAGTCGGAACAAGCGTTGAAAGCCGTTCTCGGCGTCCTATTAGTAACATACCACAGTAAGTAGGAACAAAAGTACCATTTTGTTCTACTGCCAAACGAAGTGCAAAATCTAATTCCGTATCATCAAGATCAAGCAAATTTTTTTCACCATGATAATTTTGTATAATGTTACGAAGATGTTCTCGTTCTACCGGATCTAAATCTGAATATACTGCCTCCGGAACAGGCTGAGCAGAATAATCCAGCATACGCAAAGAAGAAAGCCGTGTATTCATTTCATATGGATACATCGGGATATTTTCCGGCTCTCCATCTAATTTTATGCGTCTTCTCAGAACTTTTCCATTTGAAGCAGCAACAATCGCTGTATATTTCGGAACTGTTACGATCAAGTACTTTACATCATCTGCATCCATAAGTTCCGTTTGAACTGCAACAGGTGGAATCGTCTTATTGGCAATAAATGCTGCCAACTTAGAAGGATCCTTGTGAGACGGATGCAGTCCTGTAATATCACCATTATCTTCTACACCAAGAAAAAATTTACCACCGTCAGTATTCGCAAAAGCAACTACACTTTCGATTATCACATCATCTGATAACTTTTTCAGATCGCTCTTGAATTCAACCGTCATATTTTCTCGAAATCCAATATTCATTTTAACACTCCTTTTACGCTCGGTGAGCATTGAATCAAATTCATTATAACACGACCGAGCGTTAAAAGCAAGCGTTAAACGATAAAAAATTTTATTTGCATTTGAAAAAAGCACGGAATTTCGGAACGTTTATAGAATTTGGTTTAACACTCGCTAACGCTCGCTTCGTGCGTTAAACCGAGTGTTAAAATGACTTTGGCTCATTTTCCAATATATTTTAAGGATAGATTTTCAAAAAGCACATCACCTTCCTCACTCCTAAAAAGCCATAAAACAACCAGCCTGAGATTCCAATCGCAGAACCTCAGGCTGGTCTTATCTTTATATACCGTGAAAAAAGTGACACACTTTCCTCAAATCACATCCCCTGCAATATCTCCTCCACTCGTTCTTCCAGCTCGTCCGTCTCATAATCGTTTTCCCGCAAGACCCGGATCGCCAGGTCATAATATCGCTTGGCATTTTCCTTATCCCCTGCTTTGTGGTAATTGTCTCCTACCATAAGATATGCCCATTGCATTTGTTCATGCAGTTCCCCGAAATTCTTCTGAAAACATTCCAACGCCTCAGCTGCAACGATGTTACAATCCTGGAATTCTCCCAATTCTGACAACACAGAGCTATACCGCATCAACAAATTTGCAAGTGTAACTTCATTGCACGCATCATGCTCCATCAAAATTTCCAACGCCTGTTCCATAGCAGCTTTGCATTTTTCCAGCAGTTCCCGGCTTGGCTCAGCGTTGTACCAGTCGATCAATGCACAGGCATAAGTAGCCCAGATCTCTCCGGTTTCTTCATGTTCCTCTCCATAGAGCTGATTTGCCATTGCGATTGCTTTCTCATAGTTTTCTTCCATTTCAGAAAATTGTTTCATTTTCAAATTGCAGAATGCCATATCAGTTTGAAAATGCACAAGCTTTGTATTTACTGTCACGGATTCTTCCTGCATTTCCACTTGAAACAATTCTTGTTCTTTTTGATAACACGCCATTGCACGGGAAAACTGCTCACAATCCCGATAAATGTCCCCCAACTCTGACCAAAATGATATATCTTGTTCCTGTTCCGCCGTTTGTTCTGCAAAGCACTGGTTTGCATAAAACACCGTTTTTTCGATATAAAAAGATTTATTGCAATCGATTCGATAAATATTTTCCAACCAGATGAAATTGGAATATGCTAAAGCAAGTTTCATAGGCTCTCCGATTTCTTCCGCAAGCTGTATGATCTGTTCTACATACAACTTTGCCTGGTCAAAGTCACGTTCTTCGTATATATATTCAAATAATACTCCTTTTAAAACAGAAAATTGCTCCGATGCAGACAACTGCAATTCCGCTAATTCTGCTGCCGCTTTTTCGCTGATCTCTGTATCATGCAGTTTAATGGCAAAATCCTGAATAAAAGATAACGTATTTATCAGTCGAACCCTTGAGTCTTCCTCCTGTCTCAGAATCCGAAGTTCCTGCTGTGCTGCCCATAGGGCATCCTCACAACGATTTTCTCCCAGATACAGTCGATAACACATCATAGCAAAGAAAAATGATAATTCCGGGTCGTCGCCCTGAATATGATGTGCCATATGATCCAGCCACTGCACAGATAAAAACCGTTGTTCTGCATTTTCGGATTCTTCAATATAACCAGCAACACTGCCAGCAAGTTCCACCATATTTTTGCATTCCCTGCTGTTCGGACGCAGTTTTTCACACAGCACTTCTACAATCAGCGGATGAGTGGAAAGAATGCACATTTCATCCTGATACACTTCGGAGATCCAGCCGCTTTGAATCAGCCGATCCAGGCTGTTGGTCTCTGCCTCATTCAAATCACTAATAACTTCAAAATACTGCCGTACCATTGGCGTTGCACCGACCAGGGCAGCACAGCGAAGCACCTGCTTTTCCGATTCGGACAAATCCAGCACCGAGAACAGGATCTCCATATGATGGAACGCTGTTTTTTCCCGAAGTGTGCTGTCTTTCAGCTGACGCACTTTGCCGTCATCTCCGGAAATGCCTTCTGCACAGAGCTTTTCGTACATTTCACGGGAAGTGAGCTGATGCAGTGCCATTTGCTTTGCCACCAGTTCCACTGCCATGGTATGCCCATTCAGTGCCTTCAATATGGCATCGGTGTACAAGTCCGGCTCTCTCTTTGTATAGTACGCCATCATCTGATACAACGCTGATTCGTCAGACAAAATGTCCACCTCATACTGGGGGAAAATACCGTCATAATCCACTCTGGAGGTCACCAGAATGGGGCAAGGCAGTTCTGTCAGGAAGTCCAGATTTTCGCAGTCACCAGTATCAAAATTGTCCAGCAGGATCAGATGCCTTGGCGTACAGATTTGACGCAGTACCTGCATTTTTCGTTCCAGATATGCCGCATCACTTTCCCCGTCAGAGCGTGTGCAATGCACAATGGGAAAATTGGTATCGCTGAGAATGGTGTTCTCCATACTATCCAGAAACCGAACAAATACAACGGCGTCATACTCCTCCGCATACGTCATAGCATAGTGCTTTGCCAGTTCTGTTTTTCCGATACCGCCGACACCGTGGAGCAGCAGAAACTTTTCCTGCTGCAAAAGGGTATGGATCTCCTGCAATTCGATATCCCGTCCGCAAAAGTAATTGTTACCCAAGGGCAGTTTGGTTTGCAGATAAGGCTTTGGCTGTTGAAATGAATCCAGAAAAGGTTCGATCTGTGTCAGAAGTTCCGCACAGGAGGCATACCGCTTTTCCGGATTGGCAGCCAAGGTCTTTCGCAGCAGCTCCGTGACCATGCGTCTGATTTCTGGAGCAGTTCCGGCAAGCACCGAGTCCGGAAACTCCGCATCCCATACCGCACGATTTCTCCTGTCCTTTACTTCCGGAGTACGGCGAAACAACAGGTACAACAACAGTCCGCCCAGCGTATAGACATCGGACACAACGCCGATCTTTCTGCGGTTTTGCTGTAACACTTCCGGTGCTGCCCACTTTGCTGTACAGGAGATCACTGCATCAGAAAGCCGGCTTTTTTCGATGGCACTGTCAAAATCAAACAGCATCACCAGTTCCGGCGTTTCCGGATAGAGCAGCACGTTGGCAGGCTTTAAGTCCAGATAGAGATATCCATGCTGATGCAGATTGTCCAGCTGCTGTGCCACTGCACGCAGTACCCGAAATGTGTCATAAAGCGACAACTCCTGCTGTTCCAGCGGAATGCTATTCTGACAGTTCATAGCAATATACCGGGTGCCGTTTCCGGCAAAAACGCCCTGGACATTGCTGATACTGTTGCAGCTCTCCGGGAACTGCCGGAACTGCATCTGCTTTTGATACCCCCAGATAAAGCTTTGCATCTGCCGTTGAAAAGCTTCTTCGTCTGCCGCAAGCAAACTGCCGTCCTGCTGCCGAATCAGGTGTAGATTTTCCGGACAGAACTCTTTCAGCCGGAGATAAAATTCGTTTTGTTCTCCGTCCCTGCAAACCGCCGTATAGACCAGACAACTGGCTCCTGTTCCGATCAGTTCTTGAATCTGCACTGTGATCTGCTGCTGGGTTCCAATGGCGGAAATGGTCAGATGTGTACCGACTGGCAGTGGCGTTCGCATGGTAAGTTCCTCTTTTCAAAAGTTGTGATATTGATTTATGACGGCATCTGTAAAAGGTATTCCTGCAATTCCTGCAATGTCTGAAATCGCCTTTTCCAATTGCTGCACAATATTTTCTGATAAAATTCCGAGTGTGACGGAAGGACAGCAAACCGTCTTCGCTCCAGCCATGTCACCGGTTTTCCCTCCCATTGAAAATACAGATAGCTGCCGATCAAATAGACATAGCTGCTTTCTGTGTAAACTGCCTTCTGCCTGCATTCCGGCGCAAGCAGTGACCACAAAGGGATACCCGAAAAAAATGAAGTGTGCTGTTTCAAAAAAACTGCCGGAGAAACGGACTCCTTTTGCAAAGCAGAGATCAGTTCCATTGCCTGGCGAACACATTCCTGCAATCCCATCACCTCCCGGCTGTCATCGTAACACATTGCCATACAGCATTTGTAACAACCACTTGAAAAGTCATTGTTACAAACTCCATTTCTCCCTATGATACAATAAATCATGCGGAAATCTCTCCGCCAATTTACAACAGGAGGAAAAAATTATATGAAACCATTTCAGGAAACAAACTACATTGCCAAAGACAAAGAAAACGAACAATGGAAAAGCAATCTGCCGCCGGAAGAAGTCAAGGAAAAGATGCTGGCACAGCGTGGATTTACACAAGAAAACGGCAGCAAGATTCAATTCGACCACACCGTATTTATTCAGTATGCAATGACAAGAGTCCACGCATTATACTGCAACGGAAAGCTCTACTTCTACAATTTCAAGTCAAAGTGTTATGAATACCTAGAAGACCACGCATACAAGAAAATTTTCTTTGCGATCATTGAAGAAGCTTCCTGCAATATCTGGAAGCGAAAGCAGGAAAACGAGTACATCCCCTATTTCAAGCGAAAAGTTCCCTATGCAGAAGATAACGGAATGCGTCCGGGACTCCTGCAGTTCCAAAACTGCATCTTCGATTTACAGGAGGAAACGATAGAGAAACCAACGCCGGACATTTTCTGTCTGGTACAGATTCCATATGACTACGACCCCAAGGCAAAAGCACCGCAGTTTTTCCGCTTTCTGCAGGAACTCTTTGACAATGACCAGACACGGATCGATCTGGTTCAGGAGATCATGGGAGCCTGCCTATACTATGAAGACATTATGCAGAAACTTGTTGTCTTTCTGGGTTCCGGTTCCAACGGAAAGTCCCTGTTATCCAACATGATCAAGCATATGCTGGGAGAACGGAATGTATCTGCTGTTGCTTTGGATCAGATCAGCAACGGAAGATTTGGCAAGCAAAACCTGGACCGAAAGCTGCTGAACATTTCCTCTGAGACAAAAACAGAAAAGCTGTACAGCACAGCTGACCTAAAGGCACTGACCGGCGGCGATTCTATTGAAATCGAAGAAAAATTTGAAAAGTCCTATACCACAGAGATCCACAGCAAGTTTATTCTCCTTGCAAATGATATGATCCAGACCAAGGATTACAGCGACGGGTTCTATCGCCGGCTGCTGATCATTCCCTTTGAACAGTGTTTCCACGACCTCGCTCCCAATCAGGAGCCGGAGGAGGGTGTTCTCTACAAGAACATTTATCTGGAAGGAGATCTGATGCAAGAACTCCCGGGCATCTTCAATTTTGCCTATGCCGGACTGGAACGGCTGATCGACAACGATTACAATTTCACCTATTCTCCTGCCTGCGAAGCTGCATTGGAGCATTACAAAAACGAACACAATGTGGTAAAGGCGTTTTACAATCACTGCATCGTCCTATCAGAACCCAAGCACAAAAAAGCAGAGCGAACCGCCGTGGTATATGCCGGATTTTTAAGCTACTGCCGGGAGAATCGATTCCCCTGCAGCATTTCCAGCATTCAATTTCACCGAATGTTCCAAAACATTCTGACCGAAGAAGGCACAGAAGCACGCATGGTACACCGTAACCGCGGTGACTTCTACTTACACCTGCAAATGCAGTTCTAAAATCAAGACCATGTTCTAACAGCAACATGATCCAGGCACATCACTTTCATCACAGTGTGGAAAGTGATGTGCTTTTTTCGTCTGCCTGGTCAAAATAGTACCGCCGCATGGCAGACCGCAGTTCTTCCAACGGATAGGGATGATTGGCACAGTGCAGAAACAGCCAGTCATAAGGATTCCGCACATACAAAGCCGGCAGACCGCTGCTGCACAACAGGTCATTGGTTTCATGGACAAAGTCCAGAAAATCAGACTCAATGGCACAAAACAAATCGGAGGTGTCATTCTTTGCAAACAGCACTGCAAAGAAACAATAGAAGTTCAGCAGGATCAGTGTTTTTCGCAAAATCGTATCTGAAACTGGTTCTCCCCGTTTGATTCTGGAAAGGTTCATTCCCAAGGGAAAATCAGAACGTATCAATTCCGGAAAAACAGCCTCTTTGGAAAAGGAACTCTTTTTCTGGTAAGTCCGCATATTCTCTCCGAAGATCACACTCAGCAGCAGATCAACATTTCCGGATTTCTGCTTTTGGTGGGAAATTTCATTTTGATCTGCAACTGCATTTTGAGCAAGTTCTGTGGCTTCCTGTATCAGGCACTTCGCATAGTGAATGGCAGTCTTTCTGGGCATCTGAAAATCCAGACGGTTTTCCCGGAAAAAGCAAAGCAATTCCTCTGTAGAACCAACTTGCAGCAGTGCACTTTCCAGCTGACTGGTCTGCTCATAGCACATTTCTTCCTCTGTCGCACTTTCCTCATTTATCAGCTGTTCCGCCTGCTCTGCCAGAGACAGCATTTCCGGATACCCCAGTCCATTTCGCAGACAGTACCAGATCACCGTTTCTTTTGCACTGCGGAAATTGAAGGGACAAGAAAAGTACACCTTCTGAAAAAAAGAAGCCGTTTCCCGGTCGTTCAATCCCAGAGCAAAACAGAGCCGGAACAGACTGTCCCGGCTGCGTTCGCCACTGTTAGGACGAGTTCCGCAGAACCAGCTTTTGATGACTTCCGGATTGAGCGTTACCCCTCGCTGCTTACAGCATTCCCGAACATAAGCAATCTTTTCTTTGGCATCGTCTGCCTGTCCGGAAAATCCATGCTGCAAAAGCGTATCCGTCAAGCCCTCTGCAAATGTTTTGCACGGATAGGTCAGCAGGTACTCCGACGTGTAAGTTTCCTCATCGTCCTGCACAAAGCCATACTCCGATTCCAGAATGTCATCCAAACACTTTCTGGTAACCTCACCTGCACCTGCGTACAATTCTTCTTCCGTCACACGATCGCCTCCTGCAAAGTCGTTTTTACAAAATGGATTTTTGGCATGGTATACTATAAAGGCAGAAAAAACTGCAAATCAATACAAAGGAGATTTTTTCAATGAAAGACACTTGCAACTACCCAGACGGCACATTTATCGGCATCATCACAGACATTCAGACAGTGGAAAAACCGTATCCCAGTGTTACAGTAACCGCTGCACTGGCGGTCGACGGCAAAATTTCCGAACATCAGAAATGTTTCAACAAGCCCTTTACCAACGGACGAGAAGCATTCCAGAATTTCTGCGAGGAGTTCGACCTGTTTTCCGATCGAACAGAACATCGAAATGACTACGTACTGGAACTCGACTATGCCATTGGAACATCTTGCACCGCTGTTCTTTCTTCAGACCGTGGCTTTGAAAGCATCACACCTCTTGGCGATACAGATCTGAAAATTGCTTTCGGACTGGACGACTGCTACGAAAAGATCCGCTGGTTTCAGCCGGAAACCTACTGCACTGAGAAAGATATGGCAAATCTTGCTCCGGAGATCAGGGAACAGCGTCTGCAGCTGAAACGAGATCTCATGCTGATAAAGAGCGTTTCTTATCAAAAGGCAGAACGGGAGATTCCGGCATTATTCCAAAACTACCGTCGTTTTCCGCCGCTACAGCTGCATCGCCCCTGTGCCGGATTTATCGAAAAGATCCAGCTGAAAAAAGACCGCTTTCGTCCGGAAGAACTAACACTATACTGTTACGTTGCTATCATAGACAGAGGACACATCGTACACAGGGACTATTACATCAACCGCATTCGCTCTGTAGGGCGTGGCGATTACGAGCACTTCTGTGCGACGCTTGGGCTGCTCTATGAAGAGGACAACCCCAATGAGCTGATCGATCTGTGTGAGCTGCACAATGCCTGCTTTGTACCGCTTACCATCTATCTCTATCAGTCTCCGAAATCCGGAAACCTCTATGTAAACCGGCTGATGAAGTATTCTTCAGCGAACTTCCAGGACGAAATGGACATGATGCAGTTTGTCTGGGCTTATGAGCATTATTGCAACCAGGAACATGGCAGCTTCGATTTTTGCGAATGTTAAAGCTGCACCACCCCTGGAAAGACGCTTCCGGCAATTGCCGCTGTGAAAGCTGCGGCAAAGTCGTTCCGGAACAGCAGCTGCATTGGGAAAAGCGATTAGGCTACTGTGACACGTGTTTTGCAGAAATTCGGAAATATACTCCCAAGAAATCATAACGGAAAGGATCGGCTGCATGACAAGCCGGTCCTTTTTTTATTACAGCCGTAACATTTCTTTGAACGGACAGACGTTTGTCCTGCTCATTTGCTACAATAGAATCAAAGGGAATCTTTCTGCACCGCCACGGGAATTGTCGGATCAATCAAGTCCGTGATCTCCACCTGCAGCACTTTTGCCAGTGCCACCAGTTCCATATCTGTCACAAATCGTTCTCCATTTTCGATGCGGCGGATAAAGTGGTGGTCTACATCATATCCGGCAATTTGCAGATTCTTTGCCAACTGTCGCTGAGAAAGCCCTTTTTCATGCCGGATCCGAATCAAATTCGGTCCGCAGATATTGTTGGTGCCCAAGGTGGTTTTCAGTTTGAACATATTGGTTTCCCTCATTTGAAGATATGGTAAATATTATTTGACATCATATCTATTATATGATATAATGAGGATAGTGGTGGTTAATAGTATTCACCATTTGAAAAATAATTTTTTTGAGAAGAAATATGCTTATCAGAAAGGACGAGCTATCGATGAATCGTGAAGAAACATTAGAACGGCTGAGTTCAGAGATTTCTTGTGTACAAAAGCTATTGGATACAAAATATAGTGAGGTAATTGAAATTTCTTATCAGCAAAAGCTCCGGGAAATTCTGAAAAAAATGACTTTTTTTCAGGAAAAGCTAAAAAACAATACCTTTGAGATTTCCATTGTTGGCCTTGAAAAATCCGGAAAAAGTACTTTTGCAAACGCATTTATGGGGAATGATGTTCTTCCGACGAAAGACGCACGGTGCACATACACCGCAACCAGCATCCGGTTTGGCACGGAGAACGATGCACAGGTCGATTTCTACTCCGATGCACAGTTCAACGAGGAATTTCACAGAAAGCTGAACCTTCTCGGCATTGAAAACCCGCAGCATTGGAGCGAATGGTCAAAGGAATTGCTGGACAAAGAAACCGAACAATTGCCACCCTTGCGTTCGGAACAGAAAAATATCTATAACGACATCCTCGAAATCATCACAAATCGGAGCAGCATTCAAAATCTGATCGGTTCTGAATCTCTGCATTTTGTTAACCATGAACTAGAAACCGAGGTAAAGGAATACATCGAAAATCCTGCAAAAGCACTTGCCGTTAAGGAAATTGTGATACGCTCCGATAAGCTTTCCGCCATGCGAAATGCGATCATATATGATGTCCCAGGTTTCGATTCTCCGACACAACTACACAAAGACCAGACCAGAGCGTGGATGAAAAAATCGGATGCTGTCATTTTAATTGTCAATGCAGATCGCCCCAGTTTCAATGATTCTCTGGTACAGTTCTTTGAATCTGTGGACAAAGACGATGACGGCATTTTCATTGGGGAAAAGCTATTTGTTTTCGCAAACCGTGCAGATATTGCAACCACACTCCAGGATAATTTGCAGCGGATTCGAGAGGAACTGCAAAATTACAGAATCATGCCAACGGCATTGATTGCACAGCGCCTGACGGCCGGCTCCGCAAGGGCAAGAATTGAACTTGACAACGGCAATACGCAAAGTGCAATTTTACAAAGCCTAAAAGAAAAAGGACTTGCCGGAGACGGCATCGACACCATCCGCAGCCTGCTTGAAGACTACAACAATACCGTTCGCCTGCAAGTGATGCAGCAGCGCATTGCCAACTTAAAGGAAAATGTGCTCGCACTATTCAGTGAACTCCGACAGGAAAATCAGATCGACGGCAATTCCAGCATAGAATTGCAAATGGACAATCTGGTTGACGAACTAAAAAGAACGGCAAGGCAGAGAATCCATAACGCACTGGCAGAGTGCCGGACGCAAATTGTACAGCAGTGCAAAGAGAACAAGCCAATCACGGATAAAGTCCGCAAAAATGCAATTCAAAGCATCGATCCTGTACGCTATCAGATCACCGAAGACGAGATTCGAAGAGCACAGTACGAGGAACTCTCCGGTGCAGGCGTTTTGGAGCGATTTGACGCATCCATACGGGACAGCAAATTTACTGCAATGTATGAGGAGTTTATCGACAATGTAGTACATTTGGCAGTGGAAGAGTATCGTGAGAGCGAAAAGAAGATTTTAACCGCATTTGAATCCGGTCTGGAACTGACACCTTCCCATCCTTTTTTCAAGGAGCTGGAGAAAGCACTGAAACAGTACATCTCTGAACAATGCGGTAAAGTTGCACCAGAAGGCTATTATAACAGCTTGATTCGCCGCTACTCCAGAAGCCTGTTTGAAATATTGATTTCCACACCCTTTGGAAACATCGCAAGATATAAAAAATTTGATGACGACCGACGCAACTTCTACAGCATCTCTCTGTTTACAGATGAAGAAAATCCGCAGATCCAGCCGGACAAACAGTCGATGCACTATCAGATCTTATTTCATCAGCAAATCAATTCCAACAATGACCCGCAAAGCAATTCTTTGAACGATGCAATTGTAAAGGTGGAATCTGTGACAAACGAAGTGATCGCAGTTAACAGCCCGCTGTACCACAATCTGCAAAACTTCTGTGAAAAGCATCCGAACAATGCACTCGCCGAACTGGACACCCTTCTGGCTCAACTCCCACCGGTTGAAACGGCAGATGCCAATGCAATTCCACTCTTTGCCATTCAGGAAAATCCAGCAGTCACCAAGCTGAATCAGCTGCTGGAACATGCACTACAGGAAAGTCCAAATTCCGCTGAAAGCCAGTTGACAGAAAGAGCATATGCGCAGTTCTTTCAGAACTACAGAAAAACAATTGAAAAGATTCCGAGCGAGTTCAACCAGGATGTCTGCATCCTGAAGAACATTTTAAACGAACAGGTCATGAATGCGGTTTCCATTGAAATTCCTTTCTTGGATCTGGTAAAGCAGGATATTATCAGCTTACAAAAAAGTCTGGAAACTGCGGCATTCACCTCGTTCATCAACATGGAAAAGGCACATATTTTAGAGGAAAAATACAATCAGCTGAATGCAGAGAATGAAAATCGGAAACGCAGGCTGGAAATCATTCGGGAAATCGACCGGATTCTCGCTGCGGAGGACTAAGGAAAAGGAGATAGAAAAATGTCTGAATTGCAAGCAGGAATGCAAATTGAATTAGATGATAACATGGGAACGATTCAAATCGTCCGGAAATTAGGAGAGGGCGGCCAGGGATATGTCTATCTGGTGGACTATCTCGGAAACCAGATGGCATTGAAATGGTACAAAAAAGGTTCGATAAAGGACATGGAGGGATTTCGCAAGAACCTGCAAAACAACATCCGGGAACAGGCTCCCACAGACTCATTCCTGTGGCCCGTTGCCATCACCCGTATGTACTACGATACATTTGGCTACATTATGAAACTGCGCCCCGATAACTACTATGACTTTTCTGATTTCCTGATCGGAAAGATTGACTTTTCCAGTGTTCACACGCTGCTGAATGCAGCCATCAACATTGTAGAGAGTTTCCGGATTCTGCATAACCGTGGATTCTCCTATCAGGATTTGAATGACGGCAACTTCTTCCTGAACCCTGAAACCGGAGATGTCCTGATCTGCGATAACGACAACGTTTCCCAGTTTGGAGAAAAGTCCGGGATTGCTGGAAAATGCAGATACATGGCACCATCTATCGTTGTAGGAAGAAAGACGCCGGATAAGAGAACCGACCAGTTTTCTCTTGCCGTTGTCCTTTTCCTGCTTCTGCTGAGAAACCACCCTCTGGAGGGCGAGCAGACGCAGAGCAAGGCCGTCATGACGGAACAACGACAGAAGCGCTATTACGGAGAATCCCCTGTTTTCATTGCCGACCCCAAGGATGCGTCCAACCGTCCGGTAAAGGGCGTGCACAATAACTTCCTGATGAGATGGCCGCAGATGCCGGTATATATTCAGAATACCTTTATCAAGGCTTTCAGCAAGGAAGTCATGTGCGAAGACAAAATGGGAATCACGGAAAAGGAGTGGCTGCAAAATCTGCTTCGGTTCCAGTCGGAAGTCATCATCTGTCCCAATTGCGGAAAAGAAACCAGATATACCACTGAAAATGCAACGTGTATGTGCTGTCATCAGCCAATCACGCACATTGGCTGGATCCAGACACAATATTTCCGCATTCCGATTTTCCCCAAGCAGGAGATTGTTACAGCCTACATCACAGATTGCTACGACCAAAACGAATGCCGGACAGTTACAGCAAAGGTCGTACAGAATAAAACCAAAACCAAAATTGCACTCATGAACAAGTCCGGCGAATCTTGGCGGATCAACAATGAAACTGTCGCTCCCGGAGAGCGTGTTCTGATTCAAAAGGGAATCCGCATTCAAATCAAAAATGAGTATATGGAAATCAAATAACAGAAGAGGAGACTAGACTATGTCTGAAAATCTAAGCAGTTTTCTGGGAAATGCAGAGAGCATCCCGAAAAGAGTCATGCCGATCTTTTTCCTGATCGATACCTCCGGAAGCATGGAGGGCAAAAAAATCGGTGCCGTCAATTCTGCAATCGAGGAACTGATTCCGGATCTGCGGCATCTTTCCGAATCGCAGGCAGATTCCGAAATCAAACTGAGCGTGTTGAAATTTTCCACCGGCTGTGAATGGGTCACGCCTGCTCTGATGTCTCTGGACGCCTTTGATGATTGGGAACCGCTGGACGCCAACGGCCTGACCGATCTGGGAGCTGCATTTCTGGAGCTGAACGACAAGCTGTCCAAAAATGGATTCATGGACCGAGGCGCAGCATCTTCCGGATTTTATGCGCCTGTCATCCTGCTCCTCTCTGACGGCGAGCCAACAGATGACTACCTCACTGCACTGAAAAAGCTACAGCAAAATAAGTGGTATCAGGCTGCGTTGAAAATTGCAATTGCAATCGGCGAAGATGCCAACCGGGAAGTGCTGAAAAAAGCAATTCGCAATGTTGAACTTCTGTTTACCGTAAATGACATTGGAAGCCTCAAAAAGATCATCCGTTTCATTGCAGTCACCTCCTCACAGATCGCAAGCACCTCTGCAACGGTTTCCGAGGATTCTGCGGAAGCACCGGCAGATGTGAAGGACGTCCGTTCTACGTCTGCGGAACATCAGATGGCGGAAGCCGCAAAGGTTATGCTGGAAGAAGAAAAGGAATCTGCATACAGCAGTATAGAAAGCACCGAAGAATCGCCCGAACCGATGATACTGGGTTCGGATGATTCCGATGATGATGACGAATGGGATTAAACAATGATGATGTACGAAGGATTTGCCGTTTCAGAAAAGGGCTATCAGCATATCTTGAACCATACCGTATGCCAAGACAGTACACAATATCTGCAGGATGCGGACTGTGTCGTTGCAACTGTGGCAGACGGTCACGGCAGCAAGCAGTACTTCCGGAGCGACCGAGGTTCCCGCTTTGCCGCAGAGATCGCTTGCAATAAGATTCGGGAATTTCTAAAATCAATCACCTTTCCGTTTCCAGACTCCAAAACGAAAAAAAGTGTGGTGACACAGCTGATCCACAGCATCATTACGGAATGGCATATTGCCGTGAGAAATGACCTGATCAAATCCCCTTTCACGCCGAACGAACTGGAGAGAGTGCCGGAAAAGTACCAGAAAACCTTTCAATTTTTCACCGAGGAAAACTACAGAGCACATACGGAAAGCGAGGTCTCAGACCTGATACAAAAGGAGCATTCTCACGTACAGAAAGCCTACGGTACTACTCTAATTGCGGTCGGGTTATGCAAATCCTACGCCATCGGTCTGCACATCGGCGATGGGAAATGCGTTGCCCTATACGAGGACGGGACCATGGACGAGCCGATTCCATGGGATGAGAACTGCCATTTGAACCGCTGCACTTCCATTTGCGATAAAAATGCAGCCAGTGAATTTCGCTGCCACATCTGGGACAACCAGATTCCCGTTGCCATTTTTCTAGGAACGGACGGTATCGATGATACATTTGCCGAGATGCTGCACTCTTTTTACCGCAACGTTGCACTTGATTTTTTACACGACAATTTCCGAAAGCGAACAGAAATGCTGCAAGCCAATCTTGCAAACATCTCCAAATCCGGCAGTCATGACGATGTTTCCATTGCGGGGATTCTGGATGTACAGAAGTTATCCGCTATCGAACAAACCTTACAACAGATCACAAAATTGGAGACGCTAACTGCACAGAAAAAGCATTTGCAGGACACCATTCAGGAATTGCAGTTCCAGCTGGAAAAGATACAGCGCCTTTTGTCACAATCGGCTGAAACGCCGGAAACCGAGGAAAAAATCAAGCGGTATCTGGAAAAGAAACGTAAAATCGAGGAAAAGCTCTCTGAACAGCAGCAGAAGCTGGCAGGTGTCACACGGGATATTGCAGCAGTGCAAAGAGGCTGGGAAGAAAAAGACGATGCTTCTGGTCAGGTGCAAGCTGCTGATACAGAGGAGAAAACACAAGACAACGCTGCAATCTGTCCCACGGTTTCAGAGGATGACCGGTCACAGGAAATCACAGCGCAGCAAGATGCACAGGAAGCCCACATTCCCGCCTGTGAAACAGAAACCGCATCCGCACAGCCAGAGGAATTCTCTCTGGATGCAGCAGAACCGGATTCGGCAGAAAGCGACAATGCCGGCGAAGTAAATGACGCAGTTCCGGAAGAGATCATCAGCGAAAGCGAAAATGAATGGGAAGAGGAGTGAGAAACATGGCGATCAAAGAGGCACACATTGTTCTTGCACGCTGCCCCCAGTGCAACCGGCACTTATACGGCATCCGAGTCGAAAAGCAGCCAGACCACTGGGCACTGACATGGGCGTTCCCGATTGACGAGAGCAAAGCAAAATCGGAGGGTTACGACGAAACTGTTTTGAACGGAACGTTTCACCCGTCCCCCAATTATAACGGCTGTCCCTTTTGCGGAACCAAAACTTTTTTACACTGTCCACGCTGTTCCAAGATTACCTGCTACCATGGGGAATCCTATGCAACGTGTGCCTGGTGCGGATTATCCGGGGAAACAAAAGCACAAAACAACATGTCGCTAAAAGGCGGCAGTATGTGAGAAAAGAGGAATCTGATTATGAAGTGCAGCAAATGCAATAAGACATGGAGCTTGTTTGACGAAAAATTGTCAGATAAGCAGCATTGTCCCCATTGCAAAGAAAAATTTATCTCTAAGTTCCAGTATTTCGATTCGGTTTCGGAGGGAATTGCCTACTGTCTGGAAATGGGCGGAAAGGAAATCCTGAAAAACAAATCCAAAATGAACGCCTACATCAATGACCTGATGGGCAATGATTTTCCGGATCACAATCTGGTGAAAAACGCCATCGACAGCGACATTGGTTCGATTCTGATCGATGCAGACGAAAAGGACGAAAAAGCAAAACAGGCTGCCGTACAGCAGGCCATTGGCAGACTGATTCGTGAATTCTCGACAGAGAAAAAGAAAGCCGAAGAAGTTGTCACGTATTTTACAGACGCACTGCAATGGAAACTTCCCGCAGCGGCAGCGGAAAAAACAGGGGCTGTGAATGCAACAGCGATTCCGGCTGCACCGAAGCCCGCTGCAAAAGCCGCCGCACCGCCGGCACAGGAACAGCAGCCGGCAGTGTCGAATGCTTCTCGGACAAGCCCGAATCCGGCAAGTCAAAATGCAACATTTTCACCTGCTGCACCCGGAACTGCAGCACCTCAGAATGCTGCAATCGCCGGTCAGCCAAATCCTACTGCAACTCCAAACGGACAGAATCCTCGGCAGCAAGCACCGAACGCTACCTTTCAGGGTGCACAGCCCTATCCTGTCCCGCCGGTGCCGAACGGACAGGCTTATCCCAACGGAACGATTGCACCGCAAAATGCAAACGGCGCACTTCAAAATAATCCCAACGGCACTCTGAATCCGGAAAATGCTGCCGTCAAAAAGAAAAAGAAGTCGCCGCTTGGCTGCCTGATCGCAATCCTGATTCTGCTGCTGCTTCTCGCCGGATTGGTCATCTGGTATCTGATGAGCCACAAAAATGAACCGGAGCAAACGGTGTCCACTCCTGCCATCGTCGCCGAAGTCGAAGAGAGCAGCGAAGCATCCACCGAACCGGAAACAGAATCCAAAGAAGAGACCACAGAAAAAGCGACAGAGACAGAGTGCACAACGGAAGCAACAGAGGAACAGACAACAGAGAAAACAGCTGGCAATACGGCAACTTATGGAGTAAAATCTTTAGCACATTTTAATACACATGATGGAACATATAAAATTCAATATAATCCGGTAAACAATAGAATCTACTATATGCAAGACGAAGCTAAAATCATGTATTACGACCTGAATACAAATAAAACAGAAACAGCGGTTGATTTATCCGAAAGCGATTACCGAGATGCATTCAAAACATATGGGGTGAATCCGTATACCGGAAAGCTTTACCTGAATGTTCAGAATGAAAATATTGGTATTTACGATGTAGAGGCAGATAAAAGTGTATGCTATATAGAAGAGTCTTACAACGTTGTTTCGCCAACAGCTTTTACTTTTTTGTCAGAAAATGAAGCCTTTACAAATGGATATCAATTTTCTTTGGATACGGGTGATGTTCTCGCTTCCGGAAAAGTTCCTTATGTAGGTTATCCTTCCTTCTCTTATCCTTTTTTGTATAATGATGAATATTATTATTTGACTGCTCTTTCAAGCAGCGTTGATGATAAAATTAGTATTGTAAAAACGACACAGCTGCTAACTTCGGACGGAGAATATTCTGAAAAAATAAAAACAAACATTGATGAAAATCCGTTCTTTGTAGACACAGATGCCGTGTATTACATGACAGAAGACCATTCCATCTATCAGGTGAATCTTGACTATCAGGAATCTGATACAGGTGCCTTAAATAAAAAAAGTGACGAAAACCATGATATCCTAATCATAGATGGCAAAGACATCGAAAACTCCGGCACCAATTATCTCAGCGACAACATTGTAGCTTTCACCAAAATTGACGACTCCACATTCGCCGTTCTGGACGGTCTGGATAACTCCCTGAAATTGGTTTCGGCAAAGTAAGCCTTTTCTTACAAATTTCAACCCTATCACATAAAAAATCCGGCAAGGTTTTCCCCCAACCTCACCGGATTTTTTCACATCTCCCCTACTCTATCAGCTTCCCCTTACCGATTCCGCCGCAGCGGCTCCTTTACATAGTATGACTCCGCATCATGCTCCATTCGCAGGTCATATTCCTTGACCGGAACATACAGATTATGCTCTGGAAAATCCCTTTTCCGCATCGAGATCCATTTCTTGTCATGTTCCGGATGTCTGGGAATTGGAAGCTCCGGCATATTCTTTCGATAGATACACCGAATGTTCGGGTGCAGCCATAGATGATTGACGCAAAAGCGATATGTTTCTTCGATATCATCTACATACTTTGCCAGCTGTATGGTACTTTCCGCTTTTTCCTCAGCCACGGCAATACGAGCAAATGGTTCTGCAAATTGCAGATGATCCCAATCATTTTCCCTGTCACAATTCGACACCACCGGCATGACTTCGTCAATTTTATCCTCCGGTATTTGCCGCTTTTTCGGATAATACTGCACAATACAATAGGCTCCCAGCAGACGGTTCAAATCGCAGTATACAGACTCCGCACAAGCCAGCAAGCCAAAATCCACACACAAATCACGGAATTGACTGCTGCCCCATGTGGTCAGATAGCTAAAGTATTTCACCTCTTCCTGCACAGTCACACCATCCCAAACCGCAAGAATCAGTTTCAGATGATAGTCGCAGCAATCCTCGTAAAGCAGATAATCTGTCACCATTGCCTTGTATCCTATTGTAAATTCGTTTGGTTTTCGTTTTTTCTGAGACATTGAAAATTCCTCCCGTTTCGTTATTGGCTGCAATGCTTTTGCAACCGCAGTATCAGTATAACACTTTGAATTTTCAGTTTGTAAAAACGAGTTGTTTTCGGAAAGGTGCTGCGAAAACCACATCACTTTTCTCACCCGTATCAACCCCCAACCTCAAATATATATTATAATTCCGGTAAGGTAAATTCTTTCAGCCTTACCGGAATTTTTGTTTTTGGAGGAACTTGAAATGGAAGAAGAAGTAAGAATCTGTGACTACTGCGGAAGAGTGCTTGCGGAGGGAGAAGGCACACCGGTAGACGATGAGCTGCTCTGCGATGACTGTGTTGAGGAACACTGTGTCACCTGCGACCACTGCGGCGAGACGATCTGGGAACAGAACAGCGTCTCCGATGAAGACACCTGCCTTTGCCAGGACTGCTTTGATGCCCACTACTATCGATGCGAATCCTACGGGCAGATCGTTCCGGAAAGCATCGTCTGCTGGCACAGCGACTTGCCCTACTGCGAAAGATGCTTTGACGAATTTGAGGACGAGATCGAGGAGTACGGCTACAAGCCCACACCCATTTTCTACGGAAACGGAAAGCGATACTTTGGCGTAGAACTGGAAGTGGATGAAGGCGGCAAGGACAACGACAACGCCGCAGCTCTCAAAAGCATCGCCAATGTGCATGAGGAAAATATCTACATTAAGTCGGACGGCAGCTTGGAGGATGGCTTTGAAATTGTAAGTCATCCCATGACCTTAGAGTACCACACAGAGGAAATGAACTGGAAAGAAATCCTTCGGGAGGCAGTTGCCATGGGCTACCGTTCCCATCAGACATCGACTTGCGGTCTGCACATTCACGTCAATCGCAATGCTTTTGGGGACAATCAAGCAGAACAGGAAGATGTCATCAGCCGGATTCTGTTCTTTGTGGAAAAGCATTGGAACGAGTTGTTCACATTCAGCCGCAGAAGCAGCTACAACATGAGCCGATGGAGTGCAAGATTTGGCTTTGAAAAGACTGGAAAACAAATCCTAGAGAAAGCGAAAAGCGGCTGCAACGGCAGATACGTTGCGGTCAATCTCAATAACTACCACACCATTGAGTTTCGCCTGTTCCGAGGGACACTCAAATACAACACTTTCATCGCCACATTGCAGATGGTCAACCACATCTGTGATGCGGCGATTTCTTTGTCTGAGGAGGGCATCGATGCCATGAGCTGGTCAGAATTTGTAAGTTCCATCGAAGAACCGGAACTGATCCAGTATCTCAAAGAGAGAAGACTGTACATCAATGAAGTGGTGACAGAAAGCGAGGAGATGTAAGATGTGTGCAGTGTTTGGATTTTTAGACTACAAGGGTAAGACCAGTAATGCCGTTTTGAAAAAGCTGATACACTACCTCTCAGTCGCTGCGGAAGTCCGTGGCACAGACGCAACGGGAATCGCCTACGTCCGGGACGGCAGCATGGTCACCTACAAAAAGCCCAAGCCGTCACACAAGGTCAAGCTGTTCTTCCCCAGAGGGACACGATCGGTCATCGGGCACACCCGGTTCACGACACAGGGCAGCGAAAAGCGGAACTGCAACAACCACCCGTTCGAGGGGCACTGCGGCACAGAGGCGTTCGCCCTCGCCCACAACGGCGTGCTGTACAACGACAGGGAGCTTCGCCGGGAACAGCATCTCCCAACGACACCGATCGAAACCGACAGCTACATCGCCGTGCAGCTTCTGGAACAGGGGCAGCAGCTGGACACGGAAAACATCAAACGCATGGCAGGACTTGTGGAGGGCAGCTTTGTCTTTACGATTTTGAGAAATGACAATACGCTGTTTCTGGTGAAAGGCAATAACCCGCTGACTTTGTATCATTTTCCCGCACTGGGATTGTACGTTTACGCCAGCACAAAGAGCATTTTGGACAATGCTTTGAAAAAGGTAAAGCTGAATGGCAAGTACAGCGAAGTCGATGTTTCAGAGGGTGAAATCGTCAAAATGTCTTCGAGTGGCAATCTCCATAAGAGCACCTTTACCATGCAGGACTACATCCATACCATGTTCAACCCATACAATTGGAATTACCTGAACTATGCAAAATGGTGGGAAGCGAACGAACGGGAAGAACTGCTGTTGGAGTACTGCGGTACATTTGGCGTTTCGGAAGAAGAAGTAGAATTGTTGCTGGAAGTCGGCTATGATCCGGACGAGATCGAAGAACTGCTCATGGATACAGCGGCAATGGAGGAAGCAATTAACGAGGCGAAAACACTGTTACAGTGTGAAGCATAAATCAAAACGAAAAATTGGAGGAATTTGACATGAAGGAATTTATCGCAGGACTGGTACTGACACTGGTGATCGGCGGCATCGGGATCGCCATCGAAATGCAGGAACGGGAGGAGGTGAAGTACATCAATGCCGATTGCAATTGAAATGTTTCTGGCAGGAGTCGCCTGCGGCGTAGAACTGCTGGCACTGGTCAAGAAGAGTAAGTAAAAATTCTGTTTGCGGGAGGCTTGGCATGACGCTGAGCCTCTTTTTTTGAAACAAAATTG
>NZ_KI260449.1:0-82010 GCF_000468015.1 Ruminococcus callidus ATCC 27760 | reverse complement strand
CGCTGAGCCTCTTTTTTTGAAACAAAATTGGAGGAAAATCATGCAAAAATTACACTCTATTGCAACTATTTCAAATGCTGCAATGCCGTCAGATCTCAAATCATATCTGGTGCAGAAAATGGAAAACATCGAAAAAACCTATCACTGTGACATGGGTGATATCCTTTCTGTAATTCTCTTAGAAAAACAGGAGAAATCCTATCTGCTCGACAAAGGTTTGGAATTCTATGAGATCCTTTCCTTTTCCCACTCTGACTGGATCCACACTGTCTGGGCATCTTCGGACGGATACAGCGAGGATATCTACATCCCATTTTCCACAGAAGCACAGGAACTTGTGGAAAGAAGATGCTGCTGATGTTTTCGGGAAACCGCTATCTGACAAAAAGAATCCATGAGGAACTACCGCTTTTTCTGCAATTATTTCTCTGGAACTGCATTGCAGAACTGCCTGTTCCCAAGGATTATCTGCAAATATTTCGGCTTTCCGGAGCAGGCAGCCAGCAGATCATTTTGCATTGTCAGGAAGTTCCGCCTTATGAAAAATGCTATCAGTTTGCCGTGCCGTTTTCGCCGGTCACAGCGAAAATCTATGTGATTGCAGAATATGATGCAAACCAAAAGCCCTATGCCACCATGCTGTTTGCAGAAGAATACTAATCTTTTTCCGTCTTTTTCAAGAAAAGCCCGAAGAACATTCTGTTATACTTTTCAAAGGAGGCGGTTTTATGCCATATACCGGTCATGTGCGAAAGCGGACGACCAAATCCGGGATCACAACCTATCAGGTCATCGTGGAAGAAGAATCCTCTTTTGCCAACGGAAAACGCAAACGCTATTACAAGACCATTCAGGGCGGGAAAAAACAAGCAGAAAAAGTCATGCGGGATATGATCCATGAACTGGAAACCAGAACTTTTGTCAAAGACAATCGGATCACGGTTCGGGATTTCATGCACCAGTGGCTGGAGATCTACGTAAAAAATCAGCTCTCCCCTACCACTGTACAGCACTACATCGATCAGACGGAAAAGTACATCATTCCACAGTTTGGAGATACCTGTTTGCAGCAACTGAAAAACATCGACATTCAGAAATGGGTCTTTTCCCTGCAAAAGGCATCTCCCAGAACAGGAAAGCCGCTTTCGCCCAAAACGATCAAAAACATTATGTTGAATCTCTCGGCGGCAATGAAAAAGGCAGTCATGCTGGAACTGATTCCGAAGAATCCCTGTGACGATCTCACACTGCCCAAGCTGGAACATTACCAGCCGGAAATGTACAGCATGGAAGAAGTGGAGACCCTGCTGCAATGTGCCAGAAACACTGCCCTTTATCTGCCACTGATGATCGAGATTTGTTTGGGTCTGCGGCGTGGAGAACTGCTCGCACTGCGGTGGCATCATGTGGATTTTCAAACCGGCTGTCTTACTGTCGAAGAAAATCTGGTAACTGTCAACAATCAAACGATCACCAAAGCCCCGAAAACACAAAGCGGCAGACGGGAGATTCAGATTCCCGGAACGCTGCTGCGGCTGTTGAAAAACACCAAAGAAGAACGCCACGCCGGACAAAATGATTACATCGTCTGCCAGGAGGACGGCTCTCCCTACAAAAGCGATTCCTTTTCCATGAAGTTTCGGCGATTTCTGAAAGCCAACGATCTGAAGCACATTCGGTTTCATGACCTTCGGCATATCAATGCCACGATCATGCTTTCGCTTGGTATCTCTCCCAAGGTCGCACAGGAGCGGCTGGGACATTCCAGCTATCAGATCACCATGGACATTTACAGTCATGTGCTGAAAAAAGTCGAACAGGAAGCCGCCGACAAGCTGGATGCTGCTCTGTTTGAACAGAACCCTGCATAAGAAAAATACCTGGAATTCCAACAACGGGATTCCAGGTATTTTTTTCGGAAGTGGAAGAAGATTTTATAGAGGGTTTGGGGAAGGGTATCACTTTTTTCACTGGGTGGGGTGGTGAGGAAAGAGATGTTCCCTTTTACAACCATATTCAATTTTCAGAAAAATCAGCATTCTAACCTTCAATTTTAATGTCAAAGTCCCACTCCACCAACAAAATTAAAAATGTCGCAGGCATCCAGAACTTTTCGGACGTTTTCAGCCCCGTCCTATCAAAAATGGGCATTCTGCCATTTCATGCCGACGGATTCGCCGACGAGCACGAACCATTGCCGACCTGGCAGTTTTCAAGTCAACAAAAAATGAGCCGAGAAAACTCGACTCACAAGGATTGACAAAAAGCATTCATCATGATATAATAAAAAAAGAACATTCAGGCAAATCAACAGCTAAACTTGCACCTCCAGCTGTTTCACTTGCTTGAATGTTCTTTTCCATTTGGTTGCGGGAGCCAGATTTGAACTGACGACCTTCGGGTTATGAGTTGAAAGAATCTGTTTCATGCAGCTAATATTATTGCATATTTTCATGTAACTCCTCCTTGAGAATAAAATCAACCAAATACCATAATGTTCTTAAAAGAGTAAATACTTTCATGTGGTATTATGATATGCAAGGAGGTATTAATTATCATGAAAAAGAATCAAAAAGACATTTTGCTACAAGATTGGCTTGATACGTGGTATGAGATTTACGCAAAACCGTTCGTAAAAAAATCAACACTGGTTTCTTACGAATGCTACATTCGTCTTCATATCAAGCCATATATCGGAAATATCAAATTGTGTGATTTTAACACGATGACATTTCAACGCTTTTTCAATCAACAGTTTCAAAACGGCAGCTGCAAAGGGACAGCACTTTCTCCCAAAACCATCTATAATCTGCGAATGATGCTTCATGAAGCAATCGGCGATGCCGTAAAGAATGACTTAATGAAGTGCAACTATATAGAATACGTTAAACTTCCAAAGCTTCAAAAAGAAGATCAGCGTGTTCTTACGAAAAAGGAACAAGCAAAGCTTCTTACAACACTGAAGGCAAGCGATGATCCGTTTGCTTTCGGTGTTTTTTTCTGTCTTGCTACAGGAATACGTTTGGGAGAGTTGTGCGGTTTACGCTGGAGCGACTTTTCAGAACACAACGGAAAAGTAACTGTACACATTCAGAGAACTTTAAACCGTATTCCGGACTTGGAAAAAGGCACGGGAACGATTATTAACATTTCAGCTCCAAAGACAAAAGCTGCAAACAGAATCATCCCATTGAATCAAACTGTGGTTGAATTCTTGAAAAAGCATTGGATGAAACAGACAGAGTTACTTGGAAAAGAATATGCTACAGGAGATCACTATGTTCTTAGCCGTATTCCAAACAAACCAGTAGAACCAAAATTCATGCAGATGCGTTTCAAACGTTTTCTATGCGAGTCTCATATAACTGATGCAAACTTCCATGCATTGCGACACACTTTCGCTACAAGGGCTCTGGAAGCAAATGTAGATTATAAGACACTTAGTGTACTTCTTGGACACGCTAATGTCACTACAACAATGAATTTGTATCAGCATATTCTATTAGATCAAAAAATCGTTGCAATGGAAAAAATCCTACAGCAATTTTGATACTGAAAACGAAATAAATATTTTTCGTAAAGCTCATGCCGTTGGCGTGAGCTTTTTTATTGCCCAAAGGAGGTTTTTAATCTATGAACGCTGAAAAAAAGAGTGATTGGTATTTGGCAAGAAAAAAGATGCTGCGTCATGAAAAATATCTCATAGAAAAAGATCAAGAACATGGCGTCTTTCTTTCAGGTGATACAGAGATTGCCGCAAACATTGACGTTTATAAAGCAGTAGAACGAAATATGATGTTCGCAAAATTACGAAAAACCATTCAGCAGCTCAATGAAAAAGAACAGTATCTAATCACTTGCATTTATTTTCGTGATATGACAATTCGCCAGTATGCGAAAGAACAACACATTGCCTATGCAACTGCATGGGAACGTCATGATAAACTCTTGAAAAAGATGAAAAACGTAATGATTTCTGTGTAAAACGGCACATCCACACAAACACGCATATGAAAAACCTTATTTTACAAAAATATGAAATTGCAAAAAGGCAAAAGGAGTGTTTTACTTGCAAAAGATAATTTCTCATGGCTTTATCGCATTGAAACCAGAAAAAATTTCTGAATTGTCACTGGAAGCATATGGTGTTCTTTCCATGATGGTAAACGACCCTCAATGTGACTTCATAACCCTTCAGGAACTTTGTGAACTTTCTCCGAAAGACAGCAAATCGACCTTGAAAAGCATCTTGGAGGAACTCGTAAATAAAAACTGGGTTTTCGAAACAGTCGATAACAAATTTATGGTAAACAAAGAAAAAATGATTATGAATATGACTTACGTAGGTGCAACGATCAATAGGGGGTGATGATATTGCCGATTGTACGAAAAAAAGTGAAATGTGACTTCACAACAGTACACAATGCATTTCTGCGAGACAACAAACTTGGGGCAACTGCCAGAGGGGTACTGCTAACAATGATTTCCATGCCGGAAAACTGGAAATTTTCAATCAAGGGATTATCTGCTATTCTTCCCGACGGGGAGCGTAAAATCAGCACTGCCCTAAAAGAACTGGAAAATAGAGGGTATTTGATACGCAAGAGAATTTATGTAAACGGAAAAATCGCAGAATGGATTTATCTTTTCAGCGATGAGCCCATGGAGGAAGACGAAGAACCGGACCTGCCACCAGATCTGACTGAAACAGAACCACCCACTAAGGACGATACGCAGCATCCTCAAGCTTCAAAAAAGGACGATATACCAGCCGCCGAAGATGTACAAAACCTTGATCTACAAAACGTCGATCAAGAAAATGTAGATCAAGAAAACAGCGTCTATAATCAAATACTATATAATCAAAGACTATATAATCAAGTATTATATAATCAATATCCTATCCATCACAGTAATACGTTAACTTGTATCAGCGGCTCTGATCGGATAGATGCGGATAGATTTGAAATCACACAGCAGTCTGTACTAGAGCAAATAGAGGCTGAGGCATTGCTGTCTGAAAAAAACCGTAAGACAGGAATGCTCTTGTACGATGCTGAAACAATCAGGGAATTGGTGAATTGCATCACATGGGTTTACGTTACGCCTAAAACAACTCTGCCTATTTGCGGAGACAACCTGAGCACGGACATTGTCCGAAAGGAATTTCAGAAATTAACCTGCGAACATATCGCCTACGTACTGGACTGCATTGCTTCTACCGGAGCTGCTATCAAAAACCGCCGAAATTACCTGTTAACGTGCCTTTACAACGCTCCCACCAGCATGGCAGGCTATTATCGCAATCTTGCCCAACACGATTTTGCAACACAACACAGTACGGAAAATACGGAAACTGACAAGAGCCCCTATGCCTATGGGCAATTTATAGCAAATTTATAATTTCACAGGAGGATTCACATGAACATGACCATTTTGACACAGAACGACGTATTCCTGAACTACGACCATATCATCGCAATCCGAGTTTATTCCGGAGAAGTATCGCTGGATAACGGGAAAACTATCGCTGCATATCAGGTAGTTGCAGATTTATCTATGCCAATTTTGAATCTGGACGAAACAGAAAACGCACAGGAAGCCCCACAGACGCAGATTGAGCTGGGGGTATACTTCGGACGAGGGAGAATGCCAGAATGCTGCCAGAGCATTGTCAGAATGGCTTAATAACGCTGATAGCAGACAGCATTTGTTCAAAATGCCAATGGCAAATTCTATTTCCGGATATTCTGACACGAATGCTGCCGCTTCTAAACTGGAATATCGACCGGATGAAGACGAAGCTTAAAACTTGCATATAGCCAATACAGGTTACTTTGCGAAGTCGGAGGTGAAAACATATGCCAGACGGAACAGAAAAAGATGTCCGAAGTGTCGTCGATCTTGTATTGCAATGCTCAGACATCACCAAGGAGCTAGTACAGCAAGCAATGCGTGACTATTTGCAGCAAAACCAAGATAAAAGCACACATGGAAAGACAAGTCTTCGGAAATTAGCCGAACAAAGCAACGGAAACCTAGATTCCATCGAAGTTTCTTCTGCAAATTTGCAGGATTTCAAGGAAACTGCAAAAAAATATGACATAACATATGCCATAAAACAAGATTCCAGCACTACCCCACCCACAAACCATGTGTTTTTTGCGACAAATGACACGGATAATTTCAAGCGTGCTTTCACGGAATACGCAGCCGAAGTATCAGAAAAAGCGAAAACACGGTATGAGATACCACGAGAACAGTTCAAAGCACGTGCTGCTAAGATCGAAAAAGAGCCACGCCAAAAAGAACAGGTTCGAACCAGAGAAAAACAAGAAACGAGATGAGGAACATGGATACCCAGAAAGTGAAAAAAGGAATTCTTTTTGCAATTCCAACCATCATGTTTGGCTATGCCGGAGACAAGCTAGCATTTGCATGGAGAATTACAGAAGGCACAAATATTTCCGAAAAACTTTTCCCGTTTTTCACGAATTTGGGTGTTTCTTTTGCGAATCCTGCACCCAGTCTGCACCCGATAGACTTGTTCATTGGGCTGGCATTGGGCATTTTAATTCAAGTCATCATGCATTTCAAGCGTAAAAATGCTAAGAAATTCAGACATGGCGAGGAATATGGTGCTGCACGTTGGGGTACGCCAAAGGACATTGAACCGTATATGGACAAATCCAATTTTGAGAATAATATTATTTTGACTCAAACAGAACGGCTGACAATGGGAAAACCATCTAGTCCTAAGTATGCCAGAAACAAAAACGTTCTTGTAATCGGCGGCTCCGGCTCTGGTAAAACACGATTTTTCCTAAAGCCCAATCTCATGCAAATGCACAGCAGCTACGTTGTAACTGACCCCAAAGGCACTGTTTTGGTAGAATGCGGAAAAATGTTACAGCGAAACAAATACCAGATTCGTGTTTTCAATACTGTGGATTTCAAAAAATCCATGCATTACAATCCCTTTGCGTATATTCGCCCCGAAACAAGAGAGCAAGACATTCTGAAATTTGTCGAAGTTCTCATCAAAAACACTTCTGGCAGCGAACAAAAGGGCGAAGATTTCTGGACGAAAGCAGAACGACTGCTTTACACCGCCTACATCGCCATGATGTATACGGTTTCCCCACCAGAAGAATGGAATTTTGCAACGCTAATTGACATGATCAACTGTTCCGAGTGTCGGGAAGAAGATGAAACGTTTCAAAATGCGATTGACATTCAGTTCTCCATGGTGGAAAAGTGGTTGAATCAACAGCTGGATGAGGAAGAAAATCTTGGCGAATTTGAAGCAATGCGTGAAATATCACCAACAAAAGAGCAAATGTCAATCGGAAGCTTTGCAATAAAACAATACAAAGCATATAAACTGGCTGCTGGTGTTGTATGCTCTAAAAGACTTCTTAATCAAGCGGTTGGAAAGTCTCTTAGAACACACAACCTAAAACCGAAGAAAGGAGCGCAAGTTATGAGAAAAAACGAGAAAATCACAGCTCTGTACGAACGACTGAGCCGTGATGACTTTGGCAAAGATGATGACCAACAGCGTGAGAGCAATTCCATTTCCAATCAAAAGGCTATGTTGGAGGAGTTCGCCGCACGGCAGGGCTTTACGAACATTGTCCATTTCACGGACGATGGCATTAGTGGTACTTGCTTTGACCGTCCCGGATTTTTAGCAATGATGAAAGAAGTGGAAGCCGGGAATGTGGAGTACCTGTGTATCAAGGACATGAGCCGCATGGGTCGTGACTATCTGAAAGTCGGTCAGATTATGGAAATCCTGCGTCAGCGTGGCGTTCGCCTTATCGCCATCAATGACGGTGTGGACAGTGCCAGAGGGGACGATGATTTTACCCCTTTCCGCAACATTATGAACGAGTATTACGCCAGAGACACCAGCCGTAAAATCCGTTCCACTTTCCAGTCAAAAGGCAAGTCCGGCAAGCACCTCACAGGCACGGTCATTTACGGCTATCTCTGGAACGAAGCCAGAGACCAATGGTTGGTTGACCCCGAAGCCGCTGATGTGGTCAAGCGCATCTTTACCATGACGATTGAGGGCTACGGTCCGTATCAGATCGCCAGCAAGCTGAAAGAAGAAAAAGTCCTCATTCCGTCCGCTTACCTTGCCCAGCACGGCGAGGGCGTGAACAAGAATAAGACTTTCAAAGATGTGTACGGCTGGGGTTCTTCCACCATCTGCAACCTTCTTGAAAAGCGTGAATATCTGGGACACACCATCAATTTCAAGACCCGAAAGCACTTCAAGGACAAGAAAAGCCATTATGTCCCGGAGGACGAATGGACGATTTTTGAGAATACGCACGAAGCCATTATTGACCAGCAGACCTTTGACCTTGTGCAGAAAATCCGTGGGAATGTCAGACGCTACCCGGACGGCTGGGGCGAAGCAGCTCCCCTCACAGGCTTGCTTTATTGTGCCGATTGCGGCGGCAAGATGTATGTCCACCGTACCAACAACGGCAAGCGTATTTCTCAATATACCTGTTCCCAATACAGCAAAGTCCCAGTTGGAAAGCTCTGCATGACACAGCACCGTATCAATGAAGATGTGGTACTGTCCCTTGTCTCTGAAATGCTCAAAGCCATTGCCGAGTATGCGAAGCATGACCGAGCCGAGTTTGTCCGTGTGGTGCAGGAAGCGCAGTCCAGCCAGCAGACGGCAGAGGTCAAGAAACAGCGGACACGCCTTGCCACCGCAAAGCAGAGAGTTTCCGAGCTGGAAGTCCTGCTCTGCAAAATCTATGAGGACAACATTTTAGGAAAGCTGTCCGACAGCAGATACGCCACTCTGGACGCTCAATACGAAAAGGAACAGTCCGAGCTTACCGCCGAAATCTCTGCTCTGGAAAAGGCTGTCAAGAGCTATGAGAAGCACGAAAAGGACGCTGATCGTTTTATCGCTCTGATTGACAAGTACGAGAACTTCGACAAGCTGACCATTGCCATGCTCAACGAGTTTATCGAGAAAATCCTTGTGCATGAGCGTGACCGCAAAGGCAGTATACAGACCACACAGGAGGTCGAGATTTACTTCAATTTTGTTGGGCGATTCGTTCCCCCGGCGTTTGGAGAAGTGGAGCTGACCCCGGAAGAATTAGAGGAAATCCGCAAGCGTGAGGAACGCAAGGACAGGTTTCATCAGAACTACTTGAAGCGGAAAGCCAGCGGAGCGCAGAAGCGATACGAGGACAAAATCAAGGGGAGAAAAAAGGCAGAAATCGAAGCCAAGAAAGCCGCCATTCGTGCAGAGGACATTGCAAAGGGAGTGTTCGTTCCCGTCAGCAGTTTACCGCAGAGAGAGCCGATGAAAGGAGTACAAACAGCATGAATATCACTTACACACAGAACGGTGATTATCTTATCCCGAACATCATTATCCGCAAGACAAAGCCCCTCGGACACTACGGCAGACTCCGCAAGGCGTATCTGGAAATGCACCGCCCGATACTGTTCAATGAGCTGGTGCTATCCGATAGGCTCTTTGAGCATTGCGCCGAGATTGAAGAAGCGGCACAAAACCGAATGGAGCTGATCGTGCCGAAGCTGGCAAAGCAGTACGGCGTGACCGAGCAACTGAAAGCCGATAATCAAATGGAATGGGTGCGGCAGATGAACGCTTGCAAGGCACAGGCAGAGGAGATTGTGAAAGCGGAATTGATTTATGATTGAGCGAGGAAGTCCGGGCAGAAAACTGTTCGGACTTTTCTCATATAGTCCAAAGTTGCGGTAGAATTGTTCACAAGTTTTATGGTACAATTTATGCGAATAAAGAAAACGGAAAATTAGAATCTAACAAGAGAATGTGGTTGTATGAAAAAATCCATATTAGTATTTTGGGCAATCGTGTGTCTGTTACCTATTCAAAGGAGGTTTAAGAATTTTAAATGAAACATATAAGAAATATATTGCTGTTGATTACGATTATTTTTGCTTTTGTTATGCAAGCTGAAGTATATCAAAATATGCTCTGGAACTTTAATGGTGCTTATTATTTATCGTCCAGATACACAACTACTAATGACGATATGGATTCATTTTTAGCCAATGCAGAAGATACAGCTGAGAAGCATGGTGTTCATATTTTTTCGACTTTTAATCAGAGAGTTTCTAATTATCAGACAAGACTTTATATTTATGGTGATGATACCGTTGTTCGGGATAGTCTTAAAAGCACAATGGATATTGAGGAAAAAACATATACGGCTTTGATAGGCGGAATCACCGTAATAGAATTTGAAGATTTTAGAGAAGCAAAAAACACAGGCAATGGACAGGAAATAATGGTCAGCTATATCGGTGACGATGATGACATTATTGCCACATATCAAGATTTGGCAAAAGAATATTCTATATCGCAGCCAGAGTTTTGGCAATCAACCGAAACTGATATGATGTTCATTGTTTGGGGCCTGGTTGCCATATTGATGATTGTACTTAATATGATTGAGGTGATACGCAGACAAAAGGAAGTAGTTGTACGAGCTTCTCTGGGCGAAAATGCTGCTGTGATTGCTCTAAAAGCTGTAGTGGCTGATATGATTTCATATGCTGCATTATTCGTCTTAGCAAAGTTGCTTGTTTCTCAATTTATATCGGGAGCGTATGAAGATCATCTCATTTTGGCAGTGTATTGTGCCGGAGCAGTTCTTTCCGTAATTCCTTATGCTGCTTTTGTCCGCTTTGATGTAAAAAAAGCCTTTGCCAATGCTTCAGATAAAAAAGGTATGTTTTATCTTCTGAACGGTCTTAAAGTATTTGCTACTGCTATGACGATTTTTACAATAACTACAAATCTCAGTAGCATTCAAGGTAATTTACTTACAAACACTACTCTTTTAGAAAATCATTATAATGATTACTATTTTGGAGTTATGCAGATTGAACCTCCTTTTGAAGAAAATGAGGAGGAATCCAAAGAGAGCGAATTTTGGAATGACCTTTACGAAAATGAATACAACACTATAAATCCGGTGGTCTGCATAGGCAGCCGGATAAGCGATACGGATAATTATATTTTTGTAAATCATAATGCCAGAGATATGCTGCAAGGGTTTTCTGATATGCTTACTGAAGATGATGAAAAAGAGGATATCGTGGTCTTCGTGCCAAAGGGAAAAAATGCGGAATCATACAAAGATATCGCAAAAGAGGAAATTGACTCTCTTACCCAAAATGCAGAAGAACTGCGTGTTGTTTATAAAGAATATTCTGGCAGAGAGCAATTTTATTATCTCAATTCGAACAGAGAAGAGGCTATTGACGGATTGTCAAGAGCAACAAATCCGATTGTTATTTATCAGGCAAATGAGGCTGTTGCTTTGAATGGAAGTTATATCGAAACAGGAACATATAATGGTGAGGTGATCTACGGATGCGATGAAAGCACAATTCGTAATGCTGCGAAAAAATATGCAGAACAGCTTGGTCCACACTATTTTATGCTGACGAATGTCGGGGAGGATTATACTTATAGTCATAGTTTCCTCGTGAAACTGATTGGCTTTATAAGCTCTCTTTGCGTATTAGTATTGCTGTTAGATATCGCTATCATCATATCTGAAGTGAAAATGGAATTTAGACTTAATGCGATGGAAATCTCCCTCAAAAAGGTTTTGGGCTATCGCTTTTATGAAAGGCACAAAAGATTTATTTCCGTTAATCTCTTAGAAAATATAGCCGTTGTGATATTGATTTGCATTGTTTCGCTTTTTATATCTAACGCAAGTGTCGGGATTGCTTTACTGGTTGGAGCATTGCTCACCATTATTGAAATGGCAATCATTTTCACAAATGTTATGTGGGTTGAAAAAACAAATATCTCAAAGTCCTTGAAAGGTGGATGTTTATGATTATAATTCGTGGCTTAAATAAAGCATTTGGAGAGAAAATAATTTTCTCCAACTTTAATTTGGAAATTCCGGATGGAAGTTTTGTAGTAATCAGCGGGGATAGCGGCAGTGGAAAAAGCACTTTGCTCAATATGATTGGTGGTATCGAAAAGCCGGATAGCGGCAGTATCATAATCGAAGGGCTGAATATTACCCGGCTTAAAAATAAAAACAGTTTTTTTGCGGATACAGTGGGGTTTCTTTTTCAGAATTTTGCACTGCTTGAAAATAAGACAGTTAAAGAAAATTTAAGTTTGATTAAAAAATCAAGCCGAACTAAAGTATCACTTAAAGAAGCTCTTAATCGTGTGGGGTTATCAAAGGAAGTTAACAAAAAAGTTTATCAGCTTTCCGGTGGTGAACAACAGAGAGTTGCTTTAGCTCGTCTTATGATGAAAAAATGTTCTGTTGTTTTGGCAGATGAACCTACTGGCTCACTTGACAAGAAAAATAGAGATATTGTTATGAGGTTATTGCACGAACTCAATGAAGAAGGTAAAACGGTTATCATTGTTACCCACGATCAGGGTATTATTGAAGATGAACCTTATGTTGTGAAAATCTGAGAGTACCTCTTAGAAATGTCTTGATCTACATTTTATGTAATTTGGGTCAGAAGAAAATCCCTTTAGGAACTAAAGGGCGCACTTCTATACTCTCCTATCGGGAGTATCGTGCGTCCTGCGGAGCTTCATTCTCCGTCAGCAGAAGAAAACTGCTTGACCGAGAATGTTGCGTCACTTCGTTCCGTCAAGGTGGCTACACCCCCTTGCGCCGCTAAAGCGGCTATCCCTTGTGGACTTGCCGTCCGCAAACAGCATAAAATGCTGTTCGCCGCCAGCAAGTTTGAAAAACTGAATACCGAAAAACTGACCGTTGACTGGTCGCACTATGCGAAAAGTTGACGGTCTTTTTTTATCCCAAAAATCAAAAAAGGAGGTCAATCACAATGACAAAACCGAAAACCCTTGAACAGCTCCGAGCCGAAAAGGAACGAGCCGAGACGCAGCTTGCACAGGAGAAGCACAAGCTCAACCGTCTTGAGAACAGAAAGAAATATCTGGAGAAAGGCGAAAGGCAGAAACGCACCCATCGTCTTTGCAATCTGGGCGGCACGATTGAGAGCCTTGCCCCGGAGGTCAAAGATCTCACACGCACCGAAATGACAGAGCTGATGGAGTACATCTTTTCTCTGTCCGAAGTCCAGCGAGCCGTCCGTCACATGGCGATTACTCACACCAACCAAGCGAACAGAGAAAAGGAGTTGAAAGCCGATGGCACTATTTCATCTGAGCGTCACGCAGACTAAGCGAAGCGCAGGACAGTCCGCTATTGCTTCTGCCGCCTACCGTGCCGGGGAGCGATTGTATAGCGAGTATTACGGCGAATACAGCGACTACACCCGCAAGGGCGGCGTGATCTGCTCTGACATTCTCTTGCCGTCCCATGCACCGCCAGAATACGCAGACCGCCAGACCCTATGGAACGCCGTGGAAAAAGCCGAGCGTGGAAAGAACGCCCAGCTTGCATACAGCTTTAACATTGCCTTGCAGAATGAATTTTCCCTTGAGGAAAACATCGCTCTTGCAAGGCGATTTTTATTGGAGAACTTTGTGAGCCGTGGCATGGTGGTTGACTTCGCCGTACACCAGCCAGACCGGGAGGACGGCGGCATACCAAACCCACACTTCCATGTGCTTTGTCCCATCCGCCCCATCGAGCAGGACGGTAAATGGGGGCTAAAGCAACGACGAGTGTACGAGCTGGACGAGGACGGAAATCGTATCAGAGACCAGAACGGCGAGTATGTTTTCAATGCCGTTCCCACTACCGACTGGGGCAGTCCCGAAACGCTGGAACATTGGCGGCAGACATGGGCGGAGCTATGCAATGCCAAGTTTGCGGAAAAAGGGCTTGATGTTCGTATCGACCACCGCAGCTATGAACGGCAAGGCGTGGATTTACTTCCCACTATCCATGAAGGCGCAACCGTCCGGGCAATGGAGAAGAAAGGTATCCGCACCGAGAAAGGCGAGTTCAACCGCTGGATCAAAGCCACCAACGCCGTGATCCGGGACATCAAGAAGAAAATCACTTCGCTTATGGGCTGGATAGCGGATATGAAAGCCGAGCTTGCCAAGCCACAGGCACCCGACCTTGTTTCTCTGCTGAACGCCTATTACACCCAGCGCAAAGCCGGGGCGTATTCCCAGAAAGGCAAAATCAGCAACCTAAAGGAGATGAACGATACTTTCAATTATCTCCGGGCAAACGGCATTTACTCCCTTGAGGATTTGGAACGCCGTGTCAGCGAACACAGTGCTGCCACAGAGAGTTTGAAGAAAACGCTGGACGAACAGACCGCCCGAATGAAAGCAATTAAGCAGCTCTATGACAGCTCCGCTGCTTTCCAGAGCTTGAAGCCTGTCTATGACGGCTTGCAGAAAATCAAGTTTGAGAAGCCCAGAGCCAAGTACAAGGCAGAGCATGAAGCGGAACTGAAACAGTTCTACGCCGCCAGACGCAAGCTGACCGGAGAGTTCCCGGACGGCAAGGTGGATATGAAAAAGCTGACCGAAGAGTATGACGAGCTGGAACAGGCGCACAACACCACCTATGGCGAGTTTAAGACTGTCAGAGACGATTTACACCGTCTTTGGAAGGTCAAGTCATGTGTAGATACTGCCGCCCGATTTAACGAGCGTACAGAGGAACAAATGCACCAAAATCGACCCCAAACACGACACAAAAAGGAGGAACTATCCCGATGAATTATACCCAAGCGCAGATTGACCGGGCAAACGCCGTCAGTCTGGAAGATTTTCTCCGCACACAGGGAGAGACGCTAATCAAAAGCGGACGAGAATACCGCTGGAAAGAACATGACAGCTTGACCGTCCGTGGAAACAAGTGGTTTCGACACAGCCAGAGCAAGGGCGGCTATCCCATTGATTTTGTCATGGAGTTTTACGGCAAGTCCTTTCCCGAAGCCGTCCAGCTTCTGACCGGCGAAAGCGGCGAGGGGCAGACCGAAGCCGCCACAGCACCGCCCACAGCGTTTCACTTGCCCTTGCACAACAGAACAGCCGACAGAGCAATTCAATATCTTTGCGAAAGCCGAGGTCTCAACAAAACGCTTGTTGAGGCTTTTCTTCTTTCCGGGGATATTTACGAGGACGCAAAGCGGCACAATGCTGTGTTTGTCGGCAGAGACCGAAGCGGTACGCCGAGATACGCCCATGTGCGAGGAACGGCAGACCCATTCAGACAGGACATTGCCGGGTCTGACAAATCCTATCCGTTCCACTATGAGGGAAACGGCAACCAGCTCTTTGTCTTTGAAGCACCGATTGACCTTTTGTCCTTTATCTGCCTTTATCCGCAGGACTGGCAGACAAGGAGCTACCTTGCCCTGGGCGGCGTTTCAGGCAAAGCCCTTGACCGTTTCCTTTCTGAACGCAAGGACACCCGAAAAGTGTTCCTCTGCCTTGACAGCGACACCGCAGGAAGTGAAGCCTGCACCCGGCTGGCACAGGACATTCCCGGCGAGATCGCCGTCATTCGCCTTGTCCCGGCAAGGAAAGACTGGAACGATGTTCTCCGTCAGCAAGGGGACATTCCCAGCCGCAAATTCATAGCCGAGACAATCACGATGCGAGAGCTGCCCACCGCCCAGCCTGTCCCAATGCTCCGTATGGCTGATGTGGAGCTGACGAGCGTGGATTGGCTATGGTTTCCGTATATCCCATTTGGAAAGCTGACCATCATACAGGGCAACCCCGGCGAGGGCAAGACCTACTTTGCCATGCGTCTTGCGGCGGCTTGCACCAACCGAAAGCCCTTGCCCGGTATGGAAACCCTTGAGCCTTTCAACATCATCTACCAGACCGCAGAGGACGGCCTGGGCGATACCGTCAAGCCCCGACTGATGGAAGCGGAAGCAGACCTTGAAAGAGTGCTTGTCATTGACGATAGGGACACACCGCTGACCCTTGCCGATGAGCGCATAGCAAGGGCAATCCGGGAAAACAACGCAAGGCTTGTTATCATTGACCCGGTGCAGGCGTTTCTGGGCGCAGATGTGGACATGAACCGGGCAAACGAGGTGCGCCCGATATTCCGCAGTCTGGGAGACATTGCACAGGCTACCGGGTGCGCTATCGTGCTGATTGGACACCTGAACAAAGCCGCAGGAACGCAAAGCACCTACCGGGGATTGGGGTCTATCGACATTACGGCGGCAGTCCGCAGTCTGCTCTTTATCGGTAAGCTGAAGGACAGCCCCACAACAAGGGTGCTTATCCATGAGAAAAGCTCCCTTGCGCCGCCCGGACAGTCCCTTGCCTTTTCTCTGGGAGACGAGAAAGGCTTTGAATGGATAGGAGCTTATGACATTACCGCTGACGAGCTTCTTGCCGGGACGGACACCGCCAAGACCGAAAGCAAGACCGCACAGGCGCAAATGCTCATTCTGGAACTGCTTGCAGATGGAAAGCGTATGCCGAGCGCAGAGCTGGAAAAGGCAGTCAATGAGCGTGGGATTTCCTCACGCACCATGAGAACGGCAAAGAGCCGTATCGGGGACAGACTTGTGACCGAGAAAGACGGCACCGCATGGGTCTGCTATCTCCGAAACTGACAACAGGAACACGGCAAGCGTGGCAAAGACGGCAAGGGTTTTATAGATACCTTAATGTTGCCGCCTTGCCTTGTTCCCTCATACTGACACCGCCCGATGATGAACAGTCACCGGGCATTTTTCATTTACAGGAGGATTTTGAATGAACAATACCGCAACCAACAGTACCCCTTGCCCGACTGTGAGAAAGCAGATCGGCAAGACAACCTATATCGTCCGTGTGCATTTCAGCGAGACCGCCAAGGAGACAATGGAGGACAAAATCAAGCGTCTGCTCCGTGAGGAAGTCCGCAAAATGTGACTTCTTTTTGAATTTGATGAAAAAGTCCTTGACTTTTCGTCTCTGGTAAGACTGCAAAATCCATTTTGATCTCATGCTCCGCAAGACTTGCCTGCTTTTCTATCAATTCCGTTTTGGATATTACAGCATATGACGAAATGCAACTGGATAAAATCGGTGATCGAAAGACTGCCCTTTTCATCATCATTTCGGACACAGACGCCACTTTCAATTTTCTGGTGGCAATGTTGTACACCCAAATGTTTAACTTGCTTTGCACAAAAGCAGACAACAATCCGGACGGCAGCGGAAAATTAAAACATCATGTTCGCTGCTTGCTGGACGAATTTGCCAATATCGGGCAAATTCCAGATTTCGATAAACTGATAGCGACTATTCGTAGTCGAGAAATATCAGCCTGCATTATCCTGCAAGCACAATCGCAATTAAAAGCGATCTACAAGGACAATGCAGATACTATCGTGGGAAACTGCGATTCCACCTTGTTCTTGGGTGGCAAAGAAAAGTCAACGCTCAAAGAGATCTCCGAATCTCTTGGAAAAGAGACCATTGACGACTACGATACCTCCAGAACACGAGGACAGTCAGAATCCTACGGTATGAACTACAAAAAACTTGGAAAGGAGTTGATGTCACAAGATGATCTAAACACAATGGATGGCAGCAAGTGTATCTTACAAGTTCGTGGAGTTCGTCCGTTTTTCTCCCGTAAATATGATATTACAAAACACAAACGATACCCTTTGCTCATGGATTCCAATCCCCAGAATATGTTTGACATTGCATCGTATATCAAGCGAAAAAGAGAAAAGAATGCACGCTATGCTCAAATTTCGCCAGACGAACCTATTGAAACATTTCAAGCGATGCAAGCTTCATCAGAACCAGAAATTGAAACGGACGTAAGCACAGAAGAACTTGATTTTATCTAACTTGGAGGAAAAGCAATGAAGAAAATGATGATTGCAAAAGTAGCAACCCTGAAGAATACTGCTCGCATCAAAAAGATGATTGCAGCAGCCGTTACAGCATTGTGCATGGGCGTAATGCTGTCTATGACCGTTTTTGCAGATGGTGCATCTGTAGACACTAGCAGCTTTTTGGACACCGTAGAAACCGTTTTGAAGGCTGTCTGCATCTTGATTGGTGCCGGTCTGGGCGTATGGGGCGTTGTAAACCTGATCGAAGGCTATGGTAACGATAACCCCGGTGCAAAGTCGCAGGGTATGAAACAGTTCATGGCTAATTAGTTGGAACAAAAAACGAAAGGAAAAGCACAATCCAGACGGTATCAGCGGCAGGCTACAAGAATAAATTGTGATTTCACAAGATTGGTGCTATAATAAGAGAAAAGTTCCTGCCGGGGCAGCCGCCCCGGTGGTATAGATAGAAAGGCAGGAAAACAATATGCACATCAGCTATAAGCCACTCTGGCACACACTGTTAGAGCGTGATATGAGAAAAGAGGATTTAAGGCTTGCCGCTGGTATGACAACAAATATGATTGCCAACATGAGCAAAGAGGGAAAGCACATCAGCATGGATACATTAGCCCGTATCTGCGAAACGCTGAATTGTGAGATTACCGATGTGATTGAGTTAGTACCAGACGAGCCTGCTTCCACAGGAGGTAAGGAACATGAGCGAATTGAAACCAAGAATAACGGAAAACGGAATTGATTATATCCTTGTCGGAGATTATTACATCCCGGACTTGAAACTGCCGGAGGAACACCGCCCTATCGGAAAGTACGGACGGATGCACCGGGAATATTTAAGGGAAGTCCACCCAGCCAGATTGAATACATTGATACTGACCGGGGAATTGTGGACATATCTTGCAGACCTGAACGAACAGGCACAGGAACGGTTAGACACCATCATGGAGCAGATGAAAACTGCCGAGGGCGTAACCGAGGAATTGAAGCGTACCCACCAAATGGAATGGGTGCAGCGTTGCAATAACATTCATAACCGGGCAGAAGAAATTGTTTTGCATGAGATGATTTATTCATAACGGGAGCAATTAAATCGGAGGTATATAAGATGATTGAAATTGTATTTGGTGAAAGTGCCTGTGGAAGTTTGAAAATTGCCCAAACTTACGGCAAGGGAAAGTATAGAGGAAGTGCTGTTTCAATATTTATGAGGCATGAAGACGGGAGTGTTCCATCTTCAGATGAAATGAAAAAAGCACAGCTTCAAGCACAGGAACAAGAACGCATTGCTTGGGAGAATGCTATTCCATTGGGAGGCAAGAGCTGTGATGTTTATTGTTTTGATATGGCTCTTAGTGTGGGAGATATTTCTGATAATGGAATTGGCGAACAGCGGAAAAATGTTTTCAAGAAAATGCTGTCTGTCTGCTTTGTAGAGGATTTAGATTATCAGGTTGAAGAAAAAATACAGAAAATTAAAACTACATTGACCTCAGTGATTGAACGATATGTAGCTGGGGAAGAAATTCGCATTTGGTATAGCTATAATCCAGATGAGCTTTGTGGTATGTATTGGCTTATGAAACAACTTCAACCCTTAAACTGCCAGACAACAATTTATTTGGTTAAGTTACCTACATGGGAATATGGAAAAGAAAATACTATGACATCCAAAATAGCATGGGGCGAGGTCTCTCCTGGCGAATGGGGAAACTATATAACTCTACAAGAGAAAGCTAATCCTGTATTTCTTTCAGCTTGTGCTATGAAATGGAATCAACTTCAAAATGAAAATGCACCTTTGCGTGCAATGTTAAATGGTAAATTGCAAAGCGTTTCAGAAGATATATATGATAGTTTCATTCTTCGTGAAATTGCGGAACAGCCAGAGCAATTCAAAATGGCTATTGTCATAGGTAATGTTTTAGGAAAATATCAACTTGGAATTAGTGATGTATGGATTTCCAATCGCATTGATAAAATGCTTGAAGATGGTGTGTTGGAAATTATACAGGACGCACCAAAGGGAGAAACAAATTATCGCCGAATATTAAGAAAACGAATGAAGTAATAACCACAGCACAAACCGCTGCTACATGGAATCCAACAAACCATGCAACAGCGGTTTTCCTTTACCGTTTTTTCCTCTGGTTGATAGGCGTTCCCGTTTTCTTTGATTTTTGGAGAATCCGAATAAGCCAGCGAAATTCTTCATCTGACAGATTTTTATAGTTGATACCGAGCTGCTTGCAGTAAAGCACTGCCAGTTTTTCCAAACGGCTGCCCTTGAAATTTTCGACCGCTTCCAGATTTTCTTTCAGTTCATTGGCAACAGTGGTCTGGGGCGCACTCTCACTATCCTTTTTATGGGTTTCCCGAATATCCCGGATAATCAGGTTTAGGTCATCCAGAACCATGTGGCTGAAATATTCATCATCACTGATATGGGCGGCTTGCAGCACTTTCAAATGTGGGTCATCTTCGCCAGGGCGATACCGTTCTATGATTTCATGTCGGACAGTATCGACAAGGGTGTTGAGGTTTTGAATCTGCATGGTGGCAATCCCATCCACATAAATCTCAATGTCCGCAAGAAACTTGATAAAGTCCTTATGGGTGGCAAGTTCGCAGAGCAGACGGTTGTTGATCCGACCGCTTTTCAGAAGTGCAACCATTTCATCGTTCAAATGCAGCTCCGTCAGTGGCGTGTTGATCTGCTCCCTGTTCTCTGTCCGGCACAGCAGATAATCGACGGAAACCCCATAGAAGTCTGCCAGCGTGATAAGGTTGCCATGATTGATTTCCTTAAAATCTTCTTTTTCATAACTGCCAAGGGCTGATTTAGAAATACCCGTTAGTTTTGATAGTTCTTCCAGATTTAAGCCTTTGTCCTTGCGGAGTTCCCAAAGGCGTTCCTGTATGCTTGTTGCTCCTTTCATGGGCACACGCTCCTTTCCAACGGTTTCATTGCTGCCGCTTATCTGGATTATATCACACTTTCCGTAATCGTGGAAATTTCTGATTTTTACCCTTAATTCCTACTTTGTGGACATACGGCACAGGGCACAAAAATGTTCTATGATACAGGTAGTTCATCGATGGATTATTCCAATCGAATGACCAGCCTGTGTGGGATATGCTTCCCCGGCGATGTAGCGCCATGAATTTTGGCAGGGATATGGAGGAACCCTGACCAAAACGAGCGTACCAAAGGGAGCGATACGCCGCTGTGAGATTCAGGGGAGGAACGACACCGGGGAGAACTGGCGAACTGACACCGAAATGATACCGAAACACAACAATCTGATAGGGGGACAGTCTACCCTATCGCTGATACTTCGGGAGATTTTAAGCGGCTCTATGGCTGTAATTTTACCGAAAATCGCCCCGAAACCATACACTAAAACGGGAGGAAGCGCAATATGCCGAGAATGAGCAAAAAGAGGAAGTATGAGCTTTCCTTTTACCTCAATGACCGGGGGCGTGTCACTTACAACGAATTATGCCGGAAATGCCAGCATGGGTGCAAGCAGAGCTTCCGGGCGGTTGTGATTGACTGCCCCTGTTATTTATCCAAACGAGCAAAGAAAAAGGAGGAACACACAGAATGAATTTTGAATTTATGACGATAGACACACCATTGCCGCCCTGTATGCCTTTTCCCAGAGCGTTGACAGGATTTCCAGTCAGCAGCACCGCAAAGGTCATGTACTGCCGGATGCTGGACGCTATGCTCTCCAAAGGGCAGGAGGACGAGAACGGAATCCTCTTTGTCTGCTTCCCTGTCACAGCCATTGCCGCAGTCCTGTCCCGCAGCTCCATGACGGTCAAGCGTTCTCTGAATGAACTGGAAACTGCCGGACTTATCATGCGGGTGCGTCAGGGCATTGGAGAACCAAACCGGATTTATGTGCTGATACCGGGAAAGGAGGACGCTGCCCTTGCCTGATACCTCAAAGCTGGAAAAACTCAATCGGGAGTTGGAAAAAAGCGAAAAGAAACTGCGGAAAGCCATCAATGATGAAAAGGCATTGCAGCACCAGTTGAAACAGCTTACCCGAAAGGAACGGACGCACCGGCTCTGTACCCGTGGCGGTATGCTGGAAAGTTTTCTGCAAGAGCCGGAACGCCTGACAGATGATGATGTCATGCTGTTGTTGAAACTCATTTTTCACAGACAGGACACGCAGGAACTATTGAAAAAACTGCTGGAACGGGAGATGCCGGAACCCCCTTAGTTTACTAAGGGCGCAATTATACACCACCCAGAGGTTGGTGCATTGCGTTCTCCGAAGGCTCCTCGCCGGAGGGCTGTGATTTTCCGCAGTCATGGTCTGCTCCAAATCATACAGGGGACGCTACGCCGTCTCCGCTCCGCTTCGGTCGGTGCAGGGCAAACGTCCACTGGACGTTTTGCACCCCTGCGCTGGCTGCCGCCAGCTACCCTTTTGTGGACTTGCCATCTGGGGACACCTTGCCTTGCAAGCTGTTCCCAGCCGACAAGTTTCATAAAATATGCTATCTTTTCGATAGCCAATGAAGTATAATGAAGATGACAACAAATCGGGATTGGTAGGTGATAGTATGAAAAAGAAAACAAAGATTATTATTGGAATTTTGGTTGTTTTTGCAATTTTAGTGGCAGGAATTAGTTATAGAGGATATATAAAGGCACACACATTTACACTCTCTGGCAATGAACAGATACAATCAATCACAGGAACTGTAAAAGTAAGTAGTCCGAAAGATACAGAAGTGATTTTTATTGATGTAAAAACTGGGGTAAATTATGCTATTCCTTATATTACCTCTGGAGCAAGTGAAACGATTAAGCTTGAAAAGGGAAAATGGTATAGTGTTGAAACGGGCGAAGGACTTACAATGAGTTTGGTGAATGTTCGTATAGAATAGATAGGGCGTATATTTATTTTTTTGTGGGGCGTAGGATCAAAAGTCAATAGAAAAAGATATGAGAAAGCATAAATAAAATTCCAGTTTATCAGCTTCACATCGGGTCAACTTGCCCCGAACTTTTACAACTAAATACCTGCCGCCCACACAGCGGCACACCGAGCAGGAAATCTGAAAAAGGTCTCCTGCTTTTTTTCTGCCCAAAATGAGGTGGTAAAACGCCACCCCATCCGCCAATCACAGAAAGGAGTGACACGAAATGCCCTGTCCGCACAACGAAATCACGATTGTTCAGCGCAGCCAGCGGCAGTCTGCGGTTGCCGCCGCTGCTTACCAAAGCGGCGAAAAGCTGTTCTGTGAATACGACCAGCAAGTGAAGCACTACCCGGAAAAGCGTGGTATTGTCCACAATGAAATTCTGCTCCCGGCAAACGCCCCACGGTCGTATGCAGACCGCAATACCTTATGGAACGCCGCCGAAGCGGTGGAAAAGCAATGGAACTCCCAGCTTGCAAGGCGGTGGGTGCTTACCATCCCAAGAGAGATACCACCCGACCAGTATGCTGTCCTTGTCCGGGAGTTTTGTGAGCAGCAGTTTGTTTCCAAAGGCATGATTGCTGATTTTGCAATCCATGACCCCCATCCGCCGGGACACAATCCCCACGCCCATGTCATGCTCACTATGAGGGCAATGGACGAACATGGAAAATGGCTTCCCAAGAGCCGCAAGGTTTATGACCTTGACGAAAACGGGGAACGGATAAAACTTCCGTCCGGCAGATGGAAAAGCCACAAGGAGGATACGGTGGATTGGAACGACCAGAAGTATTGCGAAATCTGGCGGCATGAATGGGAGGTCATCCAGAACCGCTATCTGGAAGCCAATGACCGTCCGGAGCGTGTGGACTTGCGTTCCTATGCCAGACAGGGGCTTGATATTGTCCCCACTGTCCATGAGGGGGCTGCTGTCCGGCAGATGGAAAAGCGTGGTATCCAGACGAATATCGGAAACCTGAACCGGGAAATCAGAGCCGCCAACAGTCTGATGAAGTCCATCCGGCAGCTTATCCAAAACCTCAAAGGCTGGATTACCGAGCTGGGAGAAAAACGGAAAGAGCTGCTTGCACAAAAAGCGGCGGAGGAAGCGACACTTCTTCCCAATCTGCTGATGAAGTACATGGAGATACGAAAGGAAGAACGGAAGGACTGGACGAGGGCTGGACAGAACCGGGGGACTTCACAGGACTTAAAGGCAGTCAGCGAAGCCCTGTCCTATCTCCGGCAAAAGGGGCTTTCCACTGTGGAGGACTTAGAAGCGTTTCTGGAATCTTCCGGGAAATCAGCCGCAGATTACCGCAATCAGATGAAGCCAAAGGAAGCCCGCAGCAAAGTGATTGACGGGATTCTTGCCAGCCGGACGGACTGCAAGGAATGTAAGCCTGTCTATGAGAAGTACCAGAAGATATTTTTCAAGAAAACAAAGGAGAAATTCAAACAGGAACACCCGGAGGTTGCCCGGTATGCGAAAGCCGCCGCCTACCTTGCCAAGCACCCGGACGATAAGGACAGTACCCAAAAGGAGCTGCAAGAGGAGCAGGAAACGCTTCTGGAAGAAATTGCAGCCCTGAAAACACCGCTGACCGAGGTACAGGAGGATTTGAAGAAGCTGCGGGACATTCGCTACTGGGTACGGAAAGCCACCCCCGGCACAGAAGAAAGCAAAGAGCCGCCCAAGAAACAGCCTATCAAAGAAGTCTTGCAGGATAAGGCTGACGAGAAAAAAGCACAAAGAACTGTCCCGGCACAGACGAAACACAAACAACAGGATATGGAACTTTAACAGGCACTTGCCATTTTCAATCAGAGAATGTCAGGTGCTTTTCTTATTTTCAAGGAGGGATAGATTTGAATGTATTTGAAGCTGTGAAGCAGTCCGTCACAACAAGACAGGCTGCGGAGCATTATGGAATCCATGTAGGTCGGAACGGGATGGCTTGCTGCCCGTTCCATCATGATAAAACCCCAAGCATGAAGCTGGATCGGCGTTACCACTGCTTCGGCTGCGGTGCGGATGGGGATGTGATTGATTTTGCCGCCGCCCTGTATGGGCTGGGAAAGAAAGAAGCCGCCGTACAGCTGGCACAGGACTTCGGGCTTTCCTATGAGGATTGGAAGCCGCCGGGAAAGGCAAAAAAGCCCAAGCCCCGGCAGAAATCCCCGGAGGAACAGTTTCAGGAAGCAAAAAACCGTTGCTTCCGTATTCTTACCGATTATCTTCACTTGCTTATGGCATGGAGAACGGACTACGCCCCGCACTCCCCGGAGGAAGCCTTTCATCCCCGGTTTGTGGAAGCCTTACAGAAGCAAGCCCATGTGGAATATCTGCTGGATGTGCTGCTGTTCGGGGAGACAGAGGAAAAAGCGGCTTTGATTACGGACTACGGAAAGGATGTGATACAGCTTGAACAGCGAATGGCAGAGCTTGCAGCCGCAGACGCAGCAAGAACTAAAAAACACCATGAACGCCATGCAGCCGCCCCAGAGCATTGAGGAAATCAAGGCGGGGCTGGAAACCACCGAGAAAGGCGGTGTCCGTCAGAGCATCCGGAACTGCCTGACCGTATTCCAGCGTGACCCTCTGCTTTCCGGGGCTATCGCATACAACATCCTAACTGACCGCAAGGACATCATAAAGCCCATCGGCTTCCACAGAGAAAGCACAGCCCTGACCGATACGGACATGAAGTATCTGCTTCTCTATCTGGAAGAAACCTACGGGCTTACCAATGAGAAAAAGATTGATAACGCCATCGGGATTGTGGCGAATGAAAACAAGTACCATCCCATCCGGGACTACCTAAGTGCCCTTGTGTGGGACGGGACAGAACGAATCCGTTTCTGTCTGCGGCACTTTCTGGGGGCTGACGCAGACGATTACACCTATGAAGCGTTGAAGCTGTTCCTGCTGGGTGCAATCTCACGAGCCTTTCAGCCGGGGTGTAAGTTTGAAATCATGCTCTGTCTGGTAGGCGGTCAGGGGGCTGGCAAGTCCACCTTCTTCCGTCTGCTGGCAGTCCGGGACGAGTGGTTCTCCGATGATTTGCGGAAGCTGGACGATGACAATGTGTACCGCAAGCTGCAAGGTCACTGGATTATCGAAATGTCGGAAATGATGGCAACCGCCAACGCCAAGAGCATTGAGGAAATCAAGTCATTTTTAAGCCGGCAGAAAGAAGTTTACAAGATACCCTATGAAACCCACCCGGCAGACCGCCCCCGTCAGTGCGTGTTTGGCGGCACTTCCAATGCCCTTGACTTCCTGCCCCTTGACCGTTCCGGCAACCGCCGCTTTATCCCCGTCATGGTGTACCCGGAGCAAGCCGAGGTTCACATTTTGGAGGACGAAGCTGCTTCCAGAGCCTATATCGAGCAGATGTGGGCAGAAGCGATGGAGATTTACCGAAGCGGCAGGTTCAAGCTGGCTTTCAGCCCCACCATGCAACGGTATCTCAAAGAACACCAGCGGGATTTTATGCCGGAGGACACCAAAGCCGGAATGATACAGGCGTATCTTGATAAGTACACCGGGAGCATGGTCTGTTCCAAGCAGCTTTACAAGGAAGCCTTGAACCATACCTTTGACGAGCCGAAGCAATGGGAAATCCGGGAAATCAACGAGATTATGAACCAGTGCATTACCGGCTGGCGGTACTTCCCGAACCCAAGAATGTTTTCCGAATATGGCAGACAAAAGGGCTGGGAGCGTGAAAACCCGGCAACGGACTCCGGCAACCCGTCTGAAAAAACGATGGATGGTTTTGTGGAGGTCACAGAACAGATGGAGCTTCCATTCTGAAAATGACCGCCCGTTGCACCCCCTGTTGCTATCCCGTTGCCGAGCCGGTTGCCGGGGAAAACCCCTTATTTCCGGGCTTTTCTCCCTTATAACAACCAAAACAACAGAAAAATAAAAGAAAAGTATAAATAGTAACCATCGCCAGATTGAGATTGTTTGCAAGGTCTTTTGAAGCCCGTTGCCGGACTTCGTTGCCGACACCCTCTGTCTGGCTATTTTCATGTATGGAGGATAACTGCCTATGGCAAAAAACAAAACAGAGATTCATGTTACAACGGTGTTTGACGGGGAACTGGACGCCACTGATGTGTTCGTCAGCCTGATTTCCCAGAAATACGGAAAGACAAATACAAAAGAATATCTTGCTAAAAAGAAAGATATAAGCTATAATGAAGATGAGGTTCAAAAGAGCCAGATACCGTCTGGATTGTGTGGGTAAATGGCTATGATGAACGAAATGGAATACAGAACAATCGGAAAGGCACTTGCCGGGGGCTATCGTGCAGCGGTCTATTGCAGGCTGTCAAAGGACGATGACCTGCAAGGCGAAAGTGCCAGTATCGCAAACCAGCGTGATATGCTGGAAAAATACTGCGAAAAGCAGGGATGGGAGGTTGTGGCAGTCTATCAGGACGATGGCTTCACAGGTCTTAACATGGAGCGTCCTGATTTACAGAGAATGTTGAGAGCCATTGAGCGCAGGCAAATCAACCTTGTCATCACGAAAGACCTCAGCCGACTGGGGCGTAACTATCTGCAAACCGGGCATTTGATTGAGGACTTTTTCCCAAGGAACGGTGTCCGCTATATCGCCATGAATGACGGTATCGACACCCTGCGTGATAACAACGATATTGCCCCGTTCAAGAATATCCTGAACGAGATGTACAGCAAGGATATTTCCAAGAAAGTCCATTCCTCTTATCTTCTGAAAGCGCAGAAAGGACAGTTTACCGGGTGTCTTGCCCCGTTTGGATATCGGAAAGACCCGGAGGACAAAAACCATCTGCTCATTGACGAGGAAACCGCCCCGATTGTGCGGCTGATTTTCGGATATGCCCTGAACGGTCATGGTCCGAACTATATCCGCAGACGGCTGGAGGAAGAAAAAATCCCCTGCCCCACATGGTGGAACCGGGAACGGGGGCTTCGCAATACCCGCACCAAATGGGAAAAGAAAGACCCGGAAAACGGGCGGTATATGTGGGACTTCTCCGTTATCAAAGACCTTTTGATGAATCCCGTCTACACCGGGGCGATTGCTTCCCAGAAAAAGGACTACCGTTTCAAAATCGGCACGATTGGGGAAAAGAAGCCGGAGGACTGGATTGTGGTGGAGGGGCAGCATGAACCGCTGATTGATCGCATGAGCTTTGACATTGTGCAGAACAAGCTGAAATCCCGCCAGCGTCCGGGGCAGACCAATGAAATCAGCCTGTTTGCCGGACTGTTAAAATGCGGCGAGTGTGGGAAGTCGCTGACGGTACGCTACACAAACGCAAAACATCCCCAGCAGATTTATTCCTGCAAGACCTACAATGCCTTTGGAAAGAACCACTGCACCCAGCACCGGATTGACTATGACACCCTTTACAGCCATGTGCTGCGGAAAATCCGGGAATGTGCCAGAGCTGCCCTGATGGACGGGGAAGCGGTTGCTGACCGCCTGACCAATACCTGTGAAGCCGAGCAGCGGGAACAGCGGGAAGCAATGGAACGCTCCCTTACAAGGGACGAGGAACGGATTGAGGTTCTGGACAAAATGGTCATGCGGCTTTATGAGGATATGATTGCAGGGCGTATCAGTGAGCAGAATTTCAACACCATGCTGGAAAAGACACAGACCGAGCAGACGGAGCTTAAAGCAAAAGTGTCCGAGGGCAGAAAGCGGCTGTCCGATGAAGTCCAGCTTGCCAATGACGCAAAACAATGGGTGGAAGCCATTCAGGAATACGCCAACATCACAGAGCTGGACGCAGCCACCCTCAACCGCTTAATCAAAGAAATCGTCGTGCATGAGCGCATTGACGAAGATAAAACAAGACACATTTCTATCGAAATTCATTTTAATCTCAAACCCATCCCGGAGGTGGAACAGGTCACTGCCTGACCTGTCCCGCCGGGACGGTTCTCTTAACAACACCATATAGATTTTTTGTACGCCGCCGCCCGCCATCGAGCAGAGTTTTACACCTAATTGGGGATAAAACAGCTCATGGCTGGTTTGGCATTGATTCTGCTGGGCATTGTCATGATTCCGGTTCTGGTCGGCATGATGAACATTACCACCGGTTAATTTTACTGTGATGGTAAATCACTCAAAGGAGGAACAGAGCATGAAAATAATGTCCTCTGTTCCTTTTTTGGCATTATGAAAAATTATTCAAAAAAGGAGGGATTTCATGGGCGTTGTTTCTGATTTTGTGGATGGCATTGAAAGTGCTGTCAAGGACTTTCTAAACGATGCTGTCACACAAACATTGAAAACAACATTCGAGCTGCTCCAAGGCGGATTGGATACCAGTAAAGCAGATGGCATTGGCGGAATGTTTCAGCAATTTCTTAGTGTTCATCCTGCAACCTTTACGGGCGGCGGAAGCACTGGTGCAACTGCTATCTGGACAACAATTGAAAAGGTTTGTAATGATGCAGTAGTACCTGTTGCTGGCATGGTATTTGCAATTGTCGTCATAAATGACTTAATGCAAATGGTCATGAGCAACAATAACTTCAAGGACATAGATGACAGCATTTTTGTTCGCTGGATATTGAAAGTAGTTTGTGGAGTGCTTTTAATCTCTAACACATACTATATCGCCTCCGGCTTTTTTGCATTTGGTACAAAAGCGACCGCAACAGCTATGACAACACTACTCGGCACAAATGCTTTTAGCGGCAATATCTCAGTTGCATCTGATTACGGTATCGGAATGCTCATTGTCCTACTGTTATTGTCGCTGATTATCTTAGTAGGCGTCTTTGTTATGCTTGCAGTCATTGTAGTTGTACTAGCATCACGTATGATAGAAATTTTTATGTACCTCGGAATTTCCCCTCTCCCAATGGCTACGATGATGGGAGGACAATGGTCAGAAGTAGGAAAGAACTGGTTTCGAGGACTTGTTGCACTGGCTTTTCAGGGCTTATTCATTATCCTTGCCTTAGGGATATTCTCCACAATGTTTACGAATGCCCTTGCAAAGTTATCTTCCGGAGGCTCTGCAATCATGCAGATGGCAATCTTATTGGGGTATACCCTCGCTTTGATCTTTACCATTCTGCGGTCTGGTGCAATATCCAAATCTATTTTTAACGCTCATTAACTTTTATCTTTTCCCTACTGTGACTGTAGAGAAAGTGATGTGCAAAAAGGAGGTGACAACTTGGCACAATATGTTCCCATTCCCAAAGACTTATCTGAAATCAAGCAAAAGTTCATTGCCGGACTTACAAAACGACAATCTATTTGCTTTGGAATTGGCTTTGCAATCGGAATTCCTGCTTTTTTTCTTGTGCGATCATTTATAGGGTTGGGCGGCGGTATTGTTACTGGCGGCATTCTTGCCTCACCTGCTATTTTCTGTGGACTATACAGCAAAAACGGACTGCATCTGGAACAGCAAGTGAAATTGACGCTTGACTTCTTTCGCAGCCCCAGAAAACGAACCTATCAATCTGAAAATGTTTACCAACAAATCAAAGATGCAATAGAATATCAGCACTTACGCACAGTTTTGCGATATAACACGTATGAAATTCCAAAAAGAAAGGGAGGCAATCACCGTGCAAAAAAACAAAAAGCAGAAAAAGAACTCCAAAGTACCAACGCATAAAGCCGTTCCGGCAACGCCGTTGACAAAACAAGAGAGAAAAGCAATAGAAGCCAGAATGGCAAAATTGAAAAGCAGCAAGAAAAGCAGTACACAAAAGACAATTCCTTATCTGGAAATGTTTCAGGACGGTACTTGCCAGATAACAAATTCCACTTACTCAAAAACCATACAGTTTTTTGACATCAATTATCGACTTGCTACTTTTGACGAAAAGAATTTTATCTTCTCCAAGTATTGTGATCTCTTAAATTACTTCGACAACACTGTAAAATTCCAATTGACATTTGAAAATCAAAACACTGATGTCGATGAACTTCTGAAAATGTTGGAAATTCCGGAACAAACCGATGACTTCAACGATATTCGGCAAGAATACTCCGCTATGTTGAAAAGCCAATTGATTTCCGGTTCAAATGGTCGTGTGCTTCGAAAGTTTTTGACATTTACAGTAGAAGCTAGCTCGCTGCACAATGCTCGTTTGAAATTGGACAGCATCGCAGCAGAGGTACAAAACATTCTGCGTTCTATGGGCGTTGCAAGTACAATTTTAGATGGCAAAGAACGATTAGAAGTGCTCTACCGTTCATTGAATCCGTTTTCAGATGACCCCTTCCTTTTCGATTGGAAATATCGAATTAAGTCTGGTGCATCTACCAAGGATTTTATTGCACCTACCAGTCTTAGGTTTGTAAAATCAAATTTTGAAATCGGAGAAAATGGATTTGGTTCAGTTTATTCTATCAACTTGCTTGCCGGAGAACTGTCTGATGAGGTTTTATATGACTATCTTTCCAATGACGATCTGATATGCGTCAATCTCCATGTAGAGCCTTACGATCAAATTGCAGCATTGAAATTTATCAAAGGCAAGCTTTCCGACGTGGAAAAGATGAAAATTGACGAACAGAAAAAAGCAACGCAATCTGGATATGATCCGAATATCCTGCCGCCGTCTGTTAAGCTTTATATCGATCAGCTGGAAAAAATGCTGGACGACTTAAATAGCAAGAATGAACGTCTGTTCCACATCACTTTAACCATTCGGGCATATGCAGAATCCAAAAAGAAAATGAAACTTCAACAGGATTTGCTAAAACGAATTACACAGAAAAACAGCTGCAAATTGTTTTCACTGGACTATGAGCAAGAACAAGGTCTTTGCTCCAGTTTGCCGTTGGGCTATAACAATGTCAAAGTGAATCGTGTATTGACAACTTCGGCTATTGCTGTATTTGTTCCATTCACAACACAAGAATTGTTTCAAGGTACTGACGCTTCATATTATGGCTTAAATTCACTTTCGCAGAATATGATTATGGGAAATCGAAAATTACTGAAAAATCCAAATGGATTGATTCTTGGAACACCGGGTTCTGGTAAGTCTTTTTCTGTAAAACGTGAGATTTTAGATACATTCCTAAAAACAACAGACGACATTATCATCTGTGACCCAGAAGCTGAATATTACCCTCTGGTACAAGCTCTTGACGGACAGCTGATTAAAATTTCTACAAGTTCTCAACAGCACATCAATCCTATGGATATTGTCTGGGACAATGAAGAAGACGACGAAAATCCAATTGCAGTAAAATCCGACTTTTTGATTTCTCTTATGGAATTGATTGTTGGCGGCAAATATGGACTAACCGCAGAAGAACGTTCTATTGTCGATCAATGTGTGAGAAATATCTATAACCACTTTCTTTCTCATAATCCTTCTAAGGAAACCATGCCGATCTTAGAAGATCTTCTCAAAGAACTGCGTGAAAATGGCGGAGATATTGCAAAGCGTGTTGCAAATTCGCTAGAGATGTACGTTACGGGATCACAAAACGTGTTTAACCACCGTACAACTGTGGACTTAAATAACCGCATCATTTGTTTTGACATTAAGCAGCTCGGCAATCAGCTAAGAAAAGTCGGTATGCTGATTGTACAAGATCAAGTATGGAACAGAGTTTCCTTGAACCGTGGAAACAAATCAACTCGATATTACATCGACGAATTCCACTTGCTCTTGAAAGAAGAACAAACTGCAAAATATTCTGTAGAAATGTGGAAACGTTTCCGAAAATGGGGCGGTATCCCTACAGGCATTACACAGAATATCAAGGACTTGCTGCAATCACAGGAAATTGAAAATATTTTCGATAACAGTGACTTCATTTATATGCTGAATCAAGCTGCCGGCGACAGAGATATTCTTGCAGAAAAGCTCCATATCTCTGACCAGCAGTTAAAATACGTTACAAATGCCGGACGTGGACAGGGACTTATTTTCTTTGGGGATACAATCTTACCCTTCGTAGACAGATTCCCAAGAGATACAAAGATGTATCAGCTTATGACAACAGATCCAGCCGATCTTGCAAACAAAGTTTCATAATTCAATCTAGTGTCAAAGGTGGTGAAAAAATGAGAATGCACAAACGTAGGCAAGTAGGCTTTCAATCTGGGAGAGATTTTCAGTTACAGGAAAAAAAGCACGTCCATGTTCATTTTTCTCAACAAGTGGACGATTCCGGAAAGCTAAAAACAGGTGTACAAATTACACGCCAGCAAAATCAAGAAATCGGGAAATATCACGGCGTTTTTCATCGTGCAGCTTCTATGCAGCATCGCATCACCGGAGATGTTCCTAAGATTTTCCCTGACAATACCGTTACATCTGCTGCAAAGAATGTCATGAAATTTACAGGACATACTGTTCTAGCAGCGGAAAATGCTGTGATTCGTCGAAAAGACCCAGCTCATGCAGATAATCGGCATTGGCATTTACAATTTCAACGTATGCAAGATTCTACTGGAAATCAGCATACACAAGTTCATTTCGTCCGAAAAGAAAATGAAAACCTCGGAAACACACATGGCTTATTCCATCGTGCAGCTTCCTTGCAGCATCGTATCACCGGAGATACTCCTAAGATCTTCTCCGATAGTGCTGCTGTATCTGCTGCAAAGAATGCCATGAAGTTTACAGGACACACCGTTCTGGCAGCTGAAAATGCTGTACTGCGACGTACTAGACCAGAATACGCTGATAACCGACATTGGCATCTGCAATTTCAACGCAATGCAGACAGCAGCGGAAAATTTCATACACAGGCGAAGTTTGTTCGTATAGAAAATCCTACAGTCGGTGAATATCACGGTGTATTACATCGCATTAACTCTATGCGTCACCGTATCACTGGTGATACGCCAACGATACTGCCAAATTCAGTTGCTTTTCAAACTGCAAAAAAAGCACTTCGATTTACAGGACATACAGCATTAGCTGTAGAAAACGCTTTTATACGACGTTTTGATGCTGGTCATGCTGATAATCGACATTGGCAATTGCAATTGAAACGAACACAAGATCAAAATGGTGGATTTCACACTAAAATGCACTTTGTGCGTACAGATGTTCCGCAATTGCAAAAAAGTCGTGGTGTGATACATAAAGCAGTCTCATTCCGTCACCGCATTTCCGGTGATATTCCATCTCTGACTAAACATCTGCAATCTCAACAACCAAAGACAAAGAAAGCTATTGTTGCAAAGGCAGCTGCACAAGGTGCGTGGGCAGATGTAAAATTAACTGCAAAAGCAGGAATAAATACTGCATTAGCCGCTGAAACCACAGCCTTAACAATCAAAGATATTGGCTGGCGTGAAGTCAAGCGTAAAATCGCTTATAAATATCAACGTGACGTTTCCAATATAGATGATTCAAATCACGGTCTTCTTGCCAGCGGCAAAATTGTAAAGGATGCAGTTGTTGGATTCCAGCGATTTCAGCGGCAAAAAGTTACTCTAAGGCAAGAACGTCAACGACTTGTACAGAAAAAGCAGCATACAATGCTGCTTGCGGAAAAAACAAATCAAGGCTTACAAAAGAGTGTTCATCGCCAAATAGAAAAGAAAGCTGAATTTATCAGCCGGAAAAAAGATTTCCGCATATCCAAAAAGAATGGCAAAGTCACGCCGCTTCAAAAAACTGCATTAAAAAGGCGAAAACAAGTCTATCGTTTTGAGAAAAAGAAGTATCAGAAATTCAAGCGTACTACTTACAGGATTCAGAAAAAAGAAACCAAGGCTTATTTCCTGCAAAAGAAGATCGTAAAATTCAGCAAGCCTAAGCCGCTTATTTTTATGCCGATTAGCTATGCTGGAGCCCGTGCCAAATCTAGCAGCTGGCAAAAAGCTGTCAGTGCAGATGCTGACAATGATTTTATGCGATTAGCAGATGCCGGTGTTCGCACGGCAAGACGCTTTCAAAAATCACCCGCCCAAAAGACAAAAAAAGCACAGAAAAAGCAAAAATCCCTACAGAAAAAATCCAGTCAAACGCAAGTCAAGTTAAAGCAGCAGGAAAGCAAATTAAAGCAATCCAGCAGCAAACAGCAGCAAAGAAAAAAGAAAGCGAACCACAAGAAAAGAACAAAAAAGAAAAGTAGTTTAAAAGAACGTTTTCGTCGTGGATTCCATAAGGGAATTGAAGAAGCCGCCAAAAAATTTATGATTCCTGCTTTACCTGTTTTATTCGGTGGTCTCATCTTTCTGGTTATTCTTGTACTGATTTTTGGTGTCTTTGCAAATTCCGGCTTTATTATGGGTACATACGCCGCTTTGGACGATTCTCTCTCCAAATCAGAAATGGTATACACCAATTTTGCAAATAACATGAATAAAAAGGTGCTTGCTGTTGGAAATGAATCTCTATGGAAAATAGGATTAAATCAACTGGGTGTTTCTTTGGAAATCACAGAGAATTATGATGACACTCCTACTGAATTCATCTTTGGACAATCCGCTGTATTTCCTGACACTCCGGCATATGATTTCAATCCCAATCAGTTGTGGAGTTTTCTCTGTGCTTATTATTATGACTTTGACGCATCAGAGAAAGCAAAAGATAACGAAGAAGATTTTGATGTACCTTACTGGGAATATGACTCCGACACTTACAAAATTATAAAAAAGCTATTTGAGTTGGAGTACACTTTTGATTACCGGTACGATAACGCATCCAGCTGGAGTGAACTAGGTACATATACATACGATTGGAAATTCCATTATGTGACTGGAAGTGGAACCGAAAATGGCTATCCTTACATCGATTTCAAAGCTATTCCAAATGACTTAAAAGACTTTGCAAAAGTAAAATCAAACCGCATTTATTACAATGCCGAAAATGGTGAAATTCTAAATGCCAGAAAAAAATACAAAGCAACCGGCTGGTACTTACAAGATCAACGCTACAATGTGATTGATCCTTCCGGAAATGAATTGCCTTCATTCTACACACAAGATACAAACGCATTTCAGTATGATTACGCTTATACCGGTGGATATGGACGCTTCTATACATTTGAAAGATCAACCTATTGGATTCCCAGCAGCAAAAAAACATCTGATCCTGCCTTTTGTCCTACTGTTGCTCCCTATGACGTTGCCTTCTTCAAATTAAATAACAGTACAGATGTGTCTATCAAAAATGGTTTTTCTGGCTATTTGGGCTATAAAAGTGCTATGGAAAATAAGAATCTAATTACAGATGACTGGAATCGTCATTACGCCTATAATTCTTGGGCAAAAGTGAATGCAGAAGCTGGTGGCTTTTTGGGATATGGTTTCTGTACCTATTATCAAAAATACGAGTGGGTAAAAAATTGCACACTGTACTATACAGTGCATCAAAATTACACATTTGACGAAGCAATCAGAAAAATTCTAAGCGAGCAATCAGATGCCGCAGATCGAATTGCTTATTATGAACTTCTTTGTGGCTCCGGTAGTACTGGTTCTACTACCAATCTATTGGGCAATCATCAAACATTTCCATCCCCTGTAGATGGTGGTATTGTTGATTTAAGTAGCGGCAATTGGATTTACAATGGCTATGGATATGATATGCACGGTTGGAATCAGGAACACTGCTCTATCAATCAGCATAACGGATTAGATATTATTCGCAATTCCGGAAGCAGCGTATACGCCATGGTATCCGGAAAAATTACAGATTATGATCCCGATACACATTCTCTTACCATTATTTCTTCTAAAAAGGTAGACCTGTGGTATGATAAAGAGCGAAAGGTAAAAATCCTATACAGCAATGTCAAACTAAAAAGTGGATTGAATAATGGAGACATTGTAAGTGCCGGAGAAAAAATAGGTACTTCTACCAGCGACCGAAACTGCTTTACTACCAAAAATGAAAAAGCAGTCTACGACTATGTTCACGTTCAAGTATACATTAGCTATGACTGGAACAGCTATGAAATGGCTGACCCAAGACTCCTTATCAATTATTAAAACGGAAAGGCAATTTGATATGAAAGAAACTACAAAAAGGAAATTGAAGCGGCTGCATCAAAAACTGAATGAGCTGGAAGAACGCATGAAAAAAGATGCAATTGATAAACGAGCTATTCAGAAGCAGATTCAAGACATTGAAAGCACTGAAATTTTTAATATGATTCGAAAGGGTGGATTATCCTTAGAAGTTGTTTGTGATGATCTGGAACTGGGAAAGAAGTTGCGTGAATCCGGCATAACAGCATCAGAAATTGCAGAAATGATTACATCGGAATCAAATACAGAAACAACCGCTATGAAAGAAACAAGCACAACCCAAAATGAGAAAGAGAGGAATTTCGAATGAAAAGAAAATGGATTGCAGCACTTGCTGCACTGACAATGGCATTGCCTTTTCCCATGAGCATTTCTGCTTCTGCGGTAAATGAGGATATTCCTGCACAAACTGATGAAAGCATGATGGGACAAGAAGAAAGCAGCAATACCGATGCAGCACAAGAATCTGCGGATCAAATTCTGGGAGAAATTCTTGACTCCAACACAGCAACCGGAAATGCAGATGGCAACTCTGATTCGTCTCAGATTGATTATGAAAATGATCCCTACTATGATACCGAAGGAAATGCATCACTGATCGAGAATCAGAAGATTATCTATGATTCTGATGAGATGCAGTTTATCTCTGTAACCACAAAAAATGGAAATGTATTCTACATCTTGATCGACTATACCGCTGCAAAGGAAAACGGCGGTGAAAATGTTGTTTATTTTCTGAACAAGGTAGATGATTATGATTTATATACTCTGCTGAACGATGGAAATAATTCAGATAATTCGGTAGAGGACTACGAAAAACAGAACGGCACTGCATTTGGCAAAACCACATCTTCTATTGATGAATCCGAAAATGCAGTAGAAACAACTACTTCCACCGCTGCTGCTTCGTCAAGTTCGAAATCAGGAAACAAAAATATGATGATTATTCTTTGCGTGGTAGTTGTTATCGGTGCTGGTGCTGCAATTTTCTTCTTTAAGTTCAAAAAGAAAAAGTCTACCGTTCCAAATGATGATCTGGACTTTGATGAGTACGATGAAGATGAGGATGGTGACGAATAAGCTATGAAAAAAGTTATTGTAGGTGGAATGATTGCAGTTGCAGTAATGGGTGTACTCTTTGCTCTCTCCATCAAGGGAGAAATTGATGCCCAGAAATATCCTGTATACATCAATGAAGCACGATTTCAGAACAGCCGCAATCAGAAAAAAGCGTGAAAGGAGGAATTGCTATGCAGCTGGTGATTGCAGAAAAGCCCAGTGTAGGACGATCAGTCGCTTCTGTAATAGGAGCAACTGAAAAGAAAGATGGCTATTTGGAAGGAAACGGGTATATTGTTACATGGTGCATTGGTCATCTGGTACAACTTGCAAGCCCAGATAAGTACGATTCCAAATACGGTACTAAAATTTCAGAATGGAGTTTTTCAACGCTCCCGATTCTTCCTGAACACTGGAAATTTGTTGTTTCCTCAACAACAAAACAACAGTTTCAAGTAATTCAGGAACTCATGCAGGATTCTCGTGTAGATGAAATCATTTGTGCTACAGATGCCGGACGAGAAGGTGAATGCATTTTCCGCTATGTTTATGAAAAAATCGGCTGCACAAAACCTTGTAAACGCCTTTGGATTTCTTCAATGGAGGATAAAGCAATCCGTGAGGGATTTTCAAATCTTCGTCCTGACAGTGACTATGACAACTTATATGCAGCTGGACTTTGTCGGGCAAAGGCAGACTGGCTTGTTGGATTAAATAGCACACGTCTTTTTACTTGCCGTTATGGAACATTGCTTTCGATTGGGCGAGTACAAACGCCTACGCTTGCTATGATCGTACAACGTGACTACGATGTAAAACATTTCGTTAAACAGAAATTCTTTACTGTAGAGTTGGACTGCGGCACATTTGTTGCATCGTCAGAACGAATTGACGAAGAAGAATCAGCAAAAAACATTGCAGAATCTTGCAGTGGAAAAACAGCTACAATTTCAGAAATCAAAAAAGAAATCAAAACTGTAAATCCGCCGAAACTTTACGATCTAACCACGTTGCAACGTGAAGCAAATCGTCAGTACGGCTATACAGCACAACAAGCCTTAGACTATACGCAGTCTTTATATGAACAGAAGTTGGTTACCTACCCTCGAACCGATAGCCAGTATCTAACGGAAGATATGGAACAAACCGCAGCTGATCTGATACAAACGATTTGCAATACCATATCATGCTGTCAGGGATTATCTATTCCAGAACCAAATGTAAAACGCTGCATCAATAATTCTAAAGTCTCAGATCACCATGCAATTATTCCAACAGCAGAAATTGCACATAAAAAATTAGCAGATCTTCCTGATGGCGAAAGAAATATTCTCAACCTGATTGCAGCAAAATTGATTCTTGCAACAGCTGATCCACATCGGTATGAAGCAACTAAAGTTTCAGTTATCTGTGAAAACCACAATTTTTCTGCAACCGGCAAAGCAATTTTAAATGCTGGCTGGAAAGCCTTTGAAATTGCAATAAAAGAAATGCTGAAAAGCAATGAGGACACTGTAAAATCTGGAGATGAAAAAACACTGCCGCCTCTCGAAAAAGGACAGGTATTTGAAAATGTAACTTCTTCTGTTATAGAGCATTATACCAGTCCTCCAAAGCCATATACAGAAGATACACTGCTAAAAGCAATGGAAACCGCAGGAAATCATAATTATGATGAAAATGCTGATGTAGAGAAAAAAGGACTTGGCACTCCTGCCACTCGTGCTGCAATTTTGGAAACGCTGGTAAAACGAGCATACATTGAGCGAAAGAAGAAACAGATCTTCCCAACTGCAAAGGGCATTAGTTTAATCGCAGTCGTTCCAGATGAGGTAAAATCCGCACAGCTGACCGCAGACTGGGAAACTCAGCTGCAAGAAATAGAACGTGGTCAATGCAATCCAGATGATTTTATGCATGAAATCATCTCATTTGTAAGTGACATTTCTGGAAAATACAACGAAAAAGCTGAAAATGCTGCTTTTCAGACACAGCGAACAGTGATTGGAAAATGTCCAAAGTGCGGAAAGAATGTTGTCGAATGGAAAAAGTCTTTTTCTTGTGAGAATGATAAAGAAAAATGCGGATTTATCATATGGAAGTCCATCTGCAACAAAATCATTTCTGCAACACAAACAAAAAAATTACTTGAAAAAGGGAAAACCGATCTAATCAAAGGATTTAAAAGCAAAGCCGGCAACGAATTTGATGCCTATCTCATCTTAAAAGATGACAAAACCACCGGTTTTGAATTTCCTCCACGAAAGAAGTAATTCTATGTTTGAAAAATTTGTAGGCACTTACATTTCCGCACTTCTCGTCACTTCATCTGTTTCACCATCTACAGAACCAGTGACAATACAGCCACATCCAGACACGTCCATTCATTGCGTTTCTGATTTGCAAGTTTCTCCAGTTTCCGTTTCATGCTTAAAAGTGACATGGACAGCAGAGCAGAACCGTGATTATACGGTTACCTGTACCATTTTAGATTCTGACATCGCATACGTTGATAATATGTGCTTTGTTTTTAAATCGAATTCTCTCTGCTATATTACTGGATTACGGGAAGGGACTTCCTATTCAATTGATGTGATTCCAATTGCTAAAGAAGGAGAAACATCGGAAATGCAATCCACTTGTGCATATGCCAAAACGGAACAAGTAGAAGTGATTGAAAATTTCCCGTATGAAGATGGTTGGACAAATTGCTTTGCATACGAAAATGCTGCTGGATTAACTAGGAATCCTTCTTGGTCTGCAATACGGGGATGTATTCCTGACCCGATTACAGACACTGGAATTATGCGTGATGAATACGGAGATTACTGTGTTGCAATGGGCACAAAATACGGATATTGCAACGACAGATTTCTGATCACTCTGGAAAATGGGATTCAATTTACCGTTAAAATTTGCGATAGCAAGGGGGATGTTCCCTATCATCATTTTGGTGGTACAGGAAAATGTGTTATAGAATTTATTCATGGCAACGGACAACTTCCAAATTGTGTTGCTTTTACCGGAAACTACGGCTGCTTTTCTTGGAATGGTCTTGACTTTGATAACATTCGATCTATACAAAAAATCAACTACGGCAATCCCATTAGCTATTGATGAAAGGAGCGACATATGACTACTGTCGGCAATATCGACTATAAAAAAATCGAAAATCGTCAATTTGTCACTGTCGATACAGACAAAGCCGCTGACATTATTTCTGAATTGACGCAAAAGCAAGTGCCTTTTTCGGGAAGATATGATGATTCTCGATTGACATTACATTTTTCCCAAAAGGACTGGGACATTGTACAAAATGCTCTTTCTGGAGCTGCACGTCCGCATGAAAACGATACTTCAAAAGCCCAGCAAGAATTAGATGACTTGCAGCAACAATTAAAAAGGGCTTTGGAACGTCAAAAAGAATTGGAAGAACAGGCTGCAAAAGTGCAGCAAAGTCAAGACAAGGCAGAATACACCGAATCAAGCGTATTTTCAGGGCAACCACAACCTGAACAACTTCTCCCGATCTTACAAGCAAAAGCAATCCAACACACTGAAAAATTAGACGCACTTTCCGAAAAAAGGACTGCATTAGAGAATAAAATTCAAACCAATCAAGGCAAAATCGATAGATTTTCAGATAAGGTACAACGACTTATTGATACCAATCAGATGCTCCACAGTTTATTTCAAAATGCGAAAGTTCCCGGCATCAAAACTATGGCAGAAGCTGCGATTCATCGCAACGAACAAAAGATCATAAAAATTCAAGAAAATCGAATTCCGAAACTACAAACCAAAATACAAGAGCAATCTAAAAAGATTGAGAAGATCGACAGGAAAAGCGACATTACCCAATGTAAACTTGACAGATGCCGTTGTATTAACCAAATTATCAAGAGTTTCGGTATCTCTGACAATGCTGATAGACGACAAGCCTTTTCGCAAGCAATGGATGGGCTACATCAAACCACAATACAGCGATTGTCCTATAAATTAGATTCTTGTCAGCAGAAGATCTCTCTACTGTCTCAAAAATACATGGCAACAGACAGTGCGGCTGATAAATTGAAAATCCATCAAAAAATCAATACTCTAAAAGAGCGAAAACAAAAAATCACTGCAAAGCTGGACAAATTTCACAGTGTGACATTGCCCTATACCAAACAATCCGGCACTACCATTGACCATGTTATTTCAGGAACTGAACAGCAATTAAGAGAAGCTGCGGAGACTGGTAAAATAAATATGCCTGTATTTGCAGAAAAAATATGCGTAGATAATGCTGATCTTCTGCCTGAAATAGCTCTTTCTGTACCCATAGAAAAGCCCGATCCGTCTCTTATCCCTGAAATTGCAGATCTTCTAAATATGTCTGTGTCTGAGGTGGAAAGCAAACCATTGGATATTCAGGCAATGTTAAAAGACACATATACTGCTAATTACTTTTCCGATCCCTCTACTTTACAAGAAACGCTTACTTACATTATCAATCCCAATTATGAAACAAACCGTGATTTGCAAGAGCATCAAGAAAAAGATAAAACGTCTCCTGCTGTTGCTGCGAAAGAAGCGGATTCTGATTACAGAAAGCATGAACATTCACAGGAAATGCCTCTCGGAAAAACAGCTGCAACTGCAAGTAGTGTTTCTCAAAGCCACCTTCGTTCTGTAGAAGAATTGACAGAAACCAATGCAAATATGATCGATGGAATCCTCAACAATGAAAAACCAGAACCGGAGTTTGAGAAACCTCAAAAAGCAGAATTTTCTTTTTCCAGAAACAGCATGAAAGCTTTAGCAGCAAAGGTTCATGATACTCCGTCCAGTCCCCCTGAAAAGCAGAGAGATGAACTGAAAAAGTAATGGAATTATAAGAGAAAAGGAGAAACGATGAAATACTACGGCAATCAAATCTGGAATGCAGCAACGCCAAGTATTCGAAAAGCTACGCTTTTAATGGACGAAGCTGCCTTTCGTATTTTACAACAGCAGCTGGAACAATATCAATTAAACTATTATGCAGCCGAGAAAAACGGCAAAGTGAAAATGGTCATTAACTATAATGATTCTCACGATATTCAAAAATTGATTGGCAAAAAAACAGCTTCTCAAATTCATTGGTTTCCAAAATCAAGACATTATGCACCACCGGCTTTTAACATTATTGGAAACACCAAGTATCAAGAATTATCTCAAAAGAGTTATATTCGAGGTAACACAGACCTTGTTCTTCAAGTTGCCAAGCAATTAGAAGAACAAGGTATTTCTTTTTCAGGGAGAATCTACAATCAAAATAGAGCTACCCTCACTGTACAGGATCAGGATCAAGAAAAGGTTCTTCGTCTCTATCATGATATTTCAGAAAAAAGAGCTGCACAGTATCACGATGCTGCTGCATTAGAAACTGTTGACATCTCCCTTTCCAATTTACCGCAGCAAACATTTGACGAGATCCTCCCCTATCTAAAACAAACAGATATTTCATTCTCAGCACGTGCGGAAAAAGATCATTGCATTTTTTCCATTTCTCAAAAAGATACCGGTATCTTCTATCAAGCTTTAGTACAAGCAAAATTTCGTTCTGAATTTCATAAAGGTTTAAAAGAACTTGGATTTACAGAACAACAAGATGCATTTTTAGAACCCTTTTCTGTTTTTCTTGCCACACAGGAAGCAGCAGGAAAATTAACATTAGATTATACAGCATATCTCAATCCCAATTACAGCAATCAACAATTACAAATGATTTGTGACCTTTTTCAAGAGTATCACAAACAGTCCATTACAGAACAAATTTCTGCGGACAATCCAGTATTGCAGAAATTACAACAACAGAAATCTCAATTTGACGCAGAAATCACCCTAAACAGCATCATTGGGAACAATCCCTTTCAGCCAGAACAAAAGAATGCTCTAATCGCTGCCATTCAAATCGGCATTCCTCATGAATTATTGAAAAAAATCGATAACACTTATTCAGCAGAAACGATCAATGACTTCATACAAGTATATCAGACCTATGATATGCAAAAAATACAATCTTTTTTGGATTCACATCAACCTGAAACTGACAGTCACTCACAGGAACGGGAAAAAAATTCGCTTACTAAAGCATTTGATGAAATCAAAGAACGATTTGCACAAACTGAACAACAGGCTCTGTTTTTGGATCGCCTTGAAAAATTTGTAGAAAAGAATCATATTACAAATAACGTAATTTCTTCTGCTTTTGAAAAATCACATGGTTTCCGTTCTGCATACGGCAATGAAAAATTACTAAGCAGTCGTATCTTTTTCGGGAGATTGCATCCAGTTTCAGAAGCAATTGAACATGCTGTTTCCAATAAAACAACTGTGATTCAGACCGAACCACAAAAAGCAGAACCAAAACCTACTGCTGAAAAAGAACCATCGTCTGTCACACAGGAAGATTTCGATGTACTTCGCACACTAGAACCTCGAAAAAGTATTTTGAATCTTACCGAAGACGAACTTACTGCAATTCCAACATGGAAAGAGCGATTTCAAAAAGAATTGGCTGAAAAATCCCCTTTTTATCGATTGGAACAAGGAGAATGGAGAGATCAGGAAGCAACACAAATACCAATTCTTTCAATTCCTAGCCACGATGCAGATTTTCAAAGTGTCCGTGCCGATATAAAAAGCAGAAATATCGAACGAGGTTCTTTTACCAATACAGATACCGGCTGGACAATTCAAGTTAGCCGTAATGGATTAGAAGATTCCGTAAAATACGGACACCAACATCATGATAATGCTGTGTATGATATGCTTTACCAACTTCCCAAACTTGTTGAAGAAAGCATTTTCCTTGACAGCACTATTTCAGAAAAAAACAATAAAAATAAAGCAAACAACACAGCCTTTATGCACAAGCTATACGCTGTTTGCAAAATAGATGATCAGCCCTATCTTGCCAAATTAACCATAGAAGAATTTGCAGATGGGCAAAAAGATACATTGAAAAGAATGTATAATGTTCAGGATATAAAAATAGAGCCACTTAGGCTCCTAGAGTTCACTGATAAACAGCTAGCTCGTTCAGTCCTAAATGACTCCACTATTAGTATAGCAGATTTATTTACTGTTGTCAAGGAATTTGACCACGATTTCTATCTAAACCGTACTCCGCAAAAGGCTTCGGAACATACCATTCAAGCCGAACCTAATATTCCTGTTCCAGATGAAATTACACCGGATTCCTCTATAGAAAGTACGCCTCCGCCTATAGAAAAAAGCACAGATTCCATTGAAAAGGATACAGCTAGCCATTCACAAGAATCAGAAGTAGCTTCATCGCCTGAAAAAGAGAAAAATTTCACTATCACTAATGAATCACTTGGCGAAGGCGGCTTAAAATCAAAATTCAAGAACAATATCACTGCCGTGAAAACCTTAAAAACTCTGGAGCAAGAAAATCGTTCTGCGACAGATGCAGAAAAAGAAATCCTTTCAAAATACGTCGGTTGGGGTGGAATTCCGCAAGCTTTTGATAAGAATAATGAATCTTGGAGTACAGAGTATTCACAGCTAAAGGAATTACTTACGCATCAGGAATACAGACAAGCGAATGCTTCTGTTTTGGACGCATTTTATACTTCTCCTGTGGTTATAGAACGACAAAATGGATATAAAAGTGGTTTCAAATATTTGCCCTGATAATCACATCAGGGCATTATGCTTGTCGGCAAGTTCTTTGTCGATGAGCTTGTAATAGACATGGATTTCTCTCGGACGGCTCTTATCGTCCTTGTTGAGATCATCTACGGTCACATATTCGATAAGGTCAAGGCACATCTGGCGTGTAAGCTCAGTCGCTCCTGCATAGCTTTTCAGACGGGCAATAAATTCGTCAACGTCCTTTTCGTCCTGCTTCTGCATTTCGGAGCGTTTCTTGCATTCAGCACATTCAGCCTGCAATGACTTCTTTTCAGCCTGATACTTTTCAAGCAGGCTGATACATACTTCTTCGGGAATCTTACCGATGACCTTATCTTCATAGACGGTCTGAATCAGGTTGTCAAGCTCTGCAATACGGCTTGTAGCTTTCTGCATACGCTTTTTATCGGAACTGTTCTGAGCATCAAGGACACCGTGCTTGCGTTTCAGGAATTCTTCCTTAGCCTTTTCCTCGTCAGCGGCTTTCTCGATCATATCCTGAATATCCATAAGGAGATACTGTTCGATCAGCGGACGGCGGATATAATGAGTAGTACAGCAGCCCTTGCCGAAACGATTATGATAACCGCACATATAAGCCATATACTTACGGTTGGCTGAACCGACCTGACGCATCTTGCTCCCACAGCTATCGCAGTACAGAAGTCCTGAAAGCGGAGCTAACTCACCGATCTTGTCTCGCTTGCCACGGCTCACCGATGCCTCTATTTCACGGACTTTTTCCCACAGTTCCATAGGAATGATAGGCTCATGATTGTTTTCACGCATAAGCCATTCAGATGAATCCTTGCGTATCCTCTTGTGATTCTTGTAGCTCACAGTAGTTGTTTTCATCAGTGCAAGCGTACCGATATAAATCGGATTGCCGAGTATACGAAGTACTATCGAAGAACTCCAGAGATGCACCGATACATGGGGATTTACCTTGTTTTCACGCTGATACAGATAGTCCATAGGTGTCGGTATCTGTTCTGCATTAAGTGCATCAGCGATCTGCTTAGGCTTCTTTCCCTCTGCCCTCATCTCAAAGATACGACGTACAACAGGTGCAGTCTGCGGATCAATAACAGGGGTGTTTTTCTCATCATCTCCTTTGAAATATCCGTAGGCACAGTATGTTGTGCGATACTTTCCGGCTTTTGCATTTGAGTTGATAACAGCTCTCAGCTTTTTGGAAGTATTGGCGGCGTGCCATTCATTAAAGACATTCATTATAGGCATCATATCCATTCCCGTGCTTTCCGAATTAGCTGTATCAACATTATCGGTCAGTGCGATAAAACGGATATTGTACATCGGGAATATGTAGTCCGTGTATTGACCTACCTGAATATAATTACGCCCGAAACGGCTTAAATCCTTGCAAAGTATCAGATTGATCCTGCCGTTCTTGGCATCATCGAGCATTCTCTGCACACCCGGTCTGTCAAACGTAGTGCCTGAAATTCCGTCATCGACGTACTCATCATAGAGCGTCCAGCCCTGTTCACTAATGTAATTGCTGAGAATCTTACGCTGATTCTCAATAGAGAGCGATTCTCCGGCTCTCTCGTCCTCGTTTGAAAGGCGGAGATACATTCCCACCTTGTATTCGGTCTGCTTTGGTATCATTACTACTCCTTTCCTCCAAAGCAGCTTTAATCAACATTACAGTTAATAGTATAGCGCGCAATGCCGAAAAAAGCAAGTACTTATGGAAAATTTTTTCAGGTTGTCTGAGGCGTGCGGTTTATCGTCATAACTTCAGAAAACGCCCTTTCAAAAGCGTTGCGATACAGCACTTCACTGAGGTCTTTATCACCGCAGTAGTGCCGGACGATAACACATCTCCCTTTGCCGATCTGGTACTCACGTCTTTCGGTTTTGCAGTTTTTATACTGCTCGTTCATTGCCTGCATAGTTTTGCCGTTTACTGCCTTCTCTTTGTCTACGGCAGTATCGTTATTATTCATAGCTTGTTACTCCTTTAGCTTCTCTTTCTCTACGCTTATAGAGCGAGGGGATCGCTTTCTTTATCTGCCCCTCTTTGGTGTTTGTTGTCTTGTGATGACAGCCGTGCGGAACGGCAAATGCCGCCCCGTACACAGCTATCATTTTATGTTAGGTTCAGGTTTTGTTGTCAGCGAAAGAACATCTTTCAGCTCACGCAACATCGTATAAGTATCACAGCCCCAGTAATCCGCATACCGCTTGCAGACGGCAAGCTGAATGTCATGAGGTCTGTTACGGAGCGTACCCTCTGTCATACGCAGGAGCTTTGCCACCGCAGGAATGAAGAACAGATAGTCTTTATCCCTGCGATGTTCCTCTACATCACGGCGAATATCTGCATACTTGTCCGAGGTGTAGTTTTCGATGATCTCATCAACGGACTCCTTGTATTCGCTGTCATAATCAAAGACGAAACTTTTCTTATCGAAGCTGCCTTTGAACGGAACTCCGCTTGCAGTAAGTGCGACTGTTATCTGCTGTCCCTTATCCGTAGGCAGTGCAACATATTCTTTATTACTGCACTTATAATCGTCACCGACAAAGAAAATGTATTCGCTCATTCATCGCTCTCTTTCTGATAATCTACATCAAACAGAGTACGGGGAGAATCCTCGTAAGGATTAGCCTTGCCCTTCTCCGCAGGAGCATTATCTGTCAGACCGTCAATATCCGAATCAGACATACCGCCGTAACGGAGCTTTTCAAGCTGTTCATGCTCACGCTCGATAGCGGAGAACAGGTCTTTACCTTTCAACTTGAACTTGTCGGCAAGAGCCAAAAGATAGAGTTTGTTATACTCCTCCATATCCTTGTCGAGCTGTTTCTGCTCCTTAGCGATAGTTGCCTGTCGCTTTGCAATCTTCTTTTCAAGTTTCGTCAGCTTGTCAGCAGTCGAAGTTGTAGCCATATCATCACCACCATTCTGAAATTTTAGTCGAGCCGATCACTCAGCCCCATACTAAAATTATAGCGCACTTCCGTATAAAAAGTCTATTCGCAGTGCGCATGAAGTTGGGTGCGCCATTAGATTTTTCCGTTCGGTATTTTCACTGGGGAAAAAATAAAAAAGCTGCGGAGCGTAAATGAAATGCTTCACAGCTTGTATGTGTATTCGTATGCGGTTTAATAAAATTTACTATGCCCCTGAATCCGTTTCAATTCATCAAAAAATCTCTCCAAGGAAGTGAGTATGTCATATATGTAGGACATATCTATCTGAAGCTCAAAAATAATTCCGCTGTTATATCCGTCAGACGCATTCTTAAAACAGCCACTAACATTACAATGCCCTAATTTATCGAATGTAAAAGTCATGTTTGTACGGTTTAATGTTTCACCATAGTTCTTCAAAACTGCAACAGGCTCAATACCCGGAAGACATTCATATACGTTTTCCAGTTCGATATAAAAATAATACAGATTTCCTATTGTAATATCACATTCAAATTTGCTGTCTATTCCACTGCACTTATATGTAACTTCAAATTTTCCGGTTACTCCGCCTGCCTGTATTGAATACTCTGATTGATTATCATCGAAACACTTGAATGAAAACATGAACCGCTTTTCTCCATCTCGAATATCAATCAGGTTGTATGGCAATTCAAGGTTACTTTCAATCTTTATTGTCTTAAACATAAGCACCACCTCCAAGAGATATTTCCCGATTACTATGATAATGCCGAGGACTGTCTCTTACCCACAAATTATACCACATCGAGCTTGAAAAAGCAACTGCCGACACACCTGAAACCGTAGCGACGAATCATATTCTGTTCGCATATCATATAAAAATCCGCTGTTGAATTTATGCGATAGGGAGAATCGCCATGAACAAAGTGTAAACTTTTGCGAAAACCATTACCAAAAACGCAAATTTCTCGGTAGTAATAGTAGAGGGGGATTTTCATAGGACTGCCGCCCGACCAGCATAACAACTGCGCCGAAGCCCAGTAAAATGTATGCAGAACCGTAACCGATACAGAGAGAAAGTCGCATAGCTCCAAATCACGCAGAAGCGTGAAAATGAGCCGTAGAACGGCAAAATACAAGCTAGGGCGTGAAACGCCCGATGAATTAGCACAAGCACGGTATAAAGTATTACGATTATGGAAAATCGTAAACTTTATACGGCTTGTCAGGGGAAAATTCCCCTAAGACCCCTGAAAGCGATTGCAGGAGCAATCGAAGAACGGCGGCAGAACCGCCGAGAAAGCGAGGACAACACAATGTCAATATTCAAAAAGCCCGAAAAGGGGTTCCTTGCAAAGCTGTTTAAGCATAAGCAGGTCGAGGAACTTGCGGAAGAACTTGCCCACACTTATGCGGACGAAATGCGGGCGGATATGCTGTCCGAAAATCCCGAAACGGATACCGCCGAGGACACCGCTGCTGAGCCTGTTCCAATGTTGGAAGTCTCAGAATCGGGAGAGGTTGACTTCACAGAACCGCCCGAAACCACCGAGGGCGAATCTCCACCGCAGGACACCGAGCCAAGTGAAGTACGCAAGCACCTCATTACATTTCGAGTGAACGATATGGAGCTTGAAGCGATCAACCGCCGATATGCTGAAACATCGTTCAGAAGCAGGGGCGATTTTTGCCGTTATTCTGCATTGACCGTGATGAATGTTGAGGAAGATACCGAGGACATAAAGCAGATAGCACGGTACATATCGTCTATCTCCAATTCGTTCAATCAGGTAGCCCACCGTGTCAATAAAGGCGGCAAGCTCTATGACGAAGATATTGCCGATATGAAAGAGAGGTTAGAGGAAATTTGGCGGTTACTCGTATCCATACGATCCACACGGGAACATACGGTGCAATTGATTATATCTGCAACCCAGACAAAACCGCAGACGGCAAATATGTTGTTAGCAACTTGTGCGTATCTTCTCCATCTGGAGCATCAGAACAGTTTAGGAACATCAGGCAGTCAGTCGGCACAGGGCGAAGCCGAAGCGAGTGCCAGCATATAATACAATCGTTCGCACCCAGCGAGGTCACTCCCGAACGTGCTTTGCTTATCGGGCAGGAACTTTGCAAGGCTCTTTTCAATGACGAGTATCAGTATGTTTTAGCCGTCCATTGCGACCATGAACATATCCACAACCACATAATCGTGAACAATGTGAACTTCTATACAGGACACACTTTTGAAACCGAGCATAATCAGGGAAAGATACCCGACCGAGCGTGGAGCAAACTCCGCACGATTTCGGACGAACTATGCAGAAAACACGGACTTTCTATCATCGAAAACCCGCATTTTTCAAAGGGCAAGAGCCATTGGGAGTGGGAGCTTGATAAGCAGAATCTTTCGTGGAAGGAACAGCTTAAAAGAGCCATTGACGAAGTTATCAAAGTCAGCGAGGATTTTGAAGATTTCCTTGCGAAATGTGCCGATTTTGGAATACTTGTTGACTACAATCCCGACCACAAAATAGACCTGAAATTCATGCTTTCGGAGCAGAAAGAGCGTAATCCGAGGGCGAAGTTCACAAGAGCCAAAACGCTGGGTTACTTCTACGAGAGCCAGCAGATCAGAAGGCGTATCGAGAGTTACAAGTATCAAATGTCGCACAGCCCAACAGCGAGAATTATCCGCACCACAGCCGATAAATTTCAGCAGTCTCAGGGCTTGACGAATTGGGCAGACCGTGAGAATATGAAGGTGGCGAGCAAGGCACTGAATGAAATGACGGCGAGCAACTCCACCCTTGAAGAATTGGAGAGTGCAGCTCATAGGGCGTTTGCTGAATTTATGGTCATGTCAACACCGCAGTTTGAATTGAGCGACCGAATCCACGAATTAGAGAAGCAAATTCCGGCTATCGAGGAATACCGCAAGTACAAGGTCTACTACAAGAATTATACTTATCTGGAGGGCAAATCGAAGAAAAAATACGGAGAGAACTGCCGTTACGAACTCGACCAGTATCATGAGTGCCGTAAAAAGCTGAAAGAACTGTTTCCCGACGGTATCATTCCCAAAATCAAAGACTTGCAGGACGAGCTGAAGAAAGCCCGTGAGGATTATGCCAAGATGAGCGCAGAGCGTAAAGCCCTAAAGAAAGAAGCGGACAGGCTTTCAAGGCTTGCACAGCAGAAGCGTGACAGTCAGAGAACGCTTGCCCGATATATGCAGAACGAACAGGCTGCCAAGAGAAAGAAAGGTCAGCTTGAATAAAGAAAGGTTGAATTTATGAGTAGAATAGGTTATATCCGTGTTTCCACGGAACATCAGGAGACAGCAAGACAGCAGGAGATCATGTGCGACTATCAGGTTGACCGCATCTTCTCCGAGAAGATTTCGGGAGCTAACAAAGACCGCCCTCAGCTCAGGGCAATGCTTGACTATGTGCGTGAGGGTGACACCCTATACATTGAGAGCATCAGCCGTTTGGGGTGCTCCACGAAAGACTTACTGAACATCATCGACACCCTCACCGAAAAAGGTGTTACCCTCATCAGCCATAAGGAGAATATCGACACCGATACTCCTGCAGGCAAATTCATGTTGACCGTGTTCGCTGCACTCTCTCAGCTTGAAAGAGAACAGCTCAAACAGCGACAGCGTGAGGGCATCGAAATCGCTAAGACTCAGGGCAAGTACACAGGCAGAAAGCCGATTGAGATCGACTGGACGAGGTTCGGGCAGCTCTATGGGGAATGGAAGTCAAAGAGCATCACAGGCAGGGACTTTATGCGGAGAATGGGCTTGTCGGCTAATACATTTTACCGCCGTGTCAGGGAGTATGAAGCGGAAAACGGGATAACCGAGCCTGTTTCTGCATGAGCATATTGCACCGAGGATTTTTATAATATTGCTGCGCCCTGCACAATTATTATTACAATTACTCCGCAGGGCTGGACTCCTGTCTTGTCATGGGATATAATGTATCTACAATAAAACACAGGAGGGATACAGCTATGTTAAAGATACCCGAATTGGCTATGCCGAGATCACGCAAGGTCACTACTGTCTACAATGGTAAGCGTGAGGTCTGGACGGACTACGAACAGGCAAAGGCATATTTCCTTGAAACGATGATGACCGCCGAGGGCGAGGAGCGTGACCGAGCAGAGTGCGTTTACATTCAGCTACTTCACGGGCTTGACGAATGCAGTGACGAGGACGAATAATCAGCAGGGCGAGTTGTTTCGGCAGCTCGCTCTTGCTATGCCCTCTGGCGAACAGAAATGCCCCTCACAGCCGTCCGAGCCTGCGGAGCGGAAAAGAATACCGTCTGAAAAGAACAGCCCTGAGAAATGCTTGTACTGCAAATCTCGGGGCTTGTCTGTTATTCAGTTCCATTAGGGTATCCACTGATTTCGGTGCGCGCCATAATCATAATATCAACTTATGCGGAACGTAAAATGAGTGTGCCAGTAGACTAAGACCTATTAGCAATTAAAAAATATTCCATTATCACTAAAATAATAACAAATAGCCGAAAAAAGAAGCTCCAATCCCTTGAAATAATGGTGTATTTGTGTTATAATAAATAATGTATAATCCTTTTTCAAACTGCTATTTGTGAAAATGAAACTGGGGGATTTTTATGAAAGTATTATATTCTAATATGCTTCCGTTAGGAATACAGGATAATCAGGAAACCATAGATGAAAGCATCAAACAGCAGATAGCCAAATCGGACAGAGTTGATATTGCAGTCGGATATGTCTCTCTTGCATCGCTTGAAGAGCTGGATAGGTTAATTTGTGAAAACAAGATCAAGCAGATTGTTCTTGTCATTGGAATGTACTATATTGAGGGTATGCCTGAAAAGACATATCATACTGCCGTTAGGCTTAATAAGAAGTGGCAGGATATGGGCATTGGTGAAATACGCATCGTGCGCTCGCTGAAATATCACGGCAAGGTGTACTGCTTCTATAAGAATAATGCACCTATTTCCGCTGTTATCGGCTCTGCAAATTTAGGCGTTCTCAAACTTGAAGCTAATAACCGCCGTCAGTATGAGCTGTGCTCTCTCACTGAGGACATCTCTGAAACACAGGAGCTTGCAGATATTGTGGAACGTATAAAAGCTCCTATCTGCTCTATCAATATTGCCGATGTTGATGATATGCCGCTTATCAGAGAACAGAATGTATCTCTTACTGGCATTGATACCGTTGAGGAGCTTCCGAAGAATGATATAGAGCTTTATAGTAAACATAAAACCAATCTGACATTTACGCTTCCTTTGAAAGTCCCTGCATTTTCCGAGAGATTTATGGACGATAAAAAGCACTATACTCAATCCAATATCAATGTCTGCTATTCTCTTGACACAAGAAATCCGAAAAGACCTAAATCAAGAAACTGGTATGAATTTCAGATAACTGTTCCGAGCAGTGTTTACACCCTGCCTGGATACCCAAAGAGAAACGAGCCATTCTTTATCGTTACCGATGACGGCTTTATGTTCAAGGCGCATACTACCAGTGATAACAACAAACAGCTTAACGCAGTAGGAAGTGAGCATATCTTAGGATATTGGCTCAAAGGCAGAATTGCTGCCGCAGGATTGGTAACACCCGTACACGATACACAAAAGGATACGGACAGAATAGGCATGATAACGAAAGAAATGCTTGAAGCTTATGGGTGTGACAGCCTTACATTTACAAAGACAAATAAGAAAGCAGCAGACGAGGACGGAAATGAGCTTGACGTATGGATTGTCGAGTTCATTTCTTCCAAAGACGAGGAATAATATATGCAGTATCTTAAAACCTATCTGAACAAAATCATAGCGAGAGGTAATGAGAAGCTCGCAGAATCCATCTCCAAAACCGCAGAAGATATTGGAAAGAGCTATATCAGCACCTTTTCGTTTACAAGTCATGAGATCGGACTTCTGTTCGGAAATGTTCAATCAGGCAAGACAGGACAGATGTTTGGTATCTTATGCAAAGCCGCTGATTTAGGTTTTCCTGCGTTTCTAATACTTACAACAGATAACGTTGTTTTACAGGCGCAGACATTGGAGCGTGTAAAATCCGATTTGGAGGGCTTTTGTATCTGCGGAGAAGATGATACAGGATTATTCGTTGAAAACAGCCTGATACAGCCTGCAATCATTATTCTGAAAAAGAACTCCAGAGTATTGAGAAAATGGGCTAACATCTTCAATACTACGGGATTTATGAAAGGCAATCCGCTTTTTATTATTGATGATGAGGCTGATGCCGCATCTCTAAATACCTTTATTAACCGCAAAGGCAATCAGTTTTCTTCTATCAACAAGTATCTCAATTCTATTAAGAATGGAGCAACAAGTAGCCTGTATCTTCAAGTTACAGGTACACCGCAGGCTATCCTGCTTCAAACAATGGCATCAGGCTGGCACCCATACTTCACCTATTATTTTCAGCCTGGAAGTGCCTATTTGGGCGGTGATTTCTTCTTCCCGTCCTCGCAGAAGCCTGATTGCATAACATTTCTTGAAACTGTCAAGGAAGATACTAAAGAAGCGGTTTTACGTCATATTACAGTATCTGCACAGGTGCTTGCATCTGGCGGAAAGGTCTGCAATGGTCTTATTCACCCAAGTGTAAGGCAGTCAGCACACAACACCTATGCTAAAGATGTAAAGAAAGTGCTTGAATGGTGCAAAGCCAACAATGCTGAGTTTAAGGCGGAAATTATAAAGCATAGTGCATCGCTCAATCCTCAGAAATCCGCTAAGTTATCTTATGATGTTATATTCAGCAAAGCCGAAAGCCTTGTTATGAACGATGAAATCAATGTTTACATAATGAACGGCACTAACGAGGTTGACAGCTCTGCTTATGCTCAGGGGAGCAATATCGTTATCGGAGGAAACACACTCGGCAGAGGTGTTACATTCCCTGGATTGCAGACTATCTACTATACAAGAACAAGCAAGAAACCGCAGGCAGATACAATGTGGCAGCACAGCAGAATGTTTGGATATGACCGTGATCCGGGCATGATGATGATTTATATTGACGAGCATCTTTATAAACTGTTCTCTGATATAAACTCTACGAACAATTCTATCATTGCTCAGATCGAGCGCGGCATAGATGATGTTAAGATTTACTATCCCGAAGGTCTTAATCCTACCCGAAAGAATGTGCTTGACAATAAACACGTTGAGATTATATCTGGCGGAACAAACTACTATCCGTTCTATCCTGATAATGATACCATTGAAAGCATTTCCGAGCTTCTGAAAGCCTTTGACAACACAGAGCTTTATTATCAGGTGAGTCTGCGATTTATCAAGGAAGTGCTGTCGCACATCATTCCAAGCCCCGATTTTAAGCTCTCTGCATTTATGTCTGTGCTGGATACTATGCTCGCAGATACTCCTGCGGGGCAAGGTATTCTGATCGTAAGGCGTGAAAGAGATGTCGCTCAGGGTACTGGCGCTTTGATTTCTCCGAACGATTGGAAGTTAGGCGGACAGTTTACTGATAAGCCTGTCTTGACCATGTATCAGGTTACGGGCAATAAAGGCTGGAAAGGCAAAAAGCTTTGGATACCGAATATCAAGCTCCCACATGGAACGATGTATTATGATGTGTTAGAAGAAGATACACAGGGAGAATAATATGATAACAGGAGATATAACAAAACCGATCTTGTTCGATCCTATCGCTTGCAGAGCGGACAAACTTCTGATATTGAGCAGTTATGCTACCCCAAATATGTCATCATGGTATATGAAACAGCTTCAGGAAAGAAAAACTGCACCTATTGATATATCGGTGATTGTCGGAATGACCGCTTATGATGGTATTAGTATTCCAGCACACAATGGATTTCTTTCACTGCATAATACTTATACATCTAAGAGCGTCAGGTCTTTTAGCTGTAATTATATATCAGATAATCCACCTGAGCATTCAAATCTGTATATTTGGCTTAAAGGCGAACACCCTGAACTTGCCTTTGTGGGATCAGCAGACTTTACTCAGAATGCCTTTATTTCGTCAAGGCGTGAGATTATGCAGGAATGTTCGCCAAGTGAAGCGTATGATTATTACCAAGAAGCCGAAAGCAGATCATGTTACTGCAATCATTCTGAAATTGATGATATGATTATCATTCGCAATAACCACCCTATTCTTGACAATGAAGCTGAATTGATAGGCAGTATATCCTGTGGGACGGTTAAAAGCGTTTCACTTTCTTTGCTTACCAATAAAGGCATAGTTGCAGGAACATCAGGTTTGAATTGGGGACAGCGTGATAAACGAAATCGTAATGAAGCGTATATCCGCATACCAATACAGATTGCACGGCAGGACTTCTTTCCGACAGACCGCCACTTCACAGTGTTGACAGATGACGGGCATCAGCTTATTCTTAGAGCTGAACAACAAAACAATAAAGCATTGACAACACCAATGAACAATTCGCTCTTAGGTGAGTATTTCAGAAACAGGCTCAATTTGCCGAACGGACACCCTGTTACGAAACAGGATTTAGAGCGTTACGGACGTACCGACGTTGTATTCGCCAAAATAGACGAGGAGCTTTACTATATGGACTTTTCTCCCAAAAAGGCTTTAGGTGATAGCTGATGCCGGATAACCATTCAAAAGAAGTCCGCAGTATGAATATGTCACATATCAGAAGCACCAATTCTAAGCCGGAGGAGATTGTACGAAAGTACCTGTTCTCTAAAGGCTTACGATATAGGAAAAATGTTCGCACTCTCCCTGGCAAGCCTGATATTGTGCTAAGAAAATATAAGACGATTATATTTGTAAACGGTTGTTTTTGGCATAAGCATGATTGTGGACGGTTCGTTATGCCGTCAAGCAATATTGAATACTGGACTAAGAAAATTAACCGCAATGTTGAACGTGACAAGAGCAATACAGAACAGCTTGAAGCACAAGGCTGGCGAGTGCTTACGATTTGGGAATGCCAGCTGAAAAAGAAATCAGCTGACGATAATCTAAGAGCATTATACGAAAAAATAATAAACTAATGATTTAGGAGGAATATATTATGCCTAAGACTGGTGATTCATTTATTGTTTCTCTCACACCTTCACAAGTAGCATGGGGAACATACAGAAATCCTACTAACAGAGCACCTATTCAAGGAGAAGGATATATTGCAATCCCCAGAAATTATGCTGTTGCATATAAAATATACAATTCAAAAAACTCGTTTACTGGACTTGGATATAATGAGTTTATAGCAACGTCCAGCGATGGGTTTATCAATGAAGAATTATTATTAGCTCAGGGAAACACTGAAGCTGGTGATCCGTATGCAAAGAATTTTGACATTAAAGGCGATCTCAAAAGATTAGGCGCTTGGTTCGCTTATGCCGGAGCATCTGCTGGCAGTAAAGTGAAGGTTACTTTTACAAGTCCAACCGAGGTTTATCTTGAAATAATATAAGAAAATGGCTGTGTTCTTGCTTTTTAGAACACAGCCATTAGTTTATTCTTCAATATTAGGTTCAATATAATCGTAAGGTACACCTGCAAAGCTCCGTAGTATTGCTTCAAAAATGATTTTTGCACCTCTGCATGGAACAGCCATACCAATCTGTTTTCTAACGCCCTCTTTACTTCCTATAAATTCATATTCATCAGGAAATGTCTGAAGCCTTGCACGTTCTCTGTTTGTCAACGCTCTTGGTTCATCCCAATGGTAGATATGTGTACCACCGCCTCCGCTGCCTGTTACAGTATATGACGGCTTATCGGGATCAAGTCTTTTGTATATCTGGCTGATTTTTGCACCTGTTATATTTAATCTTAAATGTTCAGGCAAATTAGCAGTAAAAGCATTTTGTCCTGGTAGTATATGCGTAAGGCGTTCAACCACTTGCGGAGACTGCTTAGTTCTTTCGTTATTGAAAGCATCTTCGGGGATAGGGGGAACTTCGATAGCTGTCCTGCAAGAATTATCCACATTAGCATACGGAGCAGAGGACGGAACACGATAGACAACATCTATATCGTTTCGTATTCCTACGATGATTATACGATGACGGGCTTGCGGGATACCATATTCCTCAAATTTGTATAAATGCGGAACAACTGTGTAGCCTGCCCCTTTAAGCTCTGCTATTATCTTAGTAAACGCCTTTCCGTCATTAGCGTTTTTCAGACCGCCAACATTTTCAGCCAAAAACCAAATAGGCTTGAATTGTTTGAGTGCCTTTACTCCATACGAATAAAGCGGCCCATAGACACCATTCATACCCTTCTGCTCACCAACTACACTATAATCATTGCAGGGAAAACCGAAAGCGAGAGCATCAATAGGGGCAAGCTGGGACATATCGAACTTGCGTATATCTTCGTGGTAAACTGTTTCAGGTGCATTAGGACAAATATTATGACGATATGTTTTGCAGGTATCAGCATCATAGTCATTTGCCCATTGATGAACAATGCGATACTCAGGATCACCAATGTCTGCATTAGTCGCACCCCAAGCAATACCGCCTGGACCGCAGAACAGTTCTCCTAACCTATAAACCATTGTTCTCACCTGATCCTTCCAATCGTGTTTTTTTCCTTGAAATGAGGAAATCTATAAAAAGCTGAAGATCACGCAAATCGTCCTTTTCCAACTTATCCACTCTTTTGAGCATATAGGCTGGATTTAAGTCGTTTTGCGTAATATAACCTGTTTCAATCATAAATTCAATAGGGCTAATATCGAGGGCTTTGGCTATTTCGCAGAGATTTTTCCAACTTGGATTCTTTCTATCGCCATTTTCAATTTTCATTAACTCACTGTCGCTGATATTGCTCAACTCAGCAAGTTTTTTTCGGGAATACCCACATAATTCCCTGTTTGTTTTTATAACATCTCCGACTCCAGCCATACATTTCACCTCAACTTATTTATTATACCACTCACGCTGCTTTTTGTCAACCCCTATTTTAAAAAAAGCTGCCTATTGGAAATTTTCTTGATATAGCGTAATAATAAGGCGACTCCAAAGAACCGCCTTATTTCTTTTCTTTTGACCGAACAGACTTTGTGGTATGTGGTATGCTGTATCCAGCACAAAAGCGGCGGAGCATACCGCACGATACAATACGCTGAGAAACAGGGCACGAAGATAGTGAACCTTGTAGACGAAAACTGAATAGGCATCTGAAAAGAAAAATCAGGGCTATGCCTTCCGCACACGGTCACGGAGGACATAGCCCTTTCCTTATGCAGTGATTGTATCAGTCCTGAATCTCCTGCATCATAGTTGCACCGTCCTTGAAGCCGACCTTGTAGGCAGCTCGCATTTCAGCGGCGGCGGTTTCACTCACACAGTCAAGTATCTTGTGAAACACGTCAATCTGCTCCTCACTCAGCGAATCTTCAAACGGTATGCAGAGCTTGTTGAAATCGTCCGAAAACTCAGTGGAGTGAATATCGCCCTGGCGGTAGTTGTAAAGTGCATCGATCATAGATATAAGTCCTTTCATTTATTGCTATATCAGCAATTTTCTGTAAGTTGATAAAGCTGATTTGGACTTTATATCCATTTGTTTGCTCTATCGTAATTGATGGCATCTATGAAGCACTTGAAAATTTCGGTTTTCAAGGCGGAAATGTATTGGAACCAGCAATGGGTGTCGGAAACTTCTTCGGACGTATGCCGGAAGAAATGCAAAAAAATTCTCGGCTTTATGGTGTCGAGATCGACAGCATATCCGGCAGAATCGCCCAGAAACTTTACCCCGATGCTGACATTGCAATACAAGGATTTGAAAAAAACAATTTTCAAAATGGATGCTTTGATGTTGCTGTGGGAAATGTCCCCTTTGGAGAGTTGAGTTTCAAAGATGACAAACATGGTACAACAAAGCTGCATGACTATTTCTTTTCCGAAACACTGGACAAAGTAAAAGACGGCGGTATTGTGGCATTTGTAACATCAGCTGGAACGCTGGATAAACGTGATGAATCCACCAGAAAGGCATTAGCGGAAAAAGCAGACTTTATTGGAGCAATTCGCTTACCGGGTGGCAAAAATGGTGCATTTAAAAGCAATGCAGGCACAGAAGTCACAACCGATATTATCTTTTTGCAGAAAAACGAGCATAAAGTTCCCGATCCAGAAAAAGAAATTTGGATTTCTATTGGCGAAATGGATGAAGGACTGCCAATCAATCGATATTTTGCCGAAAATCCTAACATGGTGCTTGGAACTGTTGTAGAAGGAAATAAGCTATATGGCAGCGGAACCATGGTTATAGCTGAAGATGGTGTTGATCTAAAAGAACAGATCTCACAGGCTGTATCACAATTGTCAACCGCAATTTCGGATACAAGAACAAAAGAAGTATATGCAAAATCAGCAGACGGTGCTGCTATCGAAATCCCATCCGTTCTTCGAAATTATAGCTTTTTTGCAGATGACAAAAGCGGAGAAATCTACTACAAAAAGCCAAATCAGACGATTCGCTGGAATGGAAATGACTCTCCTTCCAAAAAGAAACGTATGGAAGCCTTTCTCACGCTTCGAGATGTTACAAGAGGAATTTTGCAGGCACAAGAAGAAAATTGCTCTGACACGGTTCTAACGGCATTACAGGGCAAATTAAATCAGTCTTATGACACGTTCTATGAAAGCTTTGGCTTACTTCACAGTTCCTATAACACATCACAACTTTCAGATGATGTTTCCTTTCCCTTAGTTTGTGCACTAGAGAGCAAATTTGAAAAAGAAAAGCTTATTGCAAAATCAGATCTCTTTACAAAACGCACCATTCAGCCGCCCAAACCAATTGAACACGTTGATACACCGCAAGAAGCTCTTGCATTATCAATGGCTGAAAAAGCGTGTGTTGACTTTGATTATATGCAAAAGCTGACTGACATTCCCAAGGAAGATATTGTATCAGCACTGACGTTAGCAAAAAGCATTTATCCTGTTCCAGAATGCTCTGACGATGAGAAGATCATCTATCAAGAAGCATCTGAATATTTATCTGGTGATATTCGAAAAAAGTTAGATAATGCAATAGAAGCCGCAAAAAACAATCCACTCTTTGAAGCAAACATTTCTGCATTGCAAGAAGTAATGCCTGAGCCCCTAAAAGCAGGCGATATTGATGTAAAAATCGGTGCTACATGGGTGGATCCCAAATATTATCAGCAATTTCTGTACGAAACACTGCATACGCCGCAATCGCTTCAGGCATCTGAGAGAGATTCGTGGATGAGAAAACTATTTGGAAAGAAATCCATTGCAATAGAATTTGCCGAAAATCAATGGCACATTTCCAATAAAGGGTCTGACCGTTCCGTAAGTGCTACACAAACTTACGGTACATCCAGTAAAAATGCTTATGAGATCATGGAAAATCTCTTAAATCTCCGTGAGACAAAGGTCTACAAGTCTGTGGGATACGGAGAAGAAAAGAAAAGCGTTTTAGATTTAGATGCCACAAGAGCAGCACAACGAAAAGCACAAAAAATAGAAGAATCCTTTGAATCATGGATTTTTCAAGATCCACAACGACGTGCAGATCTAGTAGACACCTACAATCGCAAATTTAATGCAATACGACCGAGAGAATATGACGGTTCTCACTTAACATTTCCGGGCATGAATGCTGGCATTCAGTTACACGGACATCAAAAAAATGCAATTGCCCATGCAATTTACGGCGGAAATACACTTTTTGCACACAGCGTCGGTGCTGGAAAAACCTTTGAAATGATTGCAACGGCAATGGAATCCAAACGACTGGGCTTATGTAACAAATCACTCTTTGTAGTTCCAAATCATTTAACAGGACAAATCGGCGACGACTTCCTAAAGCTTTATCCCAATGCCAATATTCTCGTAACCACCAAAAAAGATTTTGAGAAAAAGAATCGACAAGAACTTTTTGCAAGAATTGCCTCTGGAAATTTTGATGCAGTTATAATAGGACACTCTCAACTGAAACATATTCCCCTTTCTCAAGAACGCCAAGAAAGACAACTTGAAGAACAAATTCAGGATATTCTCTCCAGCATAGAACAACTGAAACATGAAAATGGTGATAGTTTTCAAGTAAAAGCTATGGAACGCACCAGAAAATCATTGCAAAAACAAATTGAAACGCTAAAAGTAAAAAAACAAGATGATGTTATTCCATTTGAACAGCTGGGCGTAGACCGCATTTTCGTCGATGAAGCCCACGAATTTAAGAATTTATTCTGTGCGACAAAACTTCAAAATGTTGCTGGTATATCAAATTCTGCATCTCAAAAAGCATTAGATCTTTTTCAAAAGTGTCGGTACATGGATGAAAAAACAGGCGGCAGAGGCATTGTTTTTGCAACTGGCACACCTGTATCAAACTCTGTCACTGAACTGCATACAATGATGCGTTATCTCCAGTATGATTTTTTGCAGGAAAAAGGACTACATCATTTTGATAGCTGGGTTTCGACTTTCGGCAAGCAAAAAACCGATTGGGAACTTGCTCCGGCAGGAAATAAATTCAAGCAGCGTACCAGAATCGCAAGCTATGCAAATATGCCTGAACTTACTAGTATGTTTAAACAGTGTGCCGATGTAAAAACAGCGGATATGCTGCACTTAAATGTTCCAGAGTGTGAAATGCACATTGTCAATGTAGAGCCTACAGAACTTCAGCAAAAACTTGTTACAGAGTTGGCTGACAGAGCTGATGATATACAAGGTGGAGCTGTGGATCCGGAAGTAGATAATATGCTTCGCATTACCGGCGATGGAAGAAAAGTTGGTTTAGACCCCCGTTTGATTAACCCTGATTTTGAGGATAATCCTCAAACAAAATTAAATCAGTGCATAGATAATGTATACCGTATTCACCAAGAAACCGCACCAGACAAGCTTACCCAAATCATTTTTTGTGATTTAGGTGTTCCAAGAGGAAAGCCAGCAAAAACAGCAAAATCCCAATCTGATGAAGAAGAAATTATATCTGATTCCTTAGAAGAAAGCGGTGATTTCTGCATCTATGATGACATTAAGAAAAAGCTTATGGAAAGAGGAATTCCAGAAAAGGAAATTGCTTTTATTCACGATGCACCAACGGAAAAAGCAAAAGCAGAACTTTTTGAAAAGGTTCGATGCGGCGATGTACGAGTGTTGATTGGTAGTACCGCCAAAATGGGAACTGGTACAAATGTACAAGATCGCCTTGTTGCACTTCATGATCTTGATATACCATGGCGACCAGCTGATCTGGAGCAACGTCGTGGAAGAATGGTTCGGCAAGGAAATATCAACAAACAAGTACACCTATACCGCTATGTTACCAAGGGAACATTCGATGCCTATAGTTATCAGACGTTGGAGGCAAAACAACGATTTATCAGCCAGATTATCACCTCTAAAACACCAGCTCGTACTTGCGAAGATGTTGACCAACAAGCATTGTCCTACAGTGAAATCAAGGCTCTATGCACTGGTGACGAACGGATCAAGGAACTTATGGTGCTTGAATCCGAAGTCAAAGAATTAAAGTCCATGCAGTCTGAGTATCAAAATGTACACTATGATATGCAAGATAAACTTCAACGCTACCCTCAAGCAAAGCAGCGGCTTGAATTCAGCATAGATGCTATGAAAAAAGATCTGGAGCATTGCAAAAGTCTTCCGATTGATGAAAGTACACATCTGCCAGCATTTAAAATAACACTGGATGGAACAACGTATACAGATCGCACCGAAGCTGGAAAAGCATTAGAAAGCGTGTGCTGCAAGCTGATCGGCGAATCTAACAAACCTTTGCCAATCGGCGAATTACACGGCTTTCCAATCACAATACGATTTGCACCAGATCAGAATTGCCTACAGGCAACATTGCAAGGTTCAAAGCCATACACAACAAATTTTTCCGTTTCTTTCCCAACTAATCTAAAGCATCTGGAAAGCCTGTTATTTTCATTAGATCAAAAAATTGCAGCAACTCAAAACGCTCTAAACCAATTGAATTTAGATGCCAAAGAAGCTGAAAAAATTCTTGCTGAACCGTTTGCATCTGGAGATATTCTTCGAGAAAAGTCGGAACGTTTAACCACACTTCGAGATGATTTGAATCAAGAAGCAATGGAAGCTGCAAAAAGCGGAAATAAACCACAACGAACATTTTATTTTGAAATGGCAAAATTAAAGAAAAATGCAAGAACAATTTCAAAATCCACTTTGGAAAAAGCAGAAGGAAAGAAAAAGGCGGAATCTCTGGAATAATAATTACAGCATTGCTCAATCGATTTTTTCAAAAAGTTCTTGACAAATGACATGACTTTAGGTATAATAATAAAGATAAGTTTTTATTTATCATATGAAGGCATCACGCCTTTGTAAAAAGCAGTGAGTCCTACTGTGAGTGGAACCGATAAGAGCAGTGAGTCCTACTGTATGAGTGGAATCAATAAAAGCGGTGAGTCCTACCGTAAGTGGAAACAATTAAAAAGGCTGCGGATATATCCGCAGTCTTTTTTATTTATATAGTCAAGTAGAAAGTTCACTAACCATCAGTTATTCAATTTCGTACCGCTGACGCAATGTTTCTGCGGTTTCCCACTGCGGCGTAACAGATTTCACAACGCCGGGACATTTCCCCCCGATTACATCCGAAAAAACTGTAACACGATCACCGACACGAGGAACGGTATCCGGAGAAAAATAAATAGTAACCTTTTCCCCAGTTTCCAGAACGTCACATTTCGCAATGTAACAGGACGGAACAACCTGACAGCATAACCGGATAAAATCCGAAACCGTTTCCCCTGCTGCAGCTGCGGCATCCTGAATTGCACGTTTTTCATCCGTTGTCAAACGCATTGATAACGTGGTTTTCTGCGGCTTTTCCCAGTATGTCATAAAACTACACCCCCATCCACGGAAACCAGATAACGGACAGCACAGCGGTATTTGCGGTTCGATGCATCGAACATGGACATATTGAAATAAGCCAATGACGTTTCAAACGCACAGCGTGCAGAAAACAAAATACAACGTTCTGCACAGATTTCAATTTTTCTGTTCAGGTCAGAAATATTTGACGTTTCAGGTAATTTAGAAATCCGACGAGAAACTAACGAGATAGCCAAACGGACAACCATCGGAAAAACAATATCTTTTTTGGAACGAATTAATGTGTAATTAATCATAATTCATGCCCCCATATTATGTTTAGTAGTTCGTACATCATCCGAACCAATAAATATATTATACACTATTCGCAACTACATATTGTTAATCATGTTTTAGAACAATAAAAATAATTTGCAAATTATGCAGTGAAATAAAACAGCATCCATGTAAAGAACATAATCACTAATCACATTAAAACAATGACAAAAATATCAAAAAAACACATGTTTACGCCTGTCCAATCCCTAGAATGCATAATGTAAATGTTTTCCAAATCGAAAATAATTGCTTTATCAAAAAAGGTCTTGACAAATGATATTTCTTTGGGTATAATAAAGATGGAGATAAGCATTGACTTATCGTATGAAGGCGTTTTGCCTTTGTAAAAAGCAGTGGACCCTACTATGAGTGGGAGTTTTAAAAGCAGTGGACCCTACTGTGAGTGGGACTTTTTAAAAGCAAGGCTGCGGTATTTCTATCGCAGCCTTTTTGTTAGAATAAAAAAGGAGAAAAAATGAAAAAAGAACGATTACATCTATATCAATTAGACATGAAATATGTTCGTGATCTTGCTAAAGCCGATGATAAGGTAATGTCTGTGTCACCTCAACAGCACAAAGAGAATCGCCCATTTGTAGGAATAATAATAGTAATGGATCAACATAAGTATTGTATTCCTCTAACTTCGCCTAAGCCCAAACATAGCAAAATGAAAAATGATCTGGATTTTTCAAAAATCTTAGATTCAGATAACAAAATTATTGGAGCACTCAATCTTAATAACATGATTCCGGTTTCAAAAGAAGTAATTCGGATATTAGACATCAGACCTGACAGAAGAGATTCTCCTAAAGAACGAGCTTATAAAGAGCTGTTGAACAATCAACTTGACTGGTGTAACAATAATATAGAATCTATCACAAAAAAAGCAACTAAGCTGTATGTTCTTGTTACTCAAACGCCGGAGAAATCCCGTAATCTTACTAAACGTTGCTGTGATTTCAAAAAGCTTGAAGCTGTTCTGGAGAAGAAATTGCTCTCTCATCAAGAGCAACATGAACAGCCTTCAAAGCCATCTTCTTTTACATTTTCTAGCAAGCAGAGAAAACAAGTTCAGTCTGCTGTGCAGCAAAAAGAATCAGATAAATCTCACACTCAGGATAAAAAGAGAAAACCGTCGCTATAATCATCCGATCAAAAAACACATAATTTTTGTAAAATGAAAGAATTCAAGCATAAAAAAGCAATTTCAAAACATGACACTGATATAGCAGTATTGTTCCAATCGATATTATTAAAGCCTAGAAACGAATTACAAAAAACAGGCAGGTGCTTCCTTAATGTATGAAGCACCTGCCTGTTTACTATAATTTAATCCCTTGTTCACCATTATCTATTATTATCGAATCTGGAGAACCAATCCATTGATAGAAGAAGGACTCTGGAAAGAAATCCTTACTATTTAAGATACTATCGTATTTTCCCGATAATCCATTATCATCTAACATTTCCTTTATTATAGATATTGTATCCGAATAAATATGATTCGGTCTTAGTTTACCTACACATCTCTCTAATTCAAATTCATGCAACCTCGTTTTGTTAGGTGCGATTTTTTCATACATCCATTTTTCAAGACCTTTGGATTGCTTCATTATTTCATGAATCGCATTTGAAAAAACAATAAAGTTCCATAGCTGAGATAAATTTTGAGTTTTTCTCCTTTTTTCAAGAATTTCAATTATATAAGTAAATAGTCTAACCATTAGAATGTTATTTCGTATAACATTGATAGGAATAAATGTGCCAAGTACCGCTACTGCACCATTTTGAATCAGTAAATCAGCAATACATACGGCACCTCTTCCACGTGGACTAACATTACAAGCACTTAATATTACTACTGGAGGAAAAACAAGATTATCATTTGCCATCCAAAAATCCTTGCCTATTTCAATTCCGGCTATGTTTTGTTCTTTTTGATACCAACCATGAGCTGAGATATACATAATATCAGCATCTTTGTTTTGATTTATGAATTCAATCATTTCTTTGATAGTTGTTATTTTAGCATGATTAACAGTAAAGCAATTAGAGTGGCTTTTTAAGAAATTGTATACATACTCAGAATGCCCATATATTTCATCATTGTCATTAATACATTGTGCAAATGCAATTGTGATTTTTGATTTTAAAATTATTCTTCTATTAGGACGTAATTCAAATTCAAGCTGACGTGTTAATGGAGTTAAAGGTCTATATGTAATACTCTTATAGCAGAGCAACGGCACTTCATCATTAGGAAGAATAGCTAACCCTATTGGAAAATCAGAAAAGAAGGTAATATCTTTTGAATATTTCAAAGCAAAAATTTGATAATCATTCAAATTTTTGCTTAATATCATACCTATTTTCATGATAGTGTTCCAAATATACTTGTTATTATATTTTCGACTATCAATACAATGAGATTCTAATTCATTCAAAAGTCTAAAAGCGTCATCTTGAATAATTGGAAGATTGATATATATGCCGTTTTTTTCAATTGCCTTGTGTACACACATAATGCTTATTATTTGGTTATCTACTGATGAATAGCCATTTGTTGAAATATGATTTTTTTTAAGGACTTTAGATTGACCAGGGAATGAGGCTATAACGCTACTGCTAAATTTTTTGTTCCGTTCAGATACTTCTATGTATTGTTTTTCGGTTATTGTCGATCTATCTATATTGTTACTTATAAAGTACGACCAAGTATCAAGCATCATACTGTATTTGCAAGTCCATTCAATACAAACTTTTTCAATCTGGCAATCTGGTTTCATTAACTCTTTTATAATTATATCATGTCCACCAACCTGATTTGCATAAAATAATAAAGGTAAAGCAGGAAAAATATTATCTGATAAAAAAGAATGCTGAATTGAAAGTGTTGAACTTACTTCTCCCATTTGTTGAACAATTTGACTAAGTATATTCCAATGAGTATTGAGAAGCGAGTCTGTCAATTCACTTACCTTGCACGTTTCAAGAGTGGGCTTATATTTTTTACATGTCTTTATAGCATCAGAATCACAATTATCTGCAACAATAAAAAGCGTTGGATATGATTGAACACAACAAAAATAATGTTCTATTTTTTCAATTTGACTATCAGGAATTAATAATATATTATGGGAGTTTCCATTCCACTTAAGCATTATTTCTTCAGGACAATCTATCACATCAAAGCAAAATCTTGGCAAATGTAAAGCATACTTAATAGCTGGGATTACATTTATCAAATCCTTATCCAGCATATGCATACTATTGTTCTCAATTACATCGTATTGAGATTTAAATTGTAAAGGGCTGATATTTTCTGAATTTTTTGTAGATTTAAACACGATTATGTAGTAAAAATAAATAGAATTTATTTTATCATTTATTTGATGATACATTTATAAAATTCTCCTCTAATACAATATTGTCCGATAAAATGCTCTGAAATGCCCTTATGTCTCATAATGTGCCTTTCTATATATAAACTAAAGCTTTTTATATCAAAATAGCCCCATCGAAAAGACAGGGCTAAAAATTTTCAAGCTGTGCATTGGATTTACTTCCAATCATAAACCAAGCAATTTCTCAATATAAACACTGCTGTTTAACTATCATTATACTTGATTTCCTTGAAATTGTCAATAGTTATATTAAAAGTTCAATTGAAAGTTTATCTCAAACGAAAAAGTCAAGTGTTACTCAAACATAAATCACAGCCGGATACATCAGTTCTTCTGCTCGTGCCTTAAAATTTTCCAGCAATCCAGCTTTCTTCAAAAAATCTCCATTGGCTGTTGTCAACAGAAACTCTGAATCCGTTTGTTCCCACAAAATTATTTGATCCCATACTACTTTTACTGCTTTTTGCTGAATCCTCATCAGATGCAGATATAATGTTCCATCATTCAGCATTTGTTCTAACTGCTCTGGACGTTCGTCCATTAAAAAGCCAAGCCGTTTTGCAGCATAGTTCCCCTCAAAGTCCAGCTCTCGATATTGTTTCCGTTTCGGACTGTAGTACAGTAACTTAAAATCACGATTTATCCCCGGATATTCTTCCAAACGCCATTTGGGAACATACCGTTCTGTTTCTGTATCATATACCATCGTTATAGAATCCACTGTCAATCATCCTTCCTGTTTTTCTGCAATAATTCGCATCAATTCCTGCCGTAGCATTTCTTCTGTTGTTTCCGGCAAATCACTTGCAAACTCATATGCTCCGATCAGTTGCTCTATACAAGCCTCTCCACACCGTTTCAGCTCGTCTTTTGGAATACCTGTCAGATTAGACACACACCCCAACAAATAGGAGTTGTAGCCATTCTCAATGATTTTGTGCAATCGGTGATACTCCTTAAATTCCAATGCAAACACCAATTCTACATGACATTCTTCAGACAGTTTTGATAGAGTGCTCACGTCCCAACCAGTCATTTGCGAAACACGCTGCATATCGTCTAACTTCATTTTCACTGCTCCTATACTTTACGATTTTTTCTTATTTTTCCAATAGTAGAATGCAGCACCACCAGCTCCGCCAACAATAACAGCTACAGCTGCTACAACAAAACGCATAGATGTGCCGTTTGCAGTTGTTTCCTCTGCCGGCTCTGTTGTTGCATCAGTAGTATTTTCAGAAAGATTATCTTCACTATAATATCCATCACCACTTGGATTTATATGATCTACAGTTGCATTATCATCATCACCATGATATGTTTTATTTTTTTCTGTATCATTAGAAGATCCTGTTCTACTGGAAAAACTATCTGCTGCACTCTCCTGTCCATGATTGTCCTCTCCCTCTGAATCACCGTCCAACATCATAATATCTTCGTTTTCATCGTAGATGCCATAGTCTTCCGGAGACATATTTTCATACGGTTCATTCAAATATGTAAACTGATACAATTTGTCATAGCTTTCTGTCATGTTTCCGGCTGCATCACAAAGCTGCCACGTGTCACCAGCATCTACAAATGTGTATGTTCCGGTATCCCGTATCAGTTCCCATACACCGTTTTCCTCATCAGCATCTTCACTGGCATAGGGTCCGGTATATTCCAACCAATCCAGCCAAGCTTCATGAAAGTCATCCATTTTTCTATCTGATGTAATGTCAACATCGTCCAAAGAGTTACTGTATGAAGGTCCGTGATCATTATAATATTCCATAAATTCGTCCATTTTAGAATATTGATATGCTACCATTGGATAATTCTCAATACCACCCAGCTTCATAGATGGAGAAGTGAAGTTTTCCCAACTATACTCCAACAAAGCAACCTTTAACGCCTGCCGATCAGCTTCTGCATTTACTGTAAGCTGCATTGATGCGATTGCACATACACTGCTGAAAATTACAGCCCATTTTCTTATTTTCATATACTTTTACTCCTTTTTGTTTCAATTTACTTGTTTCTACTCGCATTATACCAGAATATCAATTAAAATTCAATCCTATTCTGCTTGTTTCCAAAAATAATATTAAACTCTTTGTTTGCTTTCGTCGATGTTTGTCGAAAAAAAGAAAGCCAGTGCCTTAGAAATCACATCTTCGATTTCCTCTGTTGCTGTTCCCTCCGGAAAATACCGGCTATAGGTCTTATAAGAGACACGCACGGCTTTTCGTTTGGGAGCATCAGACATACCGCTTACGATCTCATGTATTTTCTCTTTTGTGAGTGTTCCTGCTGCGTTCCGAAGTTGTTTTGCAATCTTCATATCAATTTTGAAATCCTTCGCTTGTTCAAAAACAATACGCTGTTCTTCTTCTGACAAGAAAGAAAGTTCTACACCACTTCTAACGGCAAGCACTTTATTATCGATCCATTCTTTTAGATCATCATTCAACTTACTGATTCTGATTAGTTGTACAACGAATGTTCTGCAAAGTCCGTAGTCAGATGCAATGTTCTTTGCCGTATCGACCCCTTCATTTGACTTTTGACGCAATGCGTCAAAAGTTGCGACAGACTCACCGTTTAGAATTTTCAGCTCTTTAATAATATCATTTCGCTTCCCTTGGGAAAACATTTCATGATGCCGTTGTGCAATTACAGCAGCTTGCTCACTGACTTTCAGATTATTGAAACCACGCTGTATGATGTTGCTCTCAATCACATACATCTCAGCTTCTTCCGCCGTCAGTCCTGTCTTCACAATTGCCGGAACTGTAGCTTTTCCAATGCTTTTCGCACAATTCCAACGATTATGCCCGATCAATATCTCATATTTCTGTACTGATGTTGACAACGGCTGTACGATTAGCGGAGTTAAAATCCCGTTTTGACGAATGCTTTCCTCCATATCCTCCTTTCGTTCTCCGGTATAAAGTTGGAATTTATGATTGTGATAGGGAATCAAGTTTTCAACGGGAATCTGTTGAATCTTATTTTCACTTCCTTCTTCAAAAGTTCCAAGCATCGTTTGCAAATCAAACGCAGCTGTCATTATCCACGCCTCCCTCTATGCAATTCCAATAAGAATCCGCAGAATCAAATCCCCAAATAGCATAATCGCAAGTGTTGATCTCTTTCCATAAAGATTCACTTGTATTCGGAAATTGCTCCATCCAATCACAAAGCAGCCAGTCTTTCACATCAACATAGTCAAAACGTTCTAAATCAATACCATTACCACCTCGAAAAGCCGCATCTTGCACGTTTTGCATCACGAATAACATTTGCTCTAGTGCCTTTGCATATCGCTGTTCTTCTGATACTTCTGGATTCTGATGAAAAGCAGACATACAACGAAGCATTTTTTTCAAATCGTCAAATCTCATATTCTTTCTCCTTGTAATAGTTTCTTTTGATGACATCTTGCGTTCTGTGGCTTTTATTCCATACCAGAAATCATAAATCTAACGCTTTTCTCATAAATGTCACCAAGAACAAGCAAATCAGAAAAATTGAATGGATAATCTCTAAGTGCATCTTTATGTTTCTTATCGCTTAATATAAAATCAGCCTTGCAGCATAGAAACTCATCGGGAATTTGCTCGCCAGAACAAATTCCTAAGTTATGTAAAACAATTCTGCTAAGCTGCATCTGCATATTAGCGATAATCGGATTATTATTTACATTATCAAAGATCGCAAGCAGCTTATCCCAACCACGTTCACTTATATTTGCAGTTGTTCTACATGATTGCCTTTCAACAAACTTTTTCTCATATCCACAAAGGAAAAGAATGCTACAATTGGCGAATATGGCTATCTCATTCAGATATTCATCCTTTAAAGGGTTGCCTACTTCTAAGGAAATAGTTCTTGCTGAAGTCAACTCATTTCCCCACAACTCCTGACTTACCACAGCACCTACACCATTATCACTATGTTCTTCTCCCAAAAGGAATCCAACCGTACACTCAAGCTTTTGAGAAATTTGAATGAGCACTGCATAACTCGGATTCCCACCATGTTTCCAGTTGGTCACATTACTTTTACTCAATCCCAGATCTGCAACTAGGGAACTGGGTGAATATCCTTTTTCTTTGCAGCGTGTTTTGAACGCATTATAATCCACAAATCTCACTCCTCATTCTCTGAAAATCGGTATCTCCAAAAGTCGTACATATTTCTTGTAATCTTATGAAATCGAATTTCTTCCTGCTTTTCCCACCACAATTTCAATAAACTCTGTAGTTCATTATCTTCAAACTGCAAAAGAAACTTCTCATCTTCCTTTTTAATCTTTATCCCATGAATGTCTTCCAATGCAAACAGCAGCTGCATGGTGTCGGCTATATCTGAAACACAAAAAGCTTGTAATGAGACCTGCAAAACACTTGCAAGTTTCTTTTTCAATTGCATATTGGGATTTCTGGCTCCCTGTTCATACTGTGCCACTCGCACACCGGCAGTATTTTCACCAAATTCAATCGCCACACCTAATTCAGCTTGTGTCAAGCCTTGCATTTGGCGAATTTTACGAATACGGTTTCCAAGCACATTTTTTCCACTATGCCTTTGTAAGTTTAATGCAGCCTTTTCTACATTCTCATCTTCATGAAGATAGTAATATCTCATCCACTGCTCTATTCCCGGATACATTTTTTCTATGACAGTAAAAAGAAAACGATCCATTTCTTCAATGTTTTGAATATCCTGATATTTTTTTGTTTCCCCCTCATTCCATTCATGCCAAATCAAATTCAATTCATCTGCGAGTGGAACCAGCAGATGCTGATTTACTGCATATAAAATCTCATTGTAAATTTCGCTATAAGTCATAACGGGTTCTTTATCGATCTCCCCCATTTTGCTGAATAAAGGCTGCTCTGCCCATTTCAATTCTCGAATTACATCGATTATGAAACCGCCTATTGCAATCAACTGTTTCCATTCAGGAAGATCTCCATCCAAATACAACTGAATCGACTTCAATTTTCTGACTAGATTCTCATTTTGTCCATTCTTGTTGATGTATTCCTTCGTAAATTCCATGTTTTCTCCTACCTATAAATCAAATCTCTGATAGTGCTATCCTGTGCAGCAATTTCATTCTCTCCTTTTTGATTTCACTGATTGTGAGATCTGCTTTTATCAATAAATCCATACAAGCCCACAACAGCCGTTTGGTATCAAAATCTTGTTCGCATTCAAAAGTATACGCACTGATCATGCCTTCTTTATCCAATTCCATATGAATGCCCTCTACAAGCTGCTGGACAAAAATCCGTATCTCATTTTCATAGCTATTTCGCAAAAAGCATCTCTGAAAACAATCTTCGTCTGTTTCTGAAAAGGCAGATGTCCGAAGAAATCCAAATGCCAAATCATTGTTGCTATCTTTTAGATACCATTTCTCGCCATTCTTCTTTTCGTCATAAGTCTTAATTCTGATTTGTTTCATCATCTGCCCCCCCTAATTCCCTGTAAGTCATCATACTGTATGATCTCCTCTGCAAGAGCAGCATATTCTGCTCCCAACTTTGTACGTACAGCAATCATGTTTCCAGCAGCTGCCGCTTTTGCAGCTTCCACGCTGTTGTGAATAACAGTATGAAACAATACATCCTCGTATTGCTGTCCCATTTGCCACATAACTTCTCGACTGATCGTTGTCCGGTCATTTACCATCGTCGGCAAAATCCCTCTCATACGCAGCGTAGGATTTACCATAGAGCGAATTTGCTGATAGAGGTTCATAAGAGAACGCAATCCGTCCATTGCAAATTTTTGTGACTGCACAGGAACAATCATTTCATCAGCTGCAACCAATGCATTGATAAGAAGAATCCCCAAAGAGGGAAGACAATCCACCAACACATAATCGTACTTCTCTACCACCTCCGGCAAAAGAATACGCTTTAAGACGCTTTCTCGTGCAAAAGCCGGTATCATTCTCATTTCAGCACTTGCAAGATTTATATCAGAAGGAATATAGTCGATGTGATATTTCACATTGCAATAGATGCCTTGCTTCACCTGTAGAGGCGTCACCATACTTTGTTCGATTACTTCAAGAATCAAATCTGTAATCATCACATCGCCAATTTCAAATCCAAGATAAGCTGTCAAATTTGCCTGTGGATCTAAGTCTATCAACAGTACCTCTTTCTTTTTGGCTGCCAATGCTGCCGCAAGGTTAAACGTCGTAGTTGTTTTTCCTACGCCGCCCTTCTGATTACAAATCGCAATTATCTTTCCCATAAATACACACTCCTTTTAGTTCACCATGTTCCGAAGCATTTGAATCTGCATTCGCAGCTCTGTTACTTCATCCTGCAAGTTTTCAGCTGTCTTCTTGGCTTGCTCCAACTCACGCCGTTTTTTGTCACGATACCTTTTCGAACGAATCCGACTATTTTGACGATCAGTCAGTTTTTTACACTCTGAACAGTACTGCTTTGAAATCAACGCAAAATAATCTGTATCATAGACATTTCCGATCTCTTTGCCGCAAATTTTACAGCGTTTTAATTCTAACATTGCAAACTCCTTTCTGTTTCCGTTGCATCACGCAAACATTCTAAAAACGATTGCGTTCGTCACGGATACATCTGTTTCAGTTCGTCACGAAATCATTCCAGAAGCCTTTTCATTCGTCACGCAAACGTTTTTTTCTCCCCGTTTGTGTGACGAACAGTCCGATTTAGCCGCTTTTCAAAAGTCTCCGAAGGAGAATTCTTTGACGGGTTCGCTCATGCATTAAAAATTGAATCAATTCGCCGCAAGTAGTGTTCTCGGAAAAATCTCCATCTAACCATAATTCCAACTCTTTTTCTTCACCATTACAATCAAACCATTGCAATGTCAGCACACCCTCACGATTTCCTCGACGATACATCTGCATATCCGTAATCATATCTTCCAAACTTTGAATATCCTCATTAACCATAGACATCTGTTCTACTCTTTTTTGTGCTGCAACATAATCAAAGTATCCGAATTCCGAATCACGCTCTTCCGATAAAAGTCGATGTGCCAATTGGCGTAACAATCCCATTTTCTCACCTCATGTAAAAATCAGTTTCTACTAAAACGGAACTTCTTCGTCTGAAAGAATTTCTTCAAACTCGGATAAATCAAGATCTGAACTCCAACCATTTTCCTCTGGGTGTTCTGCCGTATCCTGTATTGCAGAATACTCTGTTTCTTTCATGTACTGCTTTGATTTTTCTCCTGTAAAATAGATATTTTCCGCCAGCACTTCCATCGTAAAGCATCGCTTTCCGTCTTTTTCATATGATCTTGTCTGAAGCATTCCTTCCAGTGCAATCATACTGCCCTTTCTGAACCACTCCCACAAAAACTTCGCCCTATTGTTCCATGCTACACAGCGGATAAAGTCAACCTGTTCTTTCTTTTTTCGTTCGCAGGCGATTACTACATTACAAACACATTTCTGCGTTTCCGCATCGATCATATGCAGTTCCGGATCAGCGGTCAAACGTCCCATTAACACAACATGATTTAGCATTTACAATCATACCTTTCTACTCATAAATTTCAACTTCAGTTACCCAACTCAACAACTGGATCCCATCCTCTGTTAATGAATACTGTTGGGTGTCGTTTGCTGTCATCAATCCCAGATACAAAAGTTCCTGTAAAGCAACTACATTACTTTCATCTCTACAGATGCAATTTTGATGAATCTGAAAAGACTTGTACTTCCACCCACGCAAACGGGTTCCATTAAAAGAAATTGTACATTTCATCAACTCGATCTGTTCGAATGTGATATTGCAATAATCCCGATACCGCATAAACTTTCTCCAACCCCTCTTTAATACAATTCATCATCTTTCTTCTGCTGATTCTCCTGCACTTGCTGCTGACTGTGAAGATATTCCTCAATAGTAGTACGTGCATAATCCAATTCTTTTAACTCGGCTACTACCTGACGAAATACTCCATTTTGAACATTTCTCTGTTCTATCAGCTTCTCTCGCTCCTGTGAAAGCCGTTCCAAACTTGGAATCTTCCGGTCTGGGAATCGTTCCAAAAGAGCCGATTTAGCATCTGAAAACTGTTGCAGCTCTTGCTTGTGCTCCTTTTCATACTTTTTTCGGAATGTAGCACTCTGATACGCATCATAAAACGGCTTGTACTTTTTGTATTTCTTCACAAGCTTTATTGTATCTGTCACAGTTTCAATCTGACGTTGCAGCTTGTTCAGATCTCCTACTAACTGCACACGCTGCCCATATGTCAAAATAGACCGTTGTTCTAATTCTTCTTGAGTTGCAATTCCTTTTTCTGTGAGGTAATTCAGAATCTTAGAAGCCTCTTTTATATTCTGAATTTCAGCCCATCTTGACAATCCCTTTGCCTGTTGAAACTTCTCCGCAGAAGTATCATACAAACGAGTCTTCTGCGTGGACGTTGTTCGTCCGGTTCGCAGTAACTGATAATTGTCAATTCGCTTTCGAATTTGTTTTTCTTCATAATACCAGCCCAGTGTTCGAGAACGACAAAATCGCTTCATGCCCTCTAAGCGATATTTCAAAGAAATCACATTCTCCGGACGATAAACTACATTCACATCTTGTTGCTTTAGCTGATAAAGGAAATCATCGAAACCAGTGCAGTTCATGATTGCAGCATCAATCTTATCTTTTAGTTTTGCTTTCCATGAACGGTTCTGTCGAGCCATGTCCCATTCATAATGACTCTTACCTTTTCCTTGTTTCGGATTTTCAATTACATTCAAACCATATTCTCTGCACAAAGCATCACTGATTTCCTGCAATCTTTCCTTTTCGTGCCCACCTCGATTCTCTTGATATTCGAAGCTTCGAAAGGTTTCCATATTGGTATTGCAAAAGATAATATGATTATGAATGTGATCTTTATCAATGTGCGTTGCAAGCACATATTGATAATCATCATGCAAAAAGCTTTTTACAAGTTTTCTGCCAATTTCCATTGCTTCATCTGGTGTGATTTCATCGGGCAAAAAAGATTGTATCATATGCTTGGCAAGCACATCTCCTCGACCAGTTCCCATGCTTCTGGTTTCCATAAAATCTTCTGCAATTAAATTTGCCTGAAATGGTGCACAGCAAAATGTTTCAATCAATCTGCCTTGTTCAGTTTTTTCAGGTTTCATGATGTAGGCAATTGCTTTTGACAGCGTAGAACGGATTGAATGGATTTTAGTGACCGCCATATTTCCTCATACCTTTCTTGCAATTCCACAAAATCCTCCTTGTACAGAATTCCACTTTGATTCACTCGAATTGCAATTTGGTTTACATTGTTCCCGATACGCTGTAAACTTTGCTGCAAGTCTTTCAGCAAAGCCGAATCATAACGAATGATCATTCCCGTAATTGCCATTTTGCGAAGATAATCAGACATCGTAGAGCAACCCGAACATTGCAATTTCTGCATGATGTATGCATATTCTTCTTGCGTAACACGGCACTTAATGCAAACTGTTCGATTTCCAGAAAAATCCGACATGATACATTACCTCCTTTCTTTCAAACAAGGTGTTTTTGGTTTTGGGCTTTTGGAATAAAAGCTGTGATATTCTATTTTTCACGAAGTGCGAAAAATGCAAAAATGGGGTTTTAGGGGTATCCCTTAACAAGCATGATTTTCGAAGAAAATCGCTATTTGTGGCACAAATAGCTTGCTTGCTACTCTGGGGAACGCCCTACGGGTGTTCCAGCCACCCACGGGCTCTGCCCGTTAAGATTAGGGAACCAATCCGCTAAAAAGGATACTCTCTGCCCAGCAAGCAAATTGTTGCGTGACAACAAAAATGCAGATAGAGCACACAACAATATGAGCTGTTTCAGGGAAAAGAAGATTTCCTGATAAAAAGGCTGTTTGTCAAAAATGCACCCTCACTATATATACCGAATCCAACAAGCAAGTTATCGGTACTTTTTTCAGAAAATCTCAAAAATTGTAGAAATACACAAAAAGAATTTTTTAGGATTGTAGATATAGCACAAAACAAAAAAGAGCCATTCTCAAATAAGAATGACTCTTTCAAAAAGATATAGAAAAAAAGAAAATGGACTCCAGAAAAAATCCAGAGTCCATAATCTGTGCGGCAGCGGCATCTTTATCGCATCAGATACCTGTCGATCATTTTGCAGAAAAAGTAAAAGAACGGATAAAATCCGAGAAAATTGCTGATTCTCCGTCATTTTGGGACAGAAAAGGAGCAATATCAACGCTTTTTCTAAAAAATGTGCCTAATATTCTCAAATATCACAAAGTTTTGCTTGACATCATAACTGAAATGTGATACAATGATAAACAAAAGAGCACCCCCACAGGGTATAGTTGTGCGTCAACGCAACTATACCCTTACGCCAGACAGAAGACCTAACCCGTATTCTGTACTGACTTGTGAGAATGCTGTTCATGTATCCGTTTTGTAAGTGGCTGACCTGTCACTCAAAATGCGATGCTTTGAATAGATTTTTGCGAGCCTGTCCAGAGTACCATTCTGGCAGGCTTGCTCTTTTTTTAAGCAATCCCAAACAATTGAACATCTTATATCAGCAATTTTTGCTGACGGTACTTTCTGTGCATTCGTTCAAACCGTTATCATCAAACGAATTGGTTTGGACTCAGCCGCTGCAAAGTAGTGAGGATGTTGCCGTTCGGTGGTATATGAAGCGTTCTATTCAGACGCTTTACACCATTTTTTATGATACACAGTCTTTCGACTGATTGATTTCAAAAAGAACATTCAGGCAAATCAACAGCTAAACTTGCACCTCCAGCTGTTTCACTTGCTTGAATGTTCTTTTCCATTTGGTTGCGGGAGCCAGATTTGAACTGACGACCTTCGGGTTATGAGCCCGACGAGCTACCGAGCTGCTCCATCCCGCGATATACTTTCGTCCGTACCTCTCGTACCGACTTAATTAGTATACCACATTTTGCGTCGCATGTCAACCATTTTTCCGATTTCAAAAAATAAAAAAGTTCAACAGCATCAAATTTATAAATATAAGGTGCAATCAACTTGTAAAGTGCAATTCAGCAATTATATAAGCCCAAAACGCAATCGAAAAAGTTGTATCTTTCAAATTACCATTGCTCCTGCAAAAGCAAAATTCAGGCGTATCCGCATAAAAACCAACGCTCTGCGGCAGAATCCTATGCCAACACGCCCAAATCACACGCATAATTTCGTCGTTTTTCCAAATTATTGTTATGCCATGATCGCATTCTTATAGCGAATCAAGTCCAAATAAATCTCCTGCTGTTTCTTGTCAATAGCATACTGAATATACTTGTCCACGTTTTTCTTCGTAACAAAATCCGTCTTTCCCAGAAGCACCTGAATCAGCTGCAAATTACCGTTGTCAATCAGCATCTTCACGCCCTTGGTAAGCATCTTTTTCACATACGCCTTAGCTTCTGCGTTGTCGTGCAAGTCGATCATTTCTACAGCCATCTGAAATTTCATACACAGCGGCATTTTCACCTCTGTGTCCATTTTTCCGGTTCGCAGCATTTCTTTCACCGCAACAATATCTTTTTCCACTTCAATATAATAGCCAACAATCAGGAACTTTTCATCAGAAATCGCAATTTTAATATTGGTCAGACTTTCACACCCCCAAAACGCCGCTTCTACAATATTGATTACACGCTTCGGAATCATAATGCTGGTCAAACTTTTACAACAGGCGAATGCCCAATTTCCAATACTGTTCAAACTGTCGGGAATCTTAACACTAGTCAGCCTTTCGCAGCTATTCCATACACCACTTCCAATACTAGTCACACCATCTGGAATTGCGATACTGATTAGATTAGTACATTTATAAAACGTCCAATCTCCAATGCTAGTCACATGATTTGGAATTGTGATATTGGTCAAACTTATGCAATCAACAAATACACACTTCCAATACTAGTCACACTGTCAGGAATCGTAACGCTGGTCAAACTTTTACAACTATGAAACATATAATCTCCAATAGTGGTCACGCCGTTCGGAATTACAATACTTGTCAGGCTTGTACACTCACAAAACGCATGATCCTCAATACTAGTCACACTATCCGGCATTGTGACACTAGTCAGACCTTCACACCTCGAAAACGCCCAATCACCAATACTAGTCACCCCGTCCGGAATCACAACATCTCCGCCTGCACCAGTATACTTTACCAGTACACCATTTTCAATTTCAAAGTCATTGTTACTGCTCATTTGCATTTTTCCTTTCTGTATAAAACGACGGTATCACATCAATTATAAACTGTCTTAAAATAAATGTCAAGAGTAATTCCATAGATTGTAAAACAGTTTTGTTTCATTTGATGCTAATATTATGCCACTTTAGTTTTTCAAATAAAATAGAACTATCAAAATTCTGCCGAAAAAACAAAAAAACAGGGCAAAAACACTGCCCTGCTTTTCGTTTGCCTGCAGATGAATCAAGACGGTTCCTGTGTAAAATCGGTGATTTCCTCCACGATTTGTGCAATTTTGACCATTTGTTCCGGCGACAGCCCATTCATAGCAACCTTGATGCGATGAAAAGCGTCTTCTTCCCCCACTTCCGTATTAGAATCAATGTCCAGCAATTTCGGGATCGACACTTTCAGCCCGTTGGCAATCTTCGAAACGGTTTCAATCGTGGGGCATTTTTCCCCGCGTTCCACCTTGCCGATATAAGCGGGGTGAATTTCTGATGCAAAAGCCAGTTCTTCCTGACTAAGGTGCTGCCGGGTGCGGAACTGACGGATTCGTTCTCCGACAGCAGCGGCGACGTTGGTTTTGTTCTTCATAATGGAAATCCTCTGTTTCTGCTCTAAAGTATTCTATATTTCTATTTTAAAGGGTATCTGAAACAGATTCAAATATTTATAGTGCCTTTGTCAATAAAAAACTGAGCCACCTCGCT
>NZ_KI260448.1 GCF_000468015.1 Ruminococcus callidus ATCC 27760 | reverse complement strand
TCTCGTCATGTTCGTCGTGGTCATGGTGGTGATGGTGTTCATGTTCCTCATGGTCATGATCGTGGTGGTGATGATCGTGTGCAGCGGCTTCTGCCAGCAATTCCTGTAATTCGTCGTCCAGTGTGTTCTTCTGGGTCATTGCCTCAACCAGCTGCTTGCCGGTCAGTTCTGCCCAGTCCGTGGTGACGACAGGAGCCTTTTCGTTGCAGGTCCGCAGGCGGCGAACGCAGTCGTCCAGCTTCTCCTGCGACAGACCAGCGGTATGGCTCAAGATCAGGCAGCTTGCATAGGTGATCTGATTGTTGAAGAACTCGCCGAAGTTCTTCTGATACATCTTGCACTTCTTGGCATCGACTACTGTGGTAAAGCCGTCCAGTTCCACGTCATGGGCATGGATATTCTGGACTGCACGAATGACATCGCTCAGCTTGCCCACGCCGGAAGGTTCGATCAGGATGCGATCCGGGTGGTACTGTTCCAGCACCTTTTCCAGAGCCTTGCCAAAGTCGCCTACCAGACTACAGCAGATACAGCCGGAGTTCATCTCGGTGATCTCTACGCCGGCGTCCTGCAAAAAGCCGCCGTCAATACCGATCTCGCCGAATTCGTTTTCGATGAGCACCAGCTTTTCGCCAACATAGCCTTCCTGAATCAGCTTCTGGATCAGCGTGGTTTTACCGGCACCCAAAAAGCCGGAGAATATTGTAATTTTTGTCATTTTTATCTGCACTTCTTTCTCTCGATCTCAACAGCCGGAAGCATATTTTCGCTGAGGCTGCATAATATTAGTATAGCACAGTTTTTCCGGAGATGCAAGGGCTTTTCGGGCAGTTTGCATGGAATTTTTATGAATGCAGAAGAACACGTTCCCAGCGAAACTGTTTCTCCAGAAAATGCAAAAGGACGGTTTTCACCGTCCCCTGCGTGGTTTCAGGAATATGGCACATTTTCCGCAAAAGATGTACAGATTTGGGAATTACCGTTTGACTGCCATTTCCGGCTGTTCCGATACAGCTGCGGATTCCGGCAGGATTCCCGCCGCCAGCAGCTGTGCGGCAATCCATGCGACAACGTCCTCCGGCTGCGGCTCGTCCTGCTGACGGGGGATTTCTGCCCACGCCTGCTGCACGTCCGCGTCCGGATTGTTCATGCCCTGCCGGATTGCCTCTGCGATTTCCGCCTGCACTTCCTCCGCAGAGGTGCAATATTGGTCTGCCACCTGTTTCCAAAGATTCTGCATATGAAAAAGCCTCCTTTTGTCAGACCTGTCGGGCGGCAAAGCCATTGCGATCGCCGATGGCTTCCGGCTTTTGCCGTTTCTGCGTTCCGACAGGTCTATTATATCAAATTCTGCTGTCGGCTTTTGTCGGAATCGTGCCGCAGTTTTCCCCTTTTCTGCCCCGATTCTGCCGGAATTCCGTACATTTTCGGACATATGTACGAAGTGTACAAATGTCAAATGAAAAAAATTGCAAAAAGTAGTTGACAAGGCGGTTTTTTTGTGCTATAATAATTTACGTTGCAGGTTTCCTGTACAAAATAATTTTCATAGGGGTATAGCTCAGCTGGTAGAGCAGTGGTCTCCAAAACCACGTGTCCCGAGTTCGATTCTTGGTGCCCCTGCCAAATGGAAAAACCGTCGCATGATATTGCGGCGGTTTTTGTTTTATCTGTATAAAGAAAGAAGCCCGATCCAGTTTGCCTTTGCGGTGAAAACTGAATCGGGCTTTTTTTCAATTCATCATATATAAAACAAAAAAGCGAATCACTTTCGTGATTCGCTTATCTTGGCTCCTCCAGTTGGACTCGAACCAACGACCCTGCGGTTAACAGCCGCATGCTCTACCGACTGAGCTATAGAGGAATATCTAAGAGCACATTTACATGTGCTCTTGTGCCGGCATTGCCCAATTTTTCCAGATCAAGATGATCAAGTATCGTAGGCGTAAAAGAGCTTAACTTCCGTGTTCGGAAAGGGAACGGGTGGAACCTCTTTGCCATAAACACCGACTAAAAGAAAAATGGTGACCCGTACCAGACTCGAACTGGTGATGCCGCCGTGAGAGGGCGGAGTCTTAACCGCTTGACCAACGGGCCTTAATTGGTGCACCATCGGGGACTCGAACCCAGGACCCACTGATTAAGAGTCAGTTGCTCTACCAACTGAGCTAATGGTGCATTTGCTATAATAAAATTATAGCATATAAGTTCCGTTTTGTCAAGGGGTAAAACCCATTTTTCTTTAAAAACTTTCAAACATTATAATGAACTCAAATGCTAAATCAAACGCAATGAACAAAAGGAAAAGCGAACGACCGAT
>NZ_KI260447.1 GCF_000468015.1 Ruminococcus callidus ATCC 27760 | reverse complement strand
GAGGGGGACCAGCGAAGCTGGTGGAGGGATTCTGGTGAAATTTTTTCTTGAATTGCAGATTTCACAGCAAAATCTCTCAGTCAGCTTGCGGCTGTCAGCTCAGTTTGGGTGTCTTTTTCAAGGAAGCCTAATTTATAAAGTAGGGGGCGATGCCCACATCGCCCCGATAAATCCTGAATTGTGCCGGCAGCTGAGGCTCTCTCTGTCAAACTGCCTGTCCCACAAAAATTATTTTCAGATTCCTGTATAGCTAAAATCAGCTATATTTTGATTTAGAAAGACAAGTTTCACATTCCGAAACTTTGAAAAAGAAAAAACTCAAAAAAATGCTTGACAGTACCCCGAAGTTGTGCTATAATAATTATCGTTGCAGCACACGAGTGCTGGTGTAGCTCAGTTGGTAGAGCAGCTGATTTGTAATCAGCAGGTCGGGGGTTCAAGTCCGTCCACCAGCTCCAATATTCTACAACATACATATGTTACATGGGGGAGTTCCCGAGTGGCCAAAGGGGGCAGACTGTAAATCTGTTGCTTCTAGCTTCGATGGTTCGAATCCGTCCTCCCCCACCAGAAAACAGGCAAACCCTTCGGGAGTTTGCCTGTTTTTCTTTTTCGCATGTGTATGGATTGTAGAGCAATACATATCAGGCAGCCCTGCATAAGCTTTGCACGGTGCTGTCTGTGCAGAATCGGCGGACAGGCTTTGATGCCGGTTCGCGAAACCCATACCATAGGAATGAGGAGAGAATTATGGTTCGTGAGGATTTGAGAAATGTTGCCATTATCGCACACGTTGACCACGGTAAGACAACGCTGGTAGACGAAATGCTGAAACAGGGCGGTGTGTTCCGTGAAAATCAGGCTGTGGCAGAACGTGTCATGGACTCCAACGATCTGGAACGGGAACGCGGTATCACGATTCTGGCAAAGAATACTTCGGTACGCTACGGCGATACCAAGATTAACATCATTGATACACCGGGACACGCTGACTTCGGCGGCGAGGTAGAGCGTGTACTGAGCATGGTAGACGGTGCCATTCTGCTGGTCGATGCCGCAGAGGGTCCGATGCCCCAGACACGTTTCGTACTGTCCAAGGCTCTGGAAATGAACCTGAAGATCATTGTGGTCGTCAATAAGATCGACCGCCCCGATGCCCGTCTGGACGAGATCGCAGACGAAGTGCTGGAACTGCTGATGGATCTGGATGCCAGCGAGGAACAGCTGGAGAATACGCCGTTCCTGTACTGCTCCGGCCGTGCAGGTACCGCAAGCTTTGACCCCCACGGTGAGGGCAAGGATCTGAAGCCGCTGTTCGACACCATTATGTCCTATGTGAATCCGCCGGAGGGCGATCCGGACGCACCGTTACAGATGCTGATCTCCTCCATTGATTATAATGAATACGTGGGCAGAATCGGTATCGGCAGAATTGAAAGAGGTACCATTCAGGTGGGACAGCAGGTACTGCTGGGCAACTACCACGATCCGGAAAATACCCGCCGGAACAAGATTGTTTCCCTGCTGCAAATTCAGGGCTTGCAGCGTGTGCCGGCAGAGAGTGCGACCGTAGGCGACATTGTCTGGATCAGCGGTATCGAAAACATCTCGATCGGAGATACGGTCTGTGCACCGGACGACTTCGAAGCACTGCCGTTCACCAAGATCAGCGAACCGACTGTGGAAATGACTTTCAGCGTCAACGACAGCCCCTTTGCCGGTCAGGAAGGCAAGTTCGTCACCTCCCGCCAGCTGCGTGACCGCCTGATGCGGGAACTGCTCCGTGACGTTTCTCTGCGTGTCACCGAAACCGACAGCACTGATGCGTTCCGCGTTGCCGGCAGAGGCGAAATGCACCTGTCCATTTTGATCGAAAACATGCGTCGTGAGGGCTATGAACTGGGCGTTTCCACACCGCGTGTTCTGTTCCACGAAGTAGACGGCAAGCGTTACGAGCCCATCGAGGAACTGTCCATTGACGTGCCGGAAGACTGTGTCGGCTCCGTCATGGAAAAGCTGGGCTCCCGTAAGGCGGAATTGCAGGATATGCACCCGCAGGGCAACCGTACCCGTCTGACATTTTTGATCCCGTCCCGCGGTCTGTTCGGTTACAAGAGCGAATTCCTGACCGACACCAAGGGCGAGGGCATCATGAGCAGTGTATTCTATGAATACGCACCGTATAAGGGGGAGATTCCCCGCCGCAGCACCGGCTCTCTGATCTCTTTCGAAACCGGCGAAGCTGTCACCTATGGTCTGTTCAACGCACAGGAACGCGGCTCCCTGTTTATCGGTGCCGGCGTACCGGTGTATGAGGGCATGGTCGTCGGTGCATCGCCGAAGGCAGAAGATCTGGTAGTCAATGTCTGCAAGCGGAAACACCTGACCAATACCCGTGCCAGCGGCAGCGATGATGCTCTGCGTCTGGTACCGCCCCGCAATCTGAGTCTGGAAGACTGTCTGGAATTCCTGGCAGATGATGAGCTGCTGGAAGTAACGCCGAAATCGCTGCGGATCCGCAAGCAGATCCTGAGCAACCAGCAGCGTGCCAAGATGCGTGGTAAGAAATAAGTCCTAGCATTTTTGGGTTCCCCCGTTTCAGAGAGGAATGAAAATATGAAACAGTTTTGGAAAAAGACACTTTGGGCAGCCCTGCTGACAGCAGCATTTGCACTGTCTGCCACCGGCTGCGGCGATGACAAACAGCCAGCCAGCAGCACGGCGAATTCCGCCAGCTCTGCGGCACAGGTAGCAGACAGCAGCACTGCACCGGAAGAAACTGACAGCAGTGCGGAAACAAACGTGTTCCAGTATGAGATGAACGATGACGGCACCGTCAGCATCACCGGCTATCAAGGCATGGAAGCCGTTTTGGAAGTGCCGTCTACCGTGGACAATTATGTGGTTTCTGCCATTTCCAACCATGCCTTTGAGGCAAACCAGAATCTCACGGAAGTGACTTTGCCGGAGGGCTTGTCGGAAATCGGCGAAAGTGCGTTTATGGACTGCGGCAGTCTGACCACCGTACAGATTCCGGAAACCGTGGCACAGATCGACCGTGCAGCTTTTGCAGGCTGTTCGGCACTGACCAGCATTTCTCTGCCGGAAACTGTTTCCACCGTCATGGAGGAAGCATTCACCGGCTGTACCAGCCTGACTGATCTGACTGTGGCGAATGCGTCACTGGAATATGACCGCTGGGGACTGGTAGAGGGCAGCGAGCCGCTGGGCGTGACGATTACTTGCCCGTCCGGCTCTGCCATAGAAACATGGGCAGCTGCCAACGGCATCAGCACAAAAACATTCGGATAAATCATAAAGACAAAGCGTGGGACAACGCGGGTGTAGTTCCCTACAGGACAAACCATATGGTGTGTAGGAAAAACCGGCAGCTGCCCACGCTTTTTTGTTTTGGAGGAAAACATGATGAAACACATCTGGAAACAGGCACTGGCTCTGCTGCTGGCATGCGGCATGGCGGCAGGTGCAGCCGGCTGCGGCGAAAAGAAAGATAAGGCGGAAAGCTCTGCGGCAGAGAGCAGCACAGCGGATTCTGCCGATTCCATAGAGCCGGTGACAGAATCCGATCCGGACAACATGAACTACAAGCTGACCTACGATAAGGACAAGGTGCCGGACGAACTGGCAAATACCATCGCCCTGTACTTTTATGCAGTGGACACCCAGAACTATGACCTGTATCTGGAGCAGATCAACCCGCTGTACCGGACATCGTTGGAGAGCCTGCTGCAAGAGCAGTACGGCTACGGACTGGAGAACAGCATGGAACAGCTGCACCAGAATCTGGTGAACTATGCCGGCACCGATAACTTTACCATTCAGAGTCTGGAACTGGCACAGGCACAGGAAGTGCTGGCGGAGGACTTCGAGGAAGATACCAATTTTGTGCAGGAGTACCTGAACGCCTATACACAGGCATTCGGCGAGGAATTCACCAAGGATCTGGAAGAACAGTCCGATGCGATCTATGATATTGCCGTGACCATGAAGGGCGAGAACAGCGACGGCGAGGAGATCACCATTCTGGACAGTCTGGAAATTCTGGCGGCAGAGGCAGACGGCAGCTTCGGCGTGCTGGGATAAGCGGAAACCGACACAAACGGCAGTACGGCTGCCCGCGTAAAACGTGCATCTGTTTTGGCTGAAAAGACATTTCCAAAATGGATTTTCATGATTTCCCTGTGAAATGCTTGACAATTTCGCCGAAAAAGCGTATAATAGAAAGTACCGTGTTGCAATTTTCAATGAAAATGCGGAAAAGTTTTGGAAAAAATGAAAGCAGTAGGATAAGCTGTATGCTTTTTTCCACAGGAGGGTATTGACAATGCATAGAGTATACAATTTCAGTGCAGGCCCTGCGGTATTGCCGGAGGAGGTTCTGCGTGAAGCAGCCGATGAAATGTTGGATTATCAGGGTACTGGCATGTCCGTAATGGAAATGAGCCACCGCAGTGCCGCTTTTGATGAGATCATCAAGACCGCAGAACAGGATCTGCGTGACCTGATGGGAATCCCCGATAATTATAAGGTACTGTTCCTCCAGGGCGGTGCCTCTCAGCAGTTTGCAGCAGTTCCCATGAACCTCATGAAGAACGGCGTAGCAGACTATATCGTTACCGGTCAGTGGGCAAAGAAAGCTTATCAGGAAGCCCAGAAGTACGGTAAGGCTGTCAAGGTGGCTTCTTCGGAAGATAAAACCTTCTCCTACATTCCGGACTGCTCCGATCTGCCCATCGATGATGATGCAGATTATGTGTATATCTGTGAGAATAACACCATTTATGGTACAAAATATAAGAAGCTGCCCAACACCAAGGGCAAGACGCTGGTCGCTGACGTGTCCTCCTGCTTCCTGAGTGAGCCGGTCGATGTGACCAAGTACGGCGTGATCTACGGCGGCGTACAGAAGAACGTGGGACCTGCCGGTGTCGTTATCGCCATTATCCGCGAAGACCTGATTCCGGAAAAGCCGGCTGTGGAAAACACCCCCACCATGCTGGCATGGAAGACACAGGCAGACGCAGATTCTCTGTACAACACTCCGCCCTGCTATGGCATCTACATCTGCGGCAAGGTCTTCAAGTGGCTCAAGAAAATGGGCGGTCTGGAAGAAATGCAGAAGCGGAATATCGCCAAGGCAAAGGTGCTGTATGATTTCCTGGACGAGAGCAAGCTGTTCAAGGGTACTGTCCGCAAGGAAGACCGTTCTCTGATGAATGTACCGTTCGTTACCGGCGACAAGGACATGGATGCGAAGTTCATCAAGGAAGCAACTGCTGCCGGCTTCGTGAACCTGAAGGGTCACCGCACCGTTGGCGGCATGCGTGCATCGATCTACAACGCAATGCCGATCGAGGGCGTAGAAAAGCTGGTTGCATTCATGAAGCAGTTTGAAGCAGACAACGCTTGAGGAGAGGACAGCATAATGAAATATTCCATTCAGACACTCAATAAGATTTCCAAGGCAGGCACAGACCGGTTCTGTGATGCTTATACCATTTCGGACGATGCCAAGGATCCGGACGCAATTCTGGTTCGCAGTGCATCGCTGCACGATACCTCGTTCGGGGATAACCTGAAAGCCATTGCCCGTGCCGGTGCCGGCGTGAACAACATTCCGCTGGATCGCTGCTCGGAGGCTGGTATCTGCGTATTCAATACACCGGGTGCAAACGCCAATGCCGTAAAGGAACTGGTGCTCACCGGTCTGCTCATTTCCTCCCGTAAGATTCCGGAGGCAATGGCATGGGCAGCAACCCTGAAAGACGGCGAAACCTCTGTGGCAAAGCAGGTGGAAAAGGGCAAGAGCCAGTTCGCCGGTCCGGAGATCAAGGGCAAGACACTGGGCATTATCGGTCTGGGTGCCATTGGTGCACTGGTGGCAAATGCCGCTGTGGCACTGGGCATGAAGGTCGTTGGTACAGACCCGTTCCTGTCCGTTGGTGCTGCACTGCGTCTGGATCCGTCGGTAACGGTCGTAAAGACACAGGACGACGTATTCGCTGCCGCAGATTATCTGACCATTCATGTACCGTTCAACAAGGACACAGAGGGCATGATCAACGCTGCCGCGATCGCAAAGATGAAGGACGGCGTTCGCGTGCTGAACTATGCCCGCGGCGAACTGGTCAACGATGAGGATATGATCGCTGCATTGGAAAGCGGCAAGGTGGCTTACTACTGCACCGACTTCCCCAATGCCAAGACCTGCAACGCCAAGCACATCATTGCTACCCCGCATCTGGGTGCATCGACACCGGAGAGCGAGGACAACTGTGCAAGCATGGCTGCCGATGAGCTGATGGCTTATCTGGAACAGGGCGATATTCGCAACAGTGTCAACCTGCCGAATGCACAGCTTCAGGCAGTGTACACCAAGGTTTGCGTCATTCACCGGAATGTGCCGGCAATGATTTCTGCCCTGACTTCTGTCATTGGCGAAGCCGGTGCCAACATTGAGAACATGACCAATGCCAGCAAGAAGGATTACGCGTATACCATTCTGGATATTGACGGCGTAACCGACGGCATGATCGAAGCACTGACTGCTATCGACGGCGTACTCCGTGTACGTGTGATCGAAAAGTGATCTGTGCGTATAGCCTTTGGCATCTGCCCGAATTTTCGGGTTGAAACGGTGTGAAAGCACCGAATAGATTGCATTTCCAGAGTAGGAAATCGTGCGTTAAGTGTCCGTCAGACGGGGAGTTGCTGTCGGGACGAAAAGCGAGAACGATCGCTTGCGGTACGGTTTCCGCATCCCGCTGAATGTATCATAAGAAGTCAGAAATCTCTCAGAGAAAACACCTCTTATGCTGCACGAAGCAGAAACGTTTTGTACTGCCGCAAGGCAAAGGAGGTATTTTTTCATGAGAGATTTTTTGTCTGTATTTACGGATTCCGCAAAGGAATTCACCAAGGTTCGCAGTCTGGTGACTACATCGCTGCTGGTGGCTGTTTCCATGGTCATCGAGATGTTTTCCATTGACATCGGTTTTGCCAAGCTGAACTTTGCGTTCCTCGCTATCGCCATTATCGGCATGCTGTTCGGTCCGTGCATGGGAATGATGGCAGGTTTTGCCTGCGACATCGTGGGCTATCTGGCACACCCCAGCGGCGGCTTCCTGCCGGCATATGTGCTGGTCGGCGGTTTACAGGGGCTGTTCTACGGGCTGTTCCTGTATCAGAAGTGGAGTGGTCACAGCATTCAGTTTGTCAGCAACAAGACCGGCAAGACTACGGACATCACCCTGTATCTCCGTGCGATCGTGGCACGACTGGCGGACGTTGTCATCATCAACCTGCTGATCCAGACCAAGCTGAATCTGCACTACGGCTTTATTCCGCAGGAGGCGTATGGTGCGGCGATCGTGGCACGTGTGGCAAAGAATGTCATCGAGTTGGCGATAGACCTGCCGCTGCTGTTCATTCTGCTGCCGGTGGCACTGAAAGCCTACCAGCACATTTTCCGGCGGTCGGTATCGCCAAAAGTGGCTGGATAATTTCAGGCAACCCACAACTTCCGTATAAATGAAAACCACCCGCACACGGTACTTTTTACTCTGGAAAAGTACTGTGTCGGGTGGTTTTTGTTTAAGGTAATACCGCACAAAGATTGTGCGACAGATGCGTC
>NZ_KI260446.1:4764-15057 GCF_000468015.1 Ruminococcus callidus ATCC 27760 | reverse complement strand
AGGCAGATGCTCTCCCAGCTGAGCTAAGCTTCCACTTGCTTGTCTTTCCGGTGTTTTTTGTGTTTTCCTCACCGGCGACTATTACAGTATATCACATTGCAAGGGGTTTGTCAAGCGTTTTTTTCAAAAAAATCGAAAAAACGCACACTTTGTTATGTCTGTATAGTTTCAACATTGTTCCATTGTGTGATATGCACATGAAAGCCGTCTAATTTCTGCCATTTTCGCCGCTGCGACGGAACAGCCGCAGTACTTCCAGCCGCAACGCCCCATGTTCGGGAGCCGACAGATCCGCATCTTTTTCCAGAATTTTTTTTGCCGTTTCCTGCACTTCATGGAGCAGCTGGGTGTCATGGGACAGGTCGGCGATCTGTAACGGCGGCAGACCGTGCTGCCGCTGCCCGAAAAAGTCCCCCGGCCCCCGCAGCTGTAAATCCGCCTCCGCGATCTGAAAGCCGTCGTTGGTACGGCTCATGATCTGCATGCGGGTGCGGCAGTCCTCCGTCACGTGGTCGGTCATGAGGATACAGTAACTCTGTGCACTGCCCCGTCCCACGCGGCCCCGCAGCTGGTGCAGCTGGGACAAGCCGAACCGTTCAGCGTTTTCGATCAGCAAAATGGTAGCGTTTGGCACATCAACGCCAACTTCAATCACGGTGGTGCTGACCAGCAGATCCAGTTCATGGTTCCGGAACGCCGTCATCACGTTGTCCTTCTCTGCCGGCTTCATTCTGCCGTGGAGCAGTCCCACCCGATAGGCAGAGAACGCCCCTGCCTGTATGGACTCTGCATAGCTGGAAACCGCCTGTAATTCGCTCTCGTCCCGATCGTCGATCATGGGGCAGACAATATAGCCCTGATGCCCCTGTTCCAGCTGCTGCCGGATAAAGCTGTACGCCCGCTGCCGCAGCTTTCCGGTGACTGCAAAAGTCTGCACCGGCAGCCGTCCGCGGGGCAGTTCTTTCAGAACAGAAATGTCCAGATCGCCGTAGATCATCAGAGCCAGCGTGCGGGGAATCGGCGTCGCCGACATGACCAGCTTGTGAGGACAGCCGCCCTTGTCCGCCAGCAGCGTCCGCTGTGCCACGCCGAAGCGATGCTGCTCGTCCGTAATTACCAGCCCCAGCCGTGCAAAGGAAACCTCTTTCTGAAAAATCGCATGGGTGCCCACCACCAGCGTCATGCTGCCGTCCGCCAGTGCTTCGTAAATCTCCCGCCGTTCCTTGGCACGGACAGAGCCGGTGAGCAGCCCCACAGACACGCCCAGCGGCTCCAGAAACTGCTGCATGGTGTGATAGTGCTGCACCGCCAGAATTTCCGTCGGAGCCATCAGAGCACACTGCATGCCGTTCCGTGCGGCAAAATAGCACGCCGCCGCCGCAACCGCAGTTTTCCCGCTGCCCACATCGCCCTGTAACAGGCGGTTCATGGGAGCATCACCGCACAGGTCGGCTGTAATTTCCTCCACTGCATGCTTCTGTCCTGCCGTCATGGTAAACGGCAACGCCCCGTAAAACGGTTCCAGATCGGTATCCTGCCGCATGGGATAGGCAGACCGCCGCCGGTTGTCCGCACGGCGTATCAGCATGCCCAGCTGCAATTGCAGCAGTTCGTCAAAGGCAAGCCGCCGGCGAGCCGTTTCCATCAGTGCCGGATTGGCAGGAAAATGCACCTGTTCCAGTGCCGCCGTCAGGGGCAGCAGTCCGTGTTCCAGACGCATCTCCTCCGGCATCCAGTCGAAAGGCTGCTGCCGCATCAGTTCGATCGCCTGCTTGACTGCCCGCACCAGAATCGGCATGGTAATGCCGCTGGTCAAAGGATAGGACGGGTAGATCAGTTCCTTGCTGTCGTCCGCCAGCACGTGAGGTGCAGAAATTTCCCGCCGCAGCAGTCCGCCCTGCAATTTGCCGGACATGCGGTACCAGCTTCCCGTGTGCAGAGCCTGAAAGCCGTAGGGGTTGTTGTATAAGATCACCGTCACGTCATTCAGCCCGTCCGTGGCAACCGCCTTGAAAATGGTCATGCCCTTGCGGATAAACTGCGGGGCAAGCTTGTGCACGATCTGCACCCGAATCACACAGGGTTCTCCCGTAGGTGCCGCCGCAACGGGGACAGGGTGGCTGTAGTCCAGATACCCCCGCGGCACATGGTACAGCAAATCATAGGGAGTGCGGATCCCCAGCTTTTCCAGAGCCTCCGCCCGCTTGGTGCCAATGCCTTTCAGGTTGGCAACCGGCTGAAATAATGCGTCCATGAAACGATTCCTCCTTTCTGAAAAAATGTTGTTCGAGGGAACACAGCCTCTTTCGCTCTATTATAGCACAGTTTTCTGCAAAAGGCAACAAAAAGCTTCCCCGCCAACGCGAAGAAGCTTTTTTTCAAAAAATCTCAAAGAAGGATATTTGTCTTATTTGTTGTTGTAGCCATCAATGACTTCATCGATCACAGAGGACCACTCGTCACGCAGTACAGCCCAGGAGTCCTTGTCGCCGTTCAGCAGTGCAGAGGTCAGGTTGTTCATGACACCTCTGGTTTCGTAGGTGTATTCGCCGTCGCCGTACATTCTGCTGCCCATGCCGTAGCCGAAGTCGAATACCGGTGTGATGTTCTTCGGATCCTTGTAATCCTGCAACGCATCATACTGTTCCTCGGTCACATAGGACTTCAGCTTGCCCTGTGCATTGACTTCCGGAATGATCGCCTTTTCCTTGGCAGCGTCCTTGTATTCGTCGATCATAGCTGCCAGACGCTCACATTTGATGTACGCTGCAACTGCATCGCCCTTGTCAGAATTCTTGACCAGCATCTTTGCACCGAAGTTGCAGTTCAGATAGTATTCATCGCTGCCCGGCTGCTTCGGGAACGGTACGATCATTAGATCGTTTTCTTCCACAAAGCCGTCATCTTCATAGTCCGGATTCGGATCCGCCTTGACATTCGATGCACCCAGTGCCCAGTCTGCCATGCCGAAGAACAGCGTGGAGCCGTCGTCCGGCAGATAGCCGTACCATGTGGGATCATACAGACCAAGGCTCATGATTTCTTCCATTACACCCTCAGCTTCTTCAATTGCCGGATTGCTGATATTGTTGGAGAACTTGGAGCCGTCATACTTGACAAATGTTTCGCCGGTAGACTGCACCATTGCCTGACCAAACCAGCCGTTGATGCCGTAGCGGGTTTCGCCGTCCTTGGCATTGGAAACGAACGTTTTCATCATGTCCATGAAAGCGTCCCAGTCCCACTTGTCCTTCTTGTACAGCTCGTAAGGATCGTCCAGACCGTTCTCCTCACACAGGGAACGGTTATAGGTGATCAGCAGCGGATCAGACAGGCAGTACGGTACTACATAATGCTTGTCCTTATACTTGAACATTTCAATAACGTCTGACATATCCGACCAGATGTCGTCGCTCAGATCCAGATAGTCGTCCAGCGGCTGATACTGTTCCTTGGTCACGCCGTTGGGCACAGCGTCCCACTCATAGGGGAACATGTCCACCGGATCGCCGCCCAGAATACGGCTTGCCAGTGTGTCAAACTTGGTGTCAGAGGTACAGGAAACATACTCCACCTTTGCACCATATTTGTCCTCGAACAGCGACAGGGCAACGCTTCTGTCCTGATTGTTCTTCGGGTTGATGTCATAGTCTGCCAGCCAGTAAATGGTCTGTCCCTTAATGTCCGGATCATTCTTGACCATATCGTCTACCAGAGAAGCATCAATGGCAACGTCGTCCTTTTCCTTATAGGCAGATTCTGCCTCGGAGGAAGAAGCACTCTTGGAATCGTCCGAACCGCCGCCGCAGGCACCCAGTACTCCCACCATTGTCAAAGCCATCAGTGCCGCCAGCATACGTTTTAAAGTTCTCATTCTTGTAAAAAACTCCCTTCCAAATTATATCGCACAAAAAACGATTCGTGTCACGAATCTAGCACTTGTATTATAGCATAAAATTTGAGAAAGGTCAAGCATTTCAGACGGTCAACTTGCACAAATTGTGGGAAATATTTTTGGAAATCCCACAGAACATGCCCGTGCAAATTGCCGGTTGCAGAATTTTCAAATATATAGTATAATAGAACCTATGCAGAAAATACAAGGAGGCAACATATGAAAACAGTACAGATCTTCACAGACGGAGCATGCAGCGGCAACCCCGGACCGGGCGGCTGGGGAGCGATCCTGCGGTACGGCACCGCGGAAAAGGAACTCTCCGGCGGCGAACACGAAACCACCAACAACCGCATGGAACTGACCGGTGTCATCGAAGCCCTGTCCGCCCTGAAAGAACCGTGCAACGTTCTGCTGACTACGGACAGCAAATACGTGGTGGACAGCATCACCAAGGGCTGGGTCTACGGCTGGCAGAAACGGGGCTGGGTCAAGTCGGACAAGAAGCCTGCACTGAATGTGGACTTGTGGAAACAGCTGCTCCCGCTGCTGGAAAAGCATCAGGTCACATTCCACTGGGTCAAGGGACACGCCGGTCACCCCGAAAACGAACGCTGCGACCAACTGGCAGTAATCCAGCGGGATCGGAATGCGTGAAATCGTATTAAGGAAACACTGCATAAAGCCCGCCTGACGGCTTTGCACGCAATCTGCGTACAGATTTTCCCGTCATATTGCCCAGAAATCCCTTGCCATAATAACGGCAGTCTGCCTGCGGAATTTCTGAGCAATCTGCCAAAAAATCTGACTACGCATCTTACGCACAAGCTTTATGCAGTGTTTCCTTAACCAGACAATGACAGGAACATTGCCCATATCCCCACAAACGGAAAAGTCCCCACTCTTTCGAGTGAGGACTTTTCCTGTATTATAGGGGTAAAAATGAAAAAATGAGACTGTCAAAAATAAGATTCGCCAGAAGCAGAATTACTTCTTCTTTCTGGTGATCGTGTATGCACCAACGCCCAAAGCTGCGGTTGCTACTGCACCCAGTGCGACTGCGGCAATGCCAAAGTCACCAGTCTGAGAAGTCTTTGCATTGTTGGTACCGCTCTTGGAGCTGTTGGAACTGGAAGAACCACCGGAGCTGCTGTTATTGCCGCTGTTGGAAGAACCACCATTGCTGCCGTTGGAAGAACCGCCGTTGCCGCCTGCTGCGGTAGTTGTAGTTTCGCCTGCTGCAGTGGTCTTGCTCGGATCAGCAGTTGTACCATTCGGATCTGTGTTCTGCGGTGCCTCAGTGGTAGATGCCGGATCAGTAGTTGCCGTACCGCCGCCAGCTTCAATACCGCTGATATTGAAGTTTACAACCAAGGTGTCGCCTTCACCCAAGCCGCCTGCACTAGACAGATCCTTGTCGATATTATTTTCATGCGTACTGGAACCCCAGTTGTCCAGAATGCTGTAACGCAGGCACTTGCCGTCATCAGCAGTTCTCAGAGAAGTAGCAGATTCCCGCATTGCAATTGTTCCGGTCGAACCATCTGTATGCTTAATTTCAATAGAATTGATCTTGATCTTTGCTGTGCCGTCCTTAAACGGATCGCCGCCTTCTTCTACAAATGAATATACGTTGATGTTTGAATCCAGACTCAGATACTCAATAGTAGCAGATCCCTTTTCAAATGTAACGGAGCAGCTGTAATCACCGTCTTTATCGATAGACGCATCAGTAGTGGTAGCCATTTCACCCGGATTCCACTGCTGCTCGCTGCCGGCAGAAACAGCCATATAAACTGTGTACGGTGCACCAGTTGCCGGCTGTAATGCATATGCACTTAAGCTTGCTCCTACAACAGAAACCGCTGCAACCGCAGATGCCGCAACAGCTGCCATGATCTTCTTCATAAACTTCATTGTAAGCTCCTCCTTATTCACGCACTGCCACGCAATGCGTTTCACATTCTTTCAGTATTATAGCACATTTCAAAAAAGCTGTCTATGCACATTTTGACTAAATTTCAAGAGGAAATCCGTTAACTTCGACAAAAACCGCACAAAATTGCACTGCGGCAGTATTATTTCACGCTGCTTTTCCCAGCTTTTCCTAAAACGTCCAAGACTTCGCGGAACAATTCCAATGGCGGTTCTCCCGCCAGTTCCACGCCGAGATAGGGCTTCCCCACGCTGCCGAACTGCACCCGTCCCCGATACTTCCGGGACAGTGCCCCGATCATTTCCGCCGTGGGGTGCTCCATATAGAACAGCATGCTGCCGCCACGCTGGTTGATCTCCGTGATCCCCAGCTGTGCCGCTGTGTTCCGCAGACGGGACACAGTGATCAGCCCCTGCACCGATTTCGGCGGTTCGCCGTACCGGTCGATCAGTTCGTCCAGCAGGTCCATTTCGTCCTCCTGATTCCGCACGCCGGCGATCTTCCGGTACATATCCAGCCGCTGGCTCAGGCTCTCCATGTAGCTTTCCGGAATATGGGCATCGATCTGAATATCCACGGTGCACTCTGCCGTTTCCTGTATCGGCTCGCCCTTGGCTTCCGCCACAGCTTCGCCCAGCAGCCGCAGGTACATGTCATAGCCCACGGATTCCATGTGTCCGTGCTGTCTGCCGCCCAGCAGACTGCCTGCTCCGCGAATTTCCAAGTCCCGCAGGGCAATGTGAAAGCCGCTGCCGAACTGGGTAAATTCCCGCATTGCCGCCAGCCGCCGCGTGGATTCCTCCCGCAGCACCTTGTCCCGCTGAAACGTGAAATAGGCATAAGCACGGCGGTTGGAACGTCCGACACGTCCCCGCAGCTGATACAGCTGGGACAGTCCGAAGCAGTCGGCATTTTCAATAATGAGGGTGTTCACGTTCGGCACGTCCACGCCGGTTTCGATAATGGTCGTGCAGACCAGAATATCCGCCTCATGTTCCACCAGCTTCCGCCAGATCTCCGACATTTCCGCCTCGCCCATTCGCCCGTGTGCCACCAGAATCCGTGCGTCCGGCAGATACCGCTGCAGCTTCGCCGCGGTGAACTCAATGGTGTCAATGCGGTTGTGGATATAGTACACCTGTCCGCCCCGTTTCAGTTCCCGCTGAATCGCCTGCACCAGTACCGGCTCGCTGTACTCCATGACATAAGTCTGCACCGGATAGCGATCCTGCGGCGGCTGGGAGATGACGGACATATCCCGTATGCCGCTCATTGCCATATTCAATGTGCGGGGAATGGGCGTTGCCGACAAGGTCAGCATATCCACGCCGGCAAACATGTGCTTGAACTTTTCCTTGTGTGCCACGCCGAACCGCTGTTCCTCGTCCACGATCGCCAGCCCCAGCGAACGGAATTCCACGTCTTTCTGCACAATACGGTGGGTGCCGATAATGACATCCGCCTTGCCGCTTCTGATCTCTTTCAGAATCTCTTTCTGCCGCTTCTGGGGAACAAAGCGGGACAGCATCACCACGTTCACCGGAAAATGTTCAAACCGGCGGACTGCCGTCTGATAATGCTGCATGGCGAGCACAGTGGTCGGCACCAGAATGGCACACTGTTTCCCGCTCATGACGCATTTCATTGCCGCACGGAGAGCCACCTCTGTTTTTCCGAAGCCCACGTCGCCGCAGAGCAGCCGTTCCATGGGGCGTTCCTGCTCCATGTCGTGCTTGATCTCGTCGATGCATGCCAGCTGATCTTCCGTTTCCACATAGGGGAACCGAGCCTCAAAGTCATGCTGTTCCGGACTGTCCGGTTCAAAGGCAAAGCCCCTGGTCTTTTCCCGCTTGGCATACAGTGCCAGCAGTTCGTCCGCCATATCTTTCACCGCACGGCGGACGTTGCTGCGAGTCTTCTGCCACTCCGGCGAGGACAGCCGGCTGAGTTTTACGTTGGAATCTTCCCGCGGACCGATGTATTTCGTCACCATGTCCAGCTGTGTGACCGGCACATACAAGTTTTCCTTGCCGGCATACTGAATGGTGATGTAGTCCTTGGTCACGCCCTCCAGTTCCAGCTTGCGGATTCCCAGAAACCGGCCGATACCGTGCAGGGCATGCACCACCAGATCGCCGGGGACAATGTCCGCCAGTGTCCGGATCTCCTCACCGCGGCGGTGCTGTTTCCGCCGCCGTGTGCCGGCGTGGAGTGCTCTGCCCTGTGTGATGAGAGCCGTTTTGGTTTCCGGATAGGCGAAGCCGCCGGACAGGCTGCCGGTGCGGAGATAGACCACGCCCGCACGCCACACGCTGTCCGGTTCCGCCAGTTCGCAGCGGATCCCGCTTTCCTGCAAGTCCTGCTGCAAGATCGGCAGCGTTTTTTCACTGCCGGCACAGAGCATGGTGCAGTAGCCCTGACTGCTGTACTCCTGCAAGTCCTCAGTCAGCTGCCGCAGTTCCCCGCCCCACGGGGCGTTCTGGACTGCCTGCACACTGAGCAGCTTCTGAAATTCCACATGTTCGCCGCCTTGCAGGAAATTGCTGCAATACACCTGAAAGCGTTTGTCCAGCTTCGCCGCCGTTTCCGCAGGGTCCTGATAATAGCCCTCCAGACCGCGGCAAAGGCTGCCCTCCTCCAGCAGCAGCTTGCAGTCCTCCTGATACTGTGCCATCAGCCCACGCTGGCTCTCCACAATGGCACCGTATTCGCTCCAGCAGACGATCTCCATGCCGTAATCATACAGCATCGGCGGCTGCTCCCACAGCAGCGGGGCGTACTTATCCAGATGCACCGGAATCATGCCGGCTTCCAGATGATCGGCATCGGCATAAAGCTTTTCCCGCACCAGATCGGCACGGCGAATGCGGAGCGACTTTCCCAGCATACGAATTTTCTTCGCCAGCTCCGCAGGGTCGCAGAGGGTTTCCCGTGCCGGCGGCACCAGCACCTCGTCCAGCGGGTCTGTCCGCCGCTGGGTTTCCGGATCGAAATAGTGCATGGTGTCAATGGTATCGTCCCAGAATTCCAGCCGCACCGGAGCCGAAAGCTGCACCGGAAAGATGTCCACAATATCACCGCGGACGGAGAATTGTCCCTGACCGGAAACGCTGTCCCCGCGGACATAGCCGCAGTCCGTCAGCTTTCTGGTCAGTTCCGACAGGTCTGCCGTGCCGTCCTGCTGTAATAATATGGTATGTCCCCGCAGCTGTTCCGGCGAAAGGGTGGGCTGGAGCAGAGCCTCGATGCTGGCGGCAACCACCTTGCACTGCCCGTTCTGCAACGCAGCCAGTGCTCCGATCCTGGCGTGTTCATAGGCAGTGGTGATGCCCTCTACCGGTGTCAGAATCACTTCTTTCGCCGGAAATACCCATGCCGCAGTTTCTTCCAGCATGGTGTTGACATCATCACAGAGCCGACGTGCCTCTGCTTCGTCGGCAGTGATGACCAGAACCGGTGCCGAGGTCTGGCTCAATGCCGCCAGCAGGTGTGCCTTGTGAATCTGGGAAACGCCGGTAAAGGACACCGGTGTCACACCCTCCTGCCTTGCCCGCATCAGTTCCTGATATGCCGACAGCTGTTCCATTGTTGCGGTAAAAAACTGCATGGCTGATTCCCCTGCCTTTCGTTTCTAAGAAAACACGGATTAGTGACTGTACAGAGATTAGTGACTGTACAGATTCATTGCGGTGTTCATGTCGCCGCCCACGATCTTCACGGCAGCATCTGCGGCGTGTTCCAGTGCCGGCTGCAGGGCAGTCATATCCTCCTCGCTGAACTTGGACAGCACCCAGTCCGCCAGATCATACTGGGGATTTGGCTTCGCCCCCACGCCTACGCGGATACGGGGAAATTCCTCCGTGCCCAGCTGTGCGATAATGCTCTTGATGCCGTTGTGTCCGCCGGCACTGCCCTTTCGCCGCAGCCGCAGCTTTCCCGGCGGCAGGGAGATGTCATCATAAATGACCAGCACCTGCTCCGGCGGGATCTTGTAGAAGTTCGCCGCCGCCGCAATGGCATCGCCGCTGAGGTTCATGTATGTCGTCGGCTGCATCAGCAGGCAGCGTACTTCCCCCAGCATCGCCTCGCAGCAGTTGGACTGAAACTTCATCTGGTTCAGTTTTACGCCGCCGCACTGTTTCGCCAGTTCCTCCACCGCCAGAAAGCCGGCATTGTGGCGGGTGTGTTCGTATTCCAGCCCGGGGTTTCCCAGACCGGCAACGATCCAGCTCAGCTTGCCGTGCACTCTGCCGGCGGAACCTGACTCGATCTGCTGAAATAAATCAAAAATGCCCATTTTTCCTATAACCTGCTTCATGCGGCACCAGAGCCTTCCGATGCCGCATGAATCCTTTCGCTAATACTGCTTTCCGTTTTTTGTCAGCGGGCACAGCATGCTGTGCCCTGTCCTCTAGGCAATACCACATAAAAATTTGCAAGCAGATGGCGTGCAAAGTCGCCA
>NZ_KI260446.1:0-4664 GCF_000468015.1 Ruminococcus callidus ATCC 27760 | reverse complement strand
CGCCAGACGCTCTTTGTGCGGTATTGCCTCTATTATAACGGATCAAAGCGTTCTTTTTCAAGGGGGATTTTATGAAAATTACTTCTTGCCGCCGTCCTCGGGGAACAGCTTGCTTTTCAGCTTCTTCAGGCTGTAGCCCTCCTTGACCTTGAGGTCTGCACGTTCCACAGCCAGTGCGTAATCCGGCACGTCCTTTGTGACCGTAGAACCTGCGGCAGTATAAGCACCCTTACCCAGTTCTACCGGTGCGATCAGGTTGGTGTTGCAGCCGATAAAGCAGTTATCACCGATCACACAACGCTGCTTCTTCAGACCGTCATAGTTGACGGTGACAGTGCCGCAGCCGAAGTTGACTTTCTTGCCCACGTCGCTGTCGCCTACGTATGTCAGGTGAGCAATGGCAGTCTGCTCGCCCACGGTGGAGTTCTTGACTTCCACGAAATCGCCGATCTTGACACCGTTTTTCAGGTGTGAATTCGGACGGATATGGACAAACGGGCCTGCCTTTACAGCATCTTCGATCTCGGACTCGAACGCCTGTACATAGTTCAGTGTCACGTGGTCACCGATGCTGCAGTTTTCGATAAGGCAGTTCGGGCCGATGGTACACTTGGCACCGATCTTGGTCTTGCCTCTTAAAATGGTACCCGGCAGAATGGTGGTTTCCGCACCGATCTCCACATCGTTGCCGATGATGATGCCGTCGGTGTTGACAAAGTTGACACCGTTTTCCATGTGCTTCTCCAAAACCCGTTCCTGTGCCACCTTGTTCAGATGCAGCAGGTCTTTTCTGGTGTTGGCACCCAGGATCACGTCCGGATTCTCGCTGCGGTATGCACTGGCTTTCCAGCCCCGTTCCAGTGCCAGTCCCACAGTATCGGTGAGGTAATACTCGCCCTGTGCGTTGGACTGGGACAGATTCCCCAGCAGTTCCAGCAGAGCCTTGGTCTTGAACCAGTACGCACCGGAGTTCACCTCGTGGATCTCCCGCTGTGCATCTGTGGCATCTTTTTCCTCTACGATCGCCGCAATGCCGGTTTCGCTGCGGAGAATTCTGCCGTAGCCGGTGGGCTGTTCCAAAGTGGCAGTGATGACTGTCACGGCATTTTCCTGTGCCTCGTGCAGCTTCAGGGCATTGGCAATGGTTTCGCTGTCCATAAACGGGGCATCACCGCAGAGCACCAGTGTGTTGCCGTCGGTGAATTCCTGCATGAATTTTTCTGCCTGCATCACTGCATGACCGGTGCCCAGCTGTTCCGCCTGCAAAGCCGTCCGATAGCGGTTGCCCAGATACAGTTCCACGTACTGTGCCTTATAGCCGGTCACCACGCAGATGCGGCTCAAGCCTGCACCCTCGCATGCACGGATCACCCAGCCCAGCATCGGCACGTCCAGTACCTGCAGCATCGGCTTCGGGATCGCAGCCTTCATACGTTTGCCGTGTCCACCGGCAAGAATAACAACCTGATTCATGTTTTATGTCCTCCTGTAATACCCCACTCCGGAAATTTCCGGAGCAAAGTGATTTTGCATCATTGCATGGATTGGGTGCTCCTCCGGACAGCCGTCCGAAAAAGCCCCTTTTTACATTATGACAAAATCTTGAAAGGATTGCAAGTCTTTTTTCAAAAAAAATTCGTGTATTGTGATTTTTGTATAACTTGCCACAAAAATGGGCGTAATTTTTTCTTGAAAAGTGTATAGTATTTTCATGAGAAGTATGCTATAATAATAATGAGCCGGTTGAGAAAGGGAAATTTGCCAGATTTCCCCGAATGCAATCACGCAGCCGGACATTCAATCGAAATCAAAAATTGGAGGTATTTACCAATGGCAAACAAATGGGTTTATATGTTTAGCGAAGGCGACATGACCATGCGGAATCTCCTCGGCGGTAAGGGTGCAAACCTGGCTGAGATGACCAGCATCGGTCTGCCGGTACCGCAGGGCTTCACCATCACAACTGAGGCCTGCACACAGTACTATGAGGACGGCCGCAAGATCAACGACGAGATCATGGCTCAGGTCATGGACGGCGTTAAGAAGATGGAAGAGATCAACGGCAAGAAGTTCGGCGATCTGAACAATCCGCTGCTGGTTTCCGTTCGTTCCGGTGCACGTGCTTCTATGCCGGGTATGATGGACACCATCCTGAACCTCGGTCTGAACGACGACGTTGTTGCTGCAATGATCAAGGGCAATCCGGATCCGGCTTTCGAGCGTTTCGTATATGACTCCTACAGACGTTTCATTCAGATGTTCTCTGACGTTGTTATGGAAGTCGGCAAGAAGTACTTCGAACAGCTCATCGACAAGATGAAGGAAGAAAAGGGCGTAAAGTTCGACGTAGAGCTGACCGCTGCTGATCTGAAGACTCTGGCTGAACAGTTCAAGGCTGAGTACAAGAACCAGCTGGGCACAGACTTCCCGTCTGATCCGGTAGAACAGCTGAAGCTGGCTATCGAAGCTGTATTCCGCAGCTGGGACAACCCGCGTGCAAACGTATATCGCCGTGACAACGATATTCCGTACAGCTGGGGTACCGCAGTTAACGTAATGCCGATGGTATTCGGTAACCTGAACAACGAGTCTGGTACTGGTGTAGCATTCACCCGTGACCCGGCTACCGGTGAAAAGAAGCTGATGGGCGAATTCCTGATCAACGCACAGGGCGAAGACGTTGTTGCCGGCGTTCGTACTCCGATGCCGATCGCTCAGATGGCACAGGAATTCCCGGAAGCTTACGATGAATTCATCAAGGTTTGTGATACCCTGGAAAACCACTATCACGACATGCAGGATATGGAATTCACTGTCGAGAACAAGAAGCTGTACATGCTGCAGTGCCGTAACGGTAAGAGAACCGCACAGGCTGCTCTGCAGATCGCTTGCGACCTCGTAGATGAAGGACATAAGACAGAAGAAGAAGCAGTTCTGATGATCGATCCGAGAAACCTGGACACCCTGCTGCACCCGCAGTTCGATGCCAAGGCTCTGAAGGCTGCTACTCCGATGGGCAAGGGTCTGGGTGCTTCCCCGGGTGCTGCCTGCGGTAAGGTCGTATTCACTGCTGACGATGCAGAAACCTGGAACGCAAAGGGCGAAAAGGTTATTCTGGTTCGTCTGGAAACCTCTCCGGAAGACATCACCGGCATGAAGGCATCTCAGGGTATCCTGACTGTCCGCGGTGGTATGACTTCTCACGCTGCCGTTGTTGCTCGTGGTATGGGTACCTGCTGTGTATCCGGCTGCGGCGACATCAAGATGAACGAAGAAGACAAGCAGTTCGAACTGGCTGGAAAGACCTTCCACGAGGGCGACTACATTTCTATCGACGGTTCTACCGGTAACATCTATGACGGCATTATCCCGACTGTTGACGCTTCCATCGCCGGCACATTCGGCCGCGTTATGGGCTGGGCAGACAAGTACAGAACTCTGAAGGTTCGTACCAACGCTGATACTCCGGCTGACGCAAAGAAGGCTCGCGAACTGGGTGCAGAAGGTATCGGTCTGTGCCGTACCGAGCACATGTTCTTCGAAGCTGACAGAATCGCAGCATTCCGTGAAATGATCTGCTCTGACACTGTTGAAGAAAGAAAGGCTGCTCTGGCAAAGATCGAACCGATGCAGCAGGGCGACTTCGAGGCTCTGTACGAAGCTCTGGAAGGCAATCCGGTTACCATCCGTTTCCTGGATCCGCCGCTCCACGAATTCGTTCCGACCGAAGAAGAAGACATCAAGAAGCTGGCTGATGCTCAGGGCAAGACTGTAGATCAGATCAAGGCTATCATTGCTTCTCTGCACGAATTCAACCCGATGATGGGTCACCGTGGCTGCCGTCTGGCTGTTACTTATCCGGAAATCGCTGAAATGCAGACCAAGGCAATCATCAAGGCTGCTATCAACGTAAAGAAGAATCATCCGGATTGGACCGTTAAGCCGGAGATCATGATCCCGCTGGTCGGCGATGTGAAGGAACTGAAGTTCGTAAAGAAGGTCGTTGTAGAAACTGCTGACGCTGAAATCGCTGCTGCTGGTTCTGACCTGTCTTATGAAGTTGGTACCATGATCGAGATCCCGAGAGCTGCTCTGACTGCTGACGACATCGCAAAGGAAGCTGACTTCTTCTGCTTCGGTACAAACGACCTGACTCAGATGACTTACGGCTTCTCTCGTGACGACGCTGGTAAGTTCCTCGGTGCATACTATGATGCAAAGATCTTCGAGAGCGATCCGTTCGCTAAGCTGGACCAGACTGGTGTTGGTAAGCTGATGAAGATGGCTATCGATCTGGGTAAGCCGGTCAACAGCAAGCTGCACTGCGGTATCTGCGGTGAGCACGGCGGCGACCCGACATCTGTTGAGTTCTGCCACGAAATCGGTCTGGACTATGTTTCCTGCTCTCCGTTCCGTGTGCCGATCGCAAGACTGGCTGCTGCACAGGCTGCAATCAAGAACAAGTAAGTTTGATTCGTTCGTTTATCCACGCAGTCGCCTGACTGCCTGACTCCGGACATGTGCAGGACCTGACGGACAAGTTATGGACAAGTCACTGTCGAAAATGATTCCCGAACAATTTTGATATATCGAAAAGAATCCCTGTACATCGGACGTGATGTACAGGGATTTTTGGCAATACCGCACAAAGATTGTGCGACAGA
>NZ_KI260445.1 GCF_000468015.1 Ruminococcus callidus ATCC 27760 | reverse complement strand
GTCGCCAGACGCTCTTTGTGCGGTATTGCCTTAACAACTATAAAAAAACGCCGCCAGATCTGTTGCACTGGCAGCGTTCTGTTCGTATCACGAATTTACCGTTCTTCGCAAATCAGCTTGATTGCAGTGCGGTCTTCGCCATCAATCTGAATATTGGCAAACGCCGGAATGCAGATCAGATCCACACCGATCGGAGCAAGATAGCCGCGGGCAATGGCAATTGCTTTTACTGCCTGATTTGCCGCACCAGCACCGACTGCCTGTACCTCTACCATCTTTTTTTCACGAATCACGCCGGCAATTGCACCGGCAACCGAATTCGGAGATGAGTGCGATGATACTTTCAATACTTCCATGATAAAAGCCTCCCTTAGTACAACCAATGATTCCATGTTGTATTCGATATTCCGCCTGTAAAAAAACGACGGCAAATCTGTGTAAAACCGATCAGTTCTGCTCCGGCTTCCGGCACTCGGTTTAGGCAGCACCGCACAAAATTTATACCGTGCTGCCCTTACACACCCTCATTATACAACAAAGCCTTTGAAATTGCAAGTACTTCCCGAAAAATTTGTGCATTATCGAACAATCAGCCGTTCGATTTTCGTGCATTTGCCACACTTTTCATCAAATGTGACGATTACGCCGTTCAAAAAGCAGGGATCGCTGCCTTCTGTAAAGCGTGTAGGATAGTGGAAACGGAACCGATCCATTGCCGGCTGCACCGCAACGCCCAGAATCGATTCCTCCGGTCCGGTCATGCCCACGTCGGTGATATAGCCGGTATGTTCGGACAAAATGGTTTCGTCGGCAGTCTGCACATGAGTATGCGTTCCCACCACTGCCGTTACACGGCCTGCCAGAAAATAGCCCATTGCTTTTTTCTCTGCCGTCGCCTCGGCATGGAAATCCACCAGAATATTCGGAGTGTCGATCTCCTCCAGAAGCTGTTCCGCAATGGTAAACGGATTATCCAGCGGATCCAGATACGCCGTACCGGACAGGTTCAGCACCGCCACCTGACAGGGACCGAAATCAATGGTGCATACCCCGTGACCCGGGCAGCCCTCCGGATAGTTCGCCGGACGGAGCACCACCGGATTTTCGTAGATCGCCATTGCCTCCCGCCGCTTGAAGCAGTGATTGCCTGTGGTGATGACATCTGCCCCCGCAGAAAAGATCTGTTCCATGGAGTGCTTGGTGATGCCGTTTCCCTGTGCGGAATTTTCGCCGTTGACAACAATCATATCGATTTTGTGTGTGCGTTTGATTGCCGGAAGATGTTCCTGCAAAAAGCGGCTGCCCGCTGCACCGACAACATCTCCGATGTGTAATAGTTTCATGTATGGGTTCCCTTTCTAAGAGCGTGCTGGCATGAAAGAAACACTGCATAAAGCTTGTGCAGATGCGTCGTCAGATTTTTTCGGCAGATTGCGTGCAAAGCCGTCAGGCGGGCTTTATGCAGTGTTTCCTGAATTATAGCATGTATTCCGCGGCTGTGTCAAGCAGTTTTTGTCGAACACCCTGACCAGACACAAAAAATAAAGCACACAAGAGCGTTCCTTGTGTGCTTTACAATGGAAGAGATAATACAATGCAAATGGAGCGGATTACGAGGCTCGAACTCGCTACCTC
>NZ_KI260444.1 GCF_000468015.1 Ruminococcus callidus ATCC 27760 | reverse complement strand
TGAATCTTTGTCTAACTTTTTGGGGTCAGTTCAATGTGTTGTCCTGCTCCACTTTTCTTTTTTGATGTTTTGGGGTCAAATTGGGGTCAAAATCGGTTTTTCTGTAAAAATGCAACAAAAACCGAGCCAAAAACTCACCTCACAATATTTGACAAATGCTCTAGAATAGAGCATAATAAAAAAGAACATTCAGGCAAATCAACAGCTAAACTTGCACCTCCAGCTGTTTCACTTGCTTGAATGTTCTTTTCCATTTGGTTGCGGGAGCCAGATTTGAACTGACGACCTTCGGGTTATGAGCAACTCTAACGCAAGTGAAAAATCCCATGCAACACAATCATTTTTCGATTTCACATGCTTCTTTTGCCGACGAGATGACGACGCAGATGTCGACTTAAGCAGTGCAATGACAAAATGAGGCACACACTTTCCGCTGTTCCTTGAAAAGTGTTTCTACAAACACGGGAAATATTTTTGAATGAACAGCTTTTGCTATCTAATAACAGCCAGTGAGAAAAGTGATGTGTCTTTGCACAATGCTTTTAAAATATGCCCTATCAATCCCCCACATTCAAAAAAGCCGCAAATCCAGTTGCTTTTTCCGCAAGAACATGGTATAATAACAATAACAAGAACCCCGGTAAAATTGCAGAAACAAGCAGAGGTGAGAACATGAAACACAAGCCCTTGCCAATTGGCGTAGAGGATTTCAAGCGGCTGGTGGACAACGGGTACTACTTTGTCGATAAAACACTGATGATAAAGGAACTCCTGGAAAACAAGGAAACCGTCAATCTTTTCACCAGACCAAGAAGATTCGGCAAAACACTCAACATGAGTATGCTGCAGCGATTCTTTGAGGCAACTGAGAAAAGCAATGCCTATCTTTTTGACAGCTTAAAAATCGCAGCATATCCGGAGTATATGGCGTATCAGGGAAAGTATCCGGTAATCAGCGTTTCGCTGAAAAGCATGAAACAAGCCAGCTACACAAATGCTTTTTATATGTATAAAAACTTGATTGCAAAGGAATATGAGAAGCATAAAATCATTTTAGAATCCAATAAGATTTTAGATTCAGAAAAAGAAGTATTCCAAAACATTATGGAGCAAAGAGCAGACCAAAATGTTTACCTGAATTCTATCCGAACCTTATCCGACATTCTGGCAAAATACTATAAAAAAACGTCATCATTCTCATTGACGAGTACGATGTACCATTAGAAAACGCCTACCATGAGGGCTTTTACGATGACATGACGAACCTGATTCGCAGCTGCTTTGAGTCTGCCTTAAAAACCAACCCCTCGCTGGAATTTGCAGTTCTGACAGGCTGTCTGCGGGTATCCAGAGAGAGCATTTTCACAGGCTTGAACAACCTGAAAACTTACTCCATCACGAAAAACAAGTTCTCCCAGTATTTCGGATTTACCCAGGAAGAAATGCAAGAAATTTTGCAAAACTTCTCCCTGGAACAGTATGCCGGAACAATCGCAAAATGGTATGACGGCTATCGGTTCGAACTGACGGAGATCTATAACCCGTGGAGTGTTCTCAATTGCATTGACTCCTACCTGCAAAACGACATGGTTGCCGATCTCGCCATCTGCCAGCTCCAACACACAATGCAGGATCAAAATGCCTTGCCCCTGTTCCGGCAGACTGGCAAAGGCAGCGGCCACCAGTTCGTCCCGGATATGCAGGGTGTAGCCATAGACCGTGAATAGGATGCTGTCGCTTGGGTATTCGTCTACCGTGCAGAGCTTGTCCAATTCTTGCTGCGATAAGGCGATGAACTCGATTTCTCGGTTCCGCTGGCGGCCCAAATCTCGCAGGTGGGTTCTGGCCTCATTGCGGAGAACGGTTTTGCAGAAAGCGTCAAACCGGCAGCGTTCTCCATAACCATCAGGAGTGTACTTCATCTTCTCACCCCCGATCTGCGGGAGAATGAGAAGCCGGGGCCGGTTGCGTCGCCCCCTGTGTCTATGTTGCTGCGGCAGCTTCGGCCCACACCGAAAAACCGCAGGAAACGACAAAATTCGCCCGGCAGGTCGTAGACCCACCGGGCGAAAATTAAATTGATATGAAGTTTCCTTACATAGTATAGTTCATATTGTTGGCCGGAGCTGCCCCCTGTTAGGTACAGGCTTTTTTTAATAAGCTATGCTTTTGAAAAACAGGATATATCAGCATGGCGGCTCCCTCCGTGGGCCGTCGATCGTAACCGCCAACCACACCCTAACGTTGATTCGGCACTAAAAAAGCGATAAAATAGTTCCAAAGGGATTTACCCCGAAAGGAGCTGAGAATATGCCAACGATCAGAGAAGTAAAAACCGAGCTTCGTCACAGGGAGTGGGCAGAGCAGATACAGGAATGCCAGAGCAGCGGTATGACCGTAACTGCTTGGTGCAAGGAAAAAGGTATCAGCCAGCACACATACTACTCACGCCTGAATG
>NZ_KI260443.1:15254-16792 GCF_000468015.1 Ruminococcus callidus ATCC 27760 | reverse complement strand
TCGCTCTCGTGCGACAGCTTTATTATTATATCACGCTGTTTTGACTTTGTCAAGTAAAATTGATGTAAAATATTCTTGTTGAATTTTGTTTATTTCGCTAATAGTCGTAATCACCCTCATCGTCGTCGTAATCATCAAACCAGTTTGTATCGTAGTCATCATAATCTTCGCCCTCGTATTCATCGTCAATTTCATCGGTATCGCTGTTATACTCCGGAAAAGAATACTCCCGCTTACGTGTGACCACGCTGTCGGAGTTGTCGTATGTACTGGTTTCTTCTTGGGATTCTTCTTGACTTTCTTCATAAATCGAATCAAAACTGCTCGGCTCTGACGGTCCCTTTTCGCAAAGCTTCACAATAAAGAAAATCAAAAAGATCACTCCAATTGCGACTAAAATTTTTTTATACATGCTCATTTCGCTCCTGTCGCAGGGATTTTCCCATATAATATTTCTTTTTATTATACATTTTTCATTTTCTGTTGTCAAGCATATCATAAAAAGGGCACTCTGTTTTTTACAGAATGCCCTTCATGATGTTTATAGAACGACAGCGTCCTTACGCCATCAGCTTTACCATAACCGCTTTCTGTGCGTGCAGGCGGTTCTCTGCTTCCTCAAAGATCTCGTTGGCATGTGCCTCGAATACCTTTGTGGTGATTTCTTCTTCGCGGTGTGCCGGCAGGCAGTGCAGTACCATTGCGTCGTCGTGAGCCTGTGCCATGACTTCATCGTTGATCTGATAGCCGTGGAATGCCTTTTTCCGCTTCTCTGCTTCGCCTTCCTGCCCCATAGAAGCCCATACGTCGGTAATTACCACGTCAGCGTCCTTGGCAGCCTCCAGCGGCTTGTCAGTCATCTGGAACTTGTCGCCGTACTGTGCCGCAAAGTCCAGTACCTCCTGATCCGGCTGGTAATCGTTCGGGCAGGCAATGGAAACGGACATGCCGACTTTCAGGCAGCCCACGATCAGAGAGTTTGCCATGTTGTTGCCGTCGCCGATAAAGCACATCTTCAGACCGTCGAAGCTGCTCTTGAACTCCCGAATGGTCATCAGGTCTGCGAGGATCTGGCACGGGTGGCAGAAGTCTGTCAGACCGTTAATGATCGGGATCGAGCCGTACTCTGCCAGATCTTCCACTTCTTTCTGCTCAAAGGTACGGATCATGATGCCGTCCAGATAGCGGGACAGAACGCGGGCAGTATCCTGCACCGGTTCGCCTCTGCCGATCTGCAGATCGTTTGCGGACAGGAACAGCGGGTGTCCGCCCAGCTGGTACATGCCGGTTTCAAAAGAAACACGGGTACGGGTAGATGCCTTCTGGAAGATCATGCCCAGCGACTTGCCTTTCAGATGCGGGTGGGGAATGCCGTGCTTCAGCTCGTACTTCAGCTGATCGGCAAGATCCAGAATCTCAATGATCTCTTCGGTGCTCAGGTCGAGCATTTTCAGTAAATGTTTCATAGTCTAACTCCTCCGTTTAGGAAACACTGCATAAAGCTGAAAATCTGCAAGCAGATTGCGTGCAAAGCCGTC
>NZ_KI260443.1:5251-15154 GCF_000468015.1 Ruminococcus callidus ATCC 27760 | reverse complement strand
GCAGATTGCGTGCAAAGCCGTCAGGCGGGCTTCACGCAGTGTTTCCTTTATTTCGACAGAACGTCCGCCAGAATGGCAACGCCCTTTTCGATTTCCTCGTCTGTAATGGTCAGCGGCGGCAGTAGACGTACCTTGGTCTTTGCCGTCAGCACCAGCAGGCCCTTTTCCAGAGCCGCATTTGCCACATCGATGGCTTTCTTGTCCTTGAGGGCAATGCCGATCATCAGTCCCAGACCGCTGACGCTCTCCACGCCGTCCAGCTTTTCCAGCTTCTCCCGCAGCAGCTTGGCTTTCCGCTGCACTTCTGCCAGAAAGCCGTCTGCGGTAATGGTGTTCAGCACTGCCAGACCGCCGGCACAGCATACCGGATTGCCGCCGAATGTAGAGCCGTGAGAGCCCTTGTCCAGCACGCCGGCACACTTCTCGTTGGCAAGGCATGCCCCCATCGGCAGACCGCCGGCAATGCCCTTTGCCAGTGTCGTCACGTCTGCCTTGTGTCCGAACTGTTCACCGGCAAGGAATGTACCGGTTCTGCCCACACCGGTCTGCACTTCGTCCGCAATGACCAGCACGTCCTTTGCGGCACACTTTTCAAAAACAGCGTCCACGAATGCCTGCTCCAGTGCATTCACGCCGCCCTCGCCCTGAATGTATTCCAGCATCACTGCACAAACGGTGTCGTCCAGCTTGGATTCCAGATCGGCAATGTCATTGGCTGTCACATAGTCGAAGCCCTCCACAAACGGGAAGAAATAGTTGTGGAATACGTCCTGACCGGTGGCGGACAGGGTGCAGAGGGTTCTGCCGTGGAACGAATTCACCAGCGTCAGAATCTTGTGTCTGCCCTTGCCGTACTTGTCGAAGCTGTACTTTCTCGCCAGCTTAATGGCACACTCGTTTGCCTCTGCACCGCTGTTGCAGAAAAACACCTTTTCATAGCCGGCAGTCTGGCACAGCTTCTGTGCGAAGTCTGCCTGCACCTTGGTGTAGTACAGGTTGGAGGTGTGCTGCATGGTCTTGACCTGCTTGCAGACTGCCTCCGTCCACGCCTCGTTGCAGTAGCCCAGAGAGGTGGTGCCGATGCCGCTGCCGAAGTCGATGTACTGCTTTCCGGTTTCGTCAGCACAGGACTCCCCTGCACCGTGATCGATCACCACCGGAAACCGTCCGTATGTTCCCATGACGGACTGGTTCATTTGTTCTTGTGTTGTCATTTTCATCATTTCCTTTATTCTGCCGCCTGTTCAGCGGAAAATTTCTGTTCCAAAAATTCGATCAGTTCCATTGCGTTGGGACAGCCTTGAGAAAAGCCGTACCGCCTGCCGTTCAGGTGCAGCATGATGCACTGGTCCTTTATGTACATCTGTTCAAAATCGTCCCAAGTATAGTGCACTTCCGGCTTCCAGTTCTGCCGGATATGAATGCCGTCATCGTCCCACATCACCCGAAACCGCAGCGTACAGGTGAAAAAGTACAGGCTGACCAGCAGGAATGCTACCATCAGCAGCGTATACCAGATCTCACTTGTACCATACCGCACAAAAAATGCAATTGTCCCCGCCAAAAACACCACTACCATAAAGCCGTAAATCCCATAATCTTTTCTTGCAGATGTCAACTTCATACCTGTTCCTCCTTCTGATAGTCCCGCAGATAGCAGAGAAATGCATCTGCACCAATGAAAAACTGCTGTTCCACCCGAATTTTTCCCTTGGCAGTCCACACAATATAGCCATCGCTTTTCAGTTCGATCTTCTGCACGTCCTGCAGGGTATACTGCTTGGGCTTTCCGAAAAAGTTGTACACCGTAATTCCCGTGCGGTCGTACTCGATTCTGAAATTGTGCCCATAGATCAGCAGGCAGATTCCCAGCACTGCAAACACCCCAGACAGTACATAAAACGCCGCATCACTCTGTCTGTGCTTCAGAAACGCCATTCCCAAAGCCAGCAGAATAGAGGCAATGGAAACCACCGGAAACACCTTTGATGCCTTGACAATGCCTCTGGTGTCGGTGTGGCTTTCTTCACTTTCCGCCATTTTCTTTGCTGCTTCCATCGCAGCACGTTCTAACAACCCCATTCTTTCAAATCCTTTCTGTGCTTATCGGAACTGTGTCCCGATGCCCTCATTGGATAGCGTTTCGATCAGAATGGAGTGGGGCACTCTGCCGTCAATGATCGCCGTTTTCTTGACACCGCGGCGGACTGCCTCTACGCAACAGTCGATCTTCGGGATCATACCGCCGGAGATGATGCCCTTCCGCTTCAGGAACGGCACTTCGCTGACGTTGACAAACGGAATCAGGGTAGACGGATCGTCCTTGTCCCGCAGCAGTCCCGCAATGTCCGTCATCAGAATCAGATTTTCCGCCCGCAGCTGTGCCGCGATTCTTGCCGCAGCCGTATCCGCGTTGACGTTATAGGACTGCCCGAACTCATCGGTTGCCACCGTGGCAATGACCGGAATATAGCCGTTGTTCAGAGCGTCTAGAATGGGCTGTTCGTTGACCTTGACAATATCGCCTACAAAGCCCAGATCTTCGCCGTTGGGGCCCAGCTTCCGTTCTGCCGTCAGCATGTGCCCGTCGATGCCGCACATTCCCAGAGCCTTGCCCCGTGTCCGTGTCAGCAGGCTGACCAGTTCCTTGTTGACCTTGCCGGACAGCACCATTTTTACCACGTCCACCGCTGCCTCATCGGTATACCGCAGACCGCCGATAAACTTGGACTCGATGTTCAGCCGCTTCAGCATGTCGCTGATCTCCGGACCGCCGCCGTGCACCAGCACGACCTTGACACCTACCAAAGACAGCAGCACGATGTCGTCCATTACGGCCTGTTTCAGTTCCTTGTTGGTCATGGCGTTGCCGCCGTACTTGACCACCAGAATCTTGTTGTTGTATTTCTGAATATAGGGCAGGGCATCTACCAGCACCTGTGCCCGCACATTGTTCAATATCTCTCCCATTTCTCGAAGCCTCTCTCAGGAACGGTAGTCACCGTTGATTTTTACATAGTCATACGTCAGGTCGCAGCCCCACGCCGTTGCCGCCGCCGGACCGTCGCCGACAGACACCAGAATCTCGATCTCGTCCTCCAGCAGCACCGTCTTGGCGATGTCCTCGGAGAAGTCGATGCCGGCACCGTTTTTGCACACGTCTACAGAACCGGCACGGGAAGCCAGTGTCACAGCCACCTGATCGATGTCGAATTCCGCCGGTGCATAGCCCACGGCACACAGCACCCGTCCCCAGTTGGCATCTGCACCAAACATGGCACATTTCAGCAGATCAGAAGCGATCACGCTCTTGGCAACTGCCAGTGCATTTTCCCGATCTTTCGCACCGGTCACAGTACACTCCAGCAGTTTTGTCGCACCCTCGCCGTCCTTTGCCAGCATCTTGGTGATGTTGGACATCGCGATATACAGAGCCTGACGGAATACGGCATAATCGTCATTCTGTTCGGTGATCTCCGCATTTTCTGCCAGACCGTTTGCCAGTACCACGCAGGTATCATTGGTAGACTGGTCGCCGTCGATATACAGGCAGTTATACGTATACTGTACCACATCACTGAGGGCTGTCTGTAACAGTTCCGCAGAGATCGCACAGTCCGTCGTTACCACATTCAGCGTCGTTGCCATATTCGGGCAGATCATACCGCTGCCCTTGCCCATTGCACCTACGTGGCAGGTCTTTCCTCCCAACTGGAATTCCACTGCCACTTCTTTCGGCACGGTATCTGTTGTCATAATGGCAATGGCTGCCTGCTCATGATTTTCAGCAGACAAGCCGTCATACACCTTGCCCATGCCCTGTTCAAACGGCTCAATAGGCAGGATCTGACCGATGACACCAGTCTGTGCGATCAGCAGTTCTTCCGGCTGAACGCCCATTTGTTCCGCCGCCAGTTCGCAGACACGGTTCGCCTTGTCAATACCGTCTGCATTACAGCAGTTGGCATTCTTGGAGCTTAGCACCATGCCCCATGCCTTACCGCCGGTCTGTTCCAGATGTGCCTTGGAAACCAGCACCGGTGCAGCTTTCACCTTATTGGAAGTAAACACGCCGGCAGCACGGCACAGCTTGTCGGATACGACCAGACAGAGATCCGGTTTTTTCGTGGGGTTTTCCTTGATACCACAGTACACGCCATTGGCACGAAATCCCTTTGCGGCACAAACGCCGCCGTCGATATAGGTAAACCCGTCATACAGCACTTTTTCAATTTGTTTCATTTGGTTATTCCTCCGCAGCGTTTGTTTCCCTTACAAAAGTCCTACAGTTTCGTCCAGTCCCAGCATGATATTCATGCACTGCACCGCTGCACCGGATGCACCCTTGCCCAGATTGTCCAGACGGGAGCACAGCAAGATCTGCTCTGCATCACCGAACACGAAAATTTCCATCTGGTTGGTATCCCGCAGGTCGTTGCAGCTCAGCTTGGTAGCTGTCATTTCTGCCGGTGTTTTCAGGGGCTGCACGTGCACAAAGTTGGAACCGGCGTAGTGGCGTTCCAGCATTTCCTGCACCCGTTCCGGTTCCAGGGAGAAGCCGGAGATCGCCGCCTGAATCGGCACGCAGACCACCATGCCGTTATAGTAATCATCTACAATCGGGGTGAACATGGGCTTCTTTTCCAGACCGGAGATCTTCTGCATTTCCGGCAGGTGCTTGTGATTGTTTGCCAGACCGTAAAAACGGGGGCTGTACAGTTCCGGAGCACGGTCGGGAGATTCGATCTCGGCGATCATTTTCTTGCCGCCGCCGCTGTAGCCGGACATGGCGAAGCACTGCACCGGATAGTCCTTGGGCAACAGTCCGCTGTGCACCATGGGATACACCAGCGAAGCGAAGCCGCTGGCATAACAGCCCGGCACTGCCACACGCTTGGAGTGGCGAATCTTTTCCCGATGCTCCGGCGACAGTTCCGGAAAGCCGTATGCCCAGTCCGGATTGGTGCGGTGTGCCGTGGAAGCATCAATGATCCGCACGTCCGCATCGCCAGCCAGTGCCACAGCTTCTCTCGCCGCATCGTCCGGCAGGCACAGGAATGTCACGTCGCTTTCCAGAATGGCAGCCCGTCTTGCCTCCGGATCCTTTCGGGTTTCCTCAGTCAGGGTAATCATGGTCAGATCGTTCCGGTCTGCCAGCCGTTCATGAATCCGCAGACCGGTAGTGCCAGCCTGCCCGTCAATAAATATCTTTACAGCCATTTTTCCACCTCATTCCCCTGCCGCACAATTCGGGCAGGGCGTTTTTCCGCCGACGATCATTGTTTTCGGCGATTTTATTATGTGCGGCTTCGGTGCAGGCATTGTCTCTCCCTGCATATTGTACACAACGTGGACATAATCCTCTTTGGCACATTCCTCCGATAGATGCCAATAAGAGCCAGTTGCACTATAGTATACCATTTCTATGGCAGTCGTACTCTGCGTTTCCGCAGTTGTGATCTCCTGCTTTTCCACAGTATCCAGCGTTTGCTTTGGAGTCACCGCCGTCAGCTTTTTCCCGTTCGGCACATCCACAGTCTTCTTCTTGGTCGTCACTGCCGCGGCATCGTCCTCCTGCACAGCAGCAGTTGTCTGCACCGCATCTAGTTGTACCTTTGCCGTTGTCACTACGGACGATGTCTCCGTTTCCGAAGCTTCAGGCGAAGCCGTCCTGCCGCAGCCAGTGCAAAGGCAGAACCCAACCGCCATCAGGATCCCGATCCATTTTCTCATGATTTCTCCTATTCCCGCGGACATTTCCACAGACTGAACGCACAGGTCAGCACGATAATGGCGATTGCCCAGATGCGGGACACTGTCAGTCCCAGATCCAGCACCAGTCCCAGCAGGATCTCTCCGCCGACCCAGAGCACTACCGCGGCAGTGCACAACGCCAGAATAAACTTGATCTGCCGCTTTCTCATGCCAGCCCCAGCTTTGTCTTGACCAGCCGCAGCTGTTCTGCCACAGCCTTCGGGGACGGACCGCCCTGCGACACTCTGCCGCGGACACAGGTTTCCAGACTAATGGCATCGTACACGTCCTCGGTGAACAGCGGTGTCATCTTCTGGTATTCCTCCAGCGGCAGGGTTTCCAGTGTCAGCCCCCTGGAAATGCACTCTGCCACCAGCGTGCCTGAAATCTTATAGGCATCGCGGAACGGCATGCCCTTCTTCACGAGATAGTCCGCACAGTCGGTGGCGTTGATAAAGCCCTTGGCTGCGGCGGCACGCATGTTGTCTTTCAGCACCCGCATGGTTTCCAGCATGGGGGTAAAGGTTTCCAGACACAGCTTCACGTTGTCCACTGCGTCGAAAATCGCTTCCTTGTCCTCCTGCATGTCCTTGTTGTACGCCAGCGGCAGACCTTTCATCATGGTCAGCAGGGTCTGGAGATCGCCGTACACTCTGGCGGTCTTGCCGCGGATCAGTTCGGTAATATCCGGATTCTTCTTCTGGGGCATGATCGACGAACCGGTTGCGAATGCATCGTCCAGTTCAATGAACTTGAATTCCCACGAGCACCAGAGAATGATCTCCTCGGAGAAGCGGGACAGATGCATCATGATGATCGAGAGGGTATTCGCCAGCTCAATGCAGTAGTCGCGGTCGGAAACGCCGTCCAGACTGTTTGCCATAGGAGCATCAAAGCCCAGCAGCTTCGCCGTTTCTTCCCGATCGATGTGGTATGTGGTGCCAGCCAGTGCACCGCTGCCCAGCGGGCATTCGTTCATACGCTTTGCTGTGTCGTCCAGTCTGCCCAGATCGCGGAGCAGCATCTGTACATATGCCAGCAGGTGGTGTGCAAAAGTCACCGGCTGGGCACGCTGCAAGTGGGTATAGCCGGGGAGCACGGTTTCGGTGTGCTGTTCTGCCAGCTTCACCAGCACGGCACACAGCTTTTCCACCAGTCCGCGGATCTCCTTGATCTCGTCCCGCAGATACAGCCGCAGATCCAGTGCCACCTGATCGTTTCTGGAACGGGAGGTGTGCAGCCGCTTGCCCACATCGCCGTAACGCTTGGTCAGCTCTGCCTCCACGAACATGTGAATGTCCTCTGCATTGGGATCAAATTCCAGCTTGCCGCTGTCCAGATCTGCCAGAATGGCAGTCAGCCCCTCAATAATGGTCTTGCTGTCCTCCTTGGAGATGATGCCGCAGTCCCCCAGCATGGTGGCATGGGCGATACTGCCCTGAATGTCATGCCGGTACATACGGGCATCAAATGCGATAGAGGAGTTAAACGCATTTACGCCTGCGTCAATTTCTTTGGAAAATCTTCCTGCCCAAAGTGCCATATATGAAACGTCCTTTCGTGATATTATAGAAACACCGAGCAAAGCTTGTGGTAAGATGCGTCGTCAGATTTTTCGGTCGACAGATTGCATAGAAATTCCGCAGGCATACTTTCCGTATGGCAAGGGATTTCTGGGCAATATGACGAAAAATCTGCACGCAGATTGCGTGCAAAGCCGTCAGGCGGGCTTTATGCAGTGTTTCCTTATATATTGATAGAAGAAACGGAAAAGAGGCGACCAGTAAACAGCCGCCTCTTCCTCACCGGCAGGAGAACCGGTATACAGGGAAATCACCGCCGTGTTTCCCGATTTTTTCAAAATTACTTGTTGTTCCGCTTCTGATCCAGCACAGCCTTTACGTGGATCGGCAGACCAAACAGGTTGATGAAGCCCTCTGCGTCCTTCTGGTTGTAAACGTCTTCTGCATCGAAGGTTGCAACTTCTTCATCGTACAGGGTGTACGGAGAAGTAACGCCGGCATTGATGATGTTGCCCTTGTACAGCTTCAGCTTGACATCACCGGTAACGGTCTTCTGGGTTTCGTTTACGAAAGCAGTCAGTGCTTCCCGCAGCGGTGTGTACCACTGACCGTTGTATACGATGTCAGCGAACTTGATGCTCAGATACTGCTTGGTTCTTGCAGTTTCCTTGTCCAGGGTAATGGTTTCCAGCACATCGTGTGCGTGGTACAGAATGGTGCCGCCCGGAGTTTCATAAACGCCTCTGGACTTCATGCCGACCAGACGGTTTTCTACCAGATCAGCCAGACCGATGCCGTTTGCACCGCCCAGTTCGTTCAGCTTTTCTACCAGTTCTACAGCACCCATTTCCTTGCCGTCGATAGCAGTCGGGATACCCTTTTCAAAGTGAATGGTCACATAAGTGGGCTTGTCCGGAGCCTGGATCGGAGAAACGCCCAGTTCCAGGAAGCCTTCCTTTTCATACTGCGGCTCGTTTGCCGGATCTTCCAGATCCAGACCTTCGTGGGACAGATGCCACAGGTTCTTATCCTTGGAGTAGTTGGTTTCACGGTTGATCTTCAGCGGAATGTTGTGAGCCTCTGCATAGTCGATTTCTTCGTCACGGCTCTTGATGGTCCATTCTCTCCACGGAGCAATGATCGCCATATCCGGAGCGTATGCCTTGATTGCCAGTTCGAAACGAACCTGATCGTTACCCTTACCGGTTGCACCGTGGCAGATCGCATCTGCACCTTCTTCCAGTGCGATCCGAGCCAGTTCCTTACCGATGATCGGACGAGCGAAAGAGGTACCCAGCAGATAACGGTTTTCATATACCGCACCAGCCTGTACGGTGGGGAAAATGTAGTCTTCTACGAAAGTCTTCTTCAGATCCAGTACGATCAGCTTGGAAGCACCGGTCTTGACTGCCTTTTCTTCCAGACCGTCCAGTTCTGTGCCCTGTCCTACGTCTGCGGAAACTGCGATAACTTCGCAGTTGTTATAGTTTTCTTTCAGCCACGGAATGATAATCGAAGTATCCAGACCGCCGGAATATGCCAGAACGACTTTCTTAATGTCCTTTTTTGCCTTTGCCATGATGCAAACTCCTCCATCAGCATAATTTATCGCATCTGTACCGCCCTTTTTGATCCGCTGCAAATGCTCTTGTTTCTTATTATACACCTTTTTCCGGCATTGTCAAGCGTTTTTGCATAAATATACGGAATTTTTTTCTTTTTGCAACAGTTTACGTATAATATGCAGCTATTTTTGCATATTATTGTGCTTTCGTGAAAAAAATGCACTTTGGACAGCGGTATACAGATACCAAAAAAGCCCCTGTCAGATGACAGAGGCTCTTTGCGTGCACCAACGATCAGTGCATTCTTTCGTAATACGCCAGTACTTCGCCTACAAATTCCCGGTGCATCGGGTCTTTGCCGTACCATTTTTCATAAGTTTCGGGTTCCAGAAAACCCTCCGGCTGCAACATTGCCGTATAACGTTTCCGGCAGATCAGCACGCGGCGTGCCTGTGCAAAGCTGGTAGTTCCTTCAAGGAGAACGGGCTGCAATCCGGTTCTCTGTGCCTTATCGCAGTCCTTTCCGGAATGGGTGCCGCAGAACTGAAGTGCGGGTTTATAGCCCGGATCGAAGAATGTTGCCGAGAACAGTTCATTCTGATCCAGATAGTTCAGGGTATAACGGTTGGTTCTCACGACGCAGTGGAACGAGGGTGCTCCCCACATTTCGCCCATTGCCCCCCAGGAAGCCGTCATTGTGTTGTAATCCTCCGGTGTACCGGAAGTCAGTAAGTACCATGTCTTCCCGATCATATCAAAGGGATTGCACTGCAGATCACTCAGGTCCATCTTCTTGAAAAACATTTTTCCGTCAGTCATAAAATCAGATCCTTTCGCATAAGATAATAACATGCTGTCTGCGGACAGACCGCCCGCCGGAACAAATGCATGCTCTTTTTATTTTACCATAGTATATGGCAGACTGCAAGAAGAAAATGCACAAAGAAGTTGAACTTTTTTCGATAACATACAAAAATATACAGAATCCCGCTGTATTGAGCCGTCGGACAGGCTCTGTGCGGAGCTCTCAGGGCAATACCGCACAAAGATTGTGCGACAGA
>NZ_KI260443.1:0-5151 GCF_000468015.1 Ruminococcus callidus ATCC 27760 | reverse complement strand
CAAAGTCGCCAGACGCTCTTTGTGCGGGATTGCCTTAGGCGTGACGGACGGTGCTTCTGCCGTATTGCAGCCGCAGCTTGTCTGTCAGCAGGGCAATGAATTCAGAATTGGTAGGCTTGCCCTTGCAGTTGTTCACGGTATAGCCGAAGAACGAGTTGATCGTATCCAGATCGCCCCGATCCCATGCGATTTCGATCGCGTGGCGAATGGCACGTTCCACGCGGGAAGACGTGGTGTCGAACTGCATTGCCACTGTGGGATAGAGCAGCTTTGTCACGCTTTCCAGCAGTGCCTGATTCTCGATCGAAGCCAGAATTGCGGCACGCAGATAGTGATAGCCCTTAATGTGTGCAGGCACGCCCAGCTGATGAATCATCTCTGTCACCACTACCTCCATATTGCGGTTGGCAGAGTTCTTCGGGTTCGGCATGCCCTTGGCAGCCAGATCGGTGATGCGGCTGCCAAGAGTGGAAATGTGGAAAGGCTTCAGCATGAAGTACGCCGCACCCTTTTCCATGACCTGACGCTCGATAAACGCATTTTCATAAGAAGATGTGATGATGAAAGCCGGTGCGGTTTCGAATGTCTGAGATTTCTCAAGGATCTCTATGGCATCCATACCCGGCAGGACAGCGTCCATCACAACCACGTCCGGTGTGTCATTCCGGATCGCGTCCAGAATGACTTTCCCGTCTTTTCGCCGCGTCACGACGTAAAGACCGAGCGACCGCAGTTCATTGGCACAGGTGATGCCATATTCTGCACTGTCATCTCCGATCAGGACTTTTATTTTTTTGTTGTCCATTTTGTTACCTCCTGTTTTTTTGTTCTACCCTATAATTTTACCACATTCTATGGGGAACTGCAAGACTGAAATCTGTCAAAATAGAAATTTTTTTAGGGAAACATGCGAAAGCACATGTCCTTCACGCGAATATGACAGTTTTTCCCACCTGCAAAAACAGAAACAGGGCATCTTCTGCACAAGCTTTGTACAGTGTTTCCTTCAGTGTTTCCTTAAAGCACCGACGGAGCCTTTGCCGAATCCTGTCGTTTTTTCTCCTGCCGCCGCCGGACAGCTTCCGCGGAGAAGAATTGCAGCAGTCCCAACGCAACCACACAGACATAGGGCACCAGCACCGGCAGCAGCTGGAGCCGGTACAGTGTCGCGGCAGGCATTTCCATGAGCCGGCTGTAGAACGAATGCTCAGAGGCGTAGGCGGTCACGCGGTACAGTGCCAGCATCGCCAGCGTTACGCCGGCAGTAGCACTGCCTGCAGCTGCCCAGTTGAGCCAGTTCTTCCGGCACAGCAGGACAAGCACTGTCCCCAGTGTCAGCAGACCGGAGCCGACAAGCAGCATCTGCCCGTAGCCGGCGAATTCTATCGGCCAGTTGCTGCCGGCACGGGCACGGCTGATCCACCCCAGCCCGCAGCCCCAGCAGGTGATCCACGTGAACAGAATCGTCGTCAGCACCAGCAGTCCCCGCAGGATCCAGCAGCAGACAGTGTGGGCACGGCGTTTCCGCAGCTGGGCGGCGGTGGGAATGGGTTGGTTTTTCGTTGGTTTGGTATGCATGGGATACACCTCATTTTTTTCAAATTTTTGGAATCGTTGGAATGTCAGGATTTTTTCCTTGCATTGTCGCTGATAAGCGTTGCCGGTTTACATAGGATAAGATTACGGGCGAACGTCGTTCCCGCGGGATTGTTTTTGGTGTTGTGTCACGGGAAAATTTTACAAAAGAACCCCTCCACCAGCTTCGCTGTTACACCGCACCAAAAAAACACCTCTAAAACAAAAGACTTCGAACGGCAGGCATGCCGGTTCGGAAAGAAAGGCAGGTCTTTTCCAATATGATACGATGGATCAAATGCACGGCGGCACTGGGTGCTGCGGTGCTGCTACAGCTTTACGGCACAGCCGCCTATTATGCGTGGCAGCTGCCGGACAGCTATTATGTCCAGACCGGCAGCCGGCTGGAAGTAGACACGGCTCTGCACATTGCCGCCGTGCCCACTGCACATACCGTACAGGCTGCCGTCACGGCATCGTCCGCGGCAGACACCACCTCGCTCCGGCTTTTCGGGATCATTCCCATTAAAGATGTCGAAATACAGGAGATCGACACGCCCATGCTGGTGCCCTGCGGCGAGCCCTTTGGCATCAAGCTGCGAATGGACGGTGCCATGGTGGTAGGCATGGAACGAATCGAAACTGCATCGGGGCAGCGTTGTCCCGCACAGGAAGCCGGCATTCAGACCGGCGACCTGATCCAATCTGTAGACGGCACGGCGATCGACTCCAACCAGTCCCTACAGGAAGCCATTGCGGAATCCGACGGCACGCCAGTAACTGTCACCCTCACCCGCAGCGGTGAAACCTGCACCGTCACCCTCACTCCCGCCTACGCCGCCGCCGACAACCGCTATGAAGCCGGCATCTGGGTGCGGGACAGCAGTGCCGGCATTGGTACCATTACTTTTTATGAGCCGGAATCCGGCAGCTTCGGCGGACTGGGACACCCGATCTGCGATGCAGACACCGGTGACATTCTGCCCTTTGGTTCGGGAGAAGCCGCCGCGGTGACCATTTCACAGGTGACCAAAGGCGTTTCCGGCTGTGCCGGCATGCTGCAGGGCAGCTTTTCCGATGATGCCCCACTGGGGGAACTTCTGTGCAACAACCGCTGCGGCGTTTTCGGAACGCTGTATCACAATCCTTCCGCCGAAGAAGCCATTCCCATGGCACTGAAGCAGGAGATCCAGACCGGAGCCGCACAGATCCTCTGTACCGTTTCCGGCGACACGCCGAAAGCCTATGACATCACGCTGGAGGAAATCGACTACAGCGGCACAGACAGCACCCGCAACATGACGGTCTGCATCACCGATCCGGAACTGCTGGAAGTTACCGGCGGCATTGTGCAGGGCATGAGCGGCAGCCCCATTCTCCAGAACGGAAAGCTGGTGGGAGCCGTGACACATGTCTTTGTGGACGATCCCACCCGCGGCTACGGCATCTTCTGCGAGAACATGGTACGTTACGGGCTAAGCGGCAGTTAAGACAATACCGCACAAAGAGCATCTGGCGACTTTGTGCGGTATTGCCTTAACAAACCTTGCACGTTGCTGTCCGAAAACAAAAAACCTCACGGCGGACCTTTCCCCCGTGAGGTTCTCTTTTGTCACAGACACTGCGGTAATTAGTCGCTGAATCCGCTTTCTACCAGTTCTACCAGAGAGTTCACTGCAACCTGTTCGTCAGAACCGTCTGCAATGATCTTGATGTCGGTACCGCCAACGATACCCAGAGAAAGGATACCCAGCAGGCTCTTTGCGTTTACACGGCGTTCTTCCTTTTCGATCCAGATCGAGGACTTGAACTCGTTGGCACGCTGAATGAAAAATGTAGCCGGTCTTGCGTGCAGACCAACCTGATTCTGTACAGTAACTTCTTTTACAAACATGATAAACTCTCCCATCCTTATGATCATGCATGTGCGTTCACACACCATACTTACTGAAGCACGAAACAACACATTTCGTATCTTCTCTGATTTGAAGACGCTTGGCGATCCCCACTTCTGATAGGAACCATTTGTGCACTCCTCATCTCTGCTATGCTATCATTATACCGTTTTTTCCGGAGAACGTCAACGTGCTTTTTGCAATATTTTGCGTTTTTTCCGGAATTTTCTACGTGTTGACAGAACCATTCTCCCTTTTGCTTTCAATCTTTGTGAAACATGACAACAATGCCAAATCCTGATTTTTTCAAATTGGTGAACCTGCATATTTTATTCAAATCCCACAAAGAAAACTGCTATTTTTTGTCCAAATAGCTTGCATAAAGGTCAGGGCGTTTGGTTTTGGTTTCCTCCAGACTCTGTGCCTGCCGCCATTCTGCGATGTTTTTGTGGTGTCCGGTGAGCAGCACCGGCGGCACTTCCCGATCATGCCACACCGCCGGACGGGTATACTGGGGATATTCCAGCAGACCGCCGAAGTGGCTTTCGTCCTCGAAGCAGAGATTTTCCGGCAGCACCCCGGGTACCATTCGTGCAACCGTATCCACCAGCACCAGTGCCGGCAGTTCCCCGCCGGTGAGCACATAGTCCCCGATAGAAATCTCCTCGTCTACGATCTCGTCCAGAATCCGTTGGTCTACACCTTCATAATGCCCGCAAAGTACAAAAATATGCGGCATCACGGACAATTCCAATGCCCGCTGCTGATCCAGCACCCTGCCCTTGGGGGACATGTAGATCACGTGGGGCTTGGCACCGATGTCCTGCTGTACGGCATCATAGCAGCGGTAAATGGGATCTGCCTGCATGACCATGCCCCTGCCGCCGCCGTAGGGCACATCGTCTACACGGCGGTGCTTGTCCAGCGTATACTCCCGAATATTCCAGCAGCGGACGGAAATATGACCGGCGGCTCTGGCTCTGCCGATAATGCTCTCCGACAGCACCGCCTCGCACATTTCCGGAAACAAAGTGGCGATCTCAATCTGCATCGAACAAGCCCTCCAGCGGTCGGATCCGCATCACGCCTCCGTCGAGGTCAGTTTCCTGCACCACGTCCGGAATCGCAGGGATCAGCACGGTTTTTCCGGTTTCGTCTTTGATCTCGTACACATCATTGGCACCGGTCTGCATCACATCAGACAGCTTGCCGTAGCTTTTGCCGGTGTCTGCGTCCAGCACCTCCAGCCCGATCAGATCCTGAATGAAGTACACGCCTTCTTCCAGTTCCACCTCGTCGCGGTCCATATAGAGCACCTGATTCCGCAGCTGTTCCGCCGCCTCCACGGTGTCCACACCCTCCAGATGCAGCAATACGTTGCCCTTTTGCAGACGGGCAGCCGTCACGCTCACCGGCTTCTGTGCCTTGCCCAGATACAGGGTGTCGAATTCGCACAGGAATTCCGGCTCATCGCACCACGGCACCACTTTCACGTCGCCGCGGAGCCCGTGGACGTTTACGATCTTTCCGATTTCCAAGTATTGTTTCATGGGTAGTCCTTTCTGTACGCATGAGAAAATGCACTTCGCAGTGCCTTATATACAAGAACAGGCGAACATTTCTGTCCGCCTGCATATCTGCATAGTGTTAAGGCAATACCGCACAAAGATTGTGCGACAGA
>NZ_KI260442.1:2099-3199 GCF_000468015.1 Ruminococcus callidus ATCC 27760 | reverse complement strand
ATCACACTACGCGAAAAATGTCAAACCATAGTTTTCGTTTTTTTGCAAGAATAAGTATAGGTTATTCGCAATTGTCAAGCAAAAACGGACTTGACAAACCAGCAAAAAATGCGTAAGAAAAGAGAGTCTGCCAGTACAGCAGACGATCTGCTCTCACGCAAAAGGCTCTGCCTCAAAGCAAAAAAACGCCGGACAATGCCGGCGTTTTCTTCTGTCCGGTAAAGAAAGCTGCTGCCGGACAGTTTGTTTTTAAAGATAGTCCTTGATAAGGCCAACGCAGGACTTGCAGACTTTCTTGTCGTTGAAGTCGATCAAGTCATCTGTGCGTCCGCAAAGAGCACAGCTGCACTGTGCCTTCTGGATAATGATTTTTTCACCTTCGGTGTAGATCTGCAGGTAGTCGTTGCACTCGATCTGCAGCTGCCGACGCAGTTCTTTCGGCAGGACAAAACGTCCGAGGCTGTCTACACGACGCATAATGCCAGAGTCTTTCATTTTACACGATCTTCCTTTCTGCCTGTTTGCTTTTACCAGAAGTAAACAGATTCCTTTGCCTGTTTTTGAAAAGAAATACACAGTTTCTGCCGGATCTCTGCGGGCAGACCTGTCGGTTTTACCGCTGAAAAAACAGTAATTCCGCAGTGCTACAGAGATCTAAAGTGCATTTTCTATGGAAAACAGGTCGCTTTCAGACCGGAGGAATGTATTCCGATCTACAAGTGCTATTATACAACATTTTCCGAAATCTGTCAATCTATAAAATGACTTTTTTCTCCCTATTTCGGAAACTTATCATTCCATAATTTTTTCTTATATTAAAATTGCGAGAAAAAGCAAAAAAGCACTTGACAGAACCGGAATGATGTGCTATAATAATATACGTTGCTTGCAGCATCATGAGATATTAGCTCAGTTGGCAGAGCATACGCCTTTTAAGCGTAGGGTCGAGGGTTCAAATCCCTCATATCTCACCAAGAAGTCCGTATCATGGTTTGTGATACGGATTTTTTGCTGTATGCGGCAATCTTATCAAAAATCCGCCTGTCGGATTTTTATGAGGTTGTCCTAAGGCAATACCGCACAAAGCCCGCCTGACGGCT
>NZ_KI260442.1:522-1999 GCF_000468015.1 Ruminococcus callidus ATCC 27760 | reverse complement strand
CGCACCTTACGCACAATCTTTGTGCGGTATTGCCCTGAAGCCGGTTCCGCGGGCAGCCGGCAGGAGAGAAAGGCGGCGTAGCGGCGTGGAACTGGAAAAACAAATCCGGCTGGCTGGTCGGGTAGATTCTGTCATTCAAAAAGGCATGCAGGAGGGAAAGATCACCGGTGCCTGCGTAGGCATATACCAGAATCAGGAAGAATATTTGTGTAAGGCATACGGTCTGGCAGATCGGGAACAGGAAACGCCCATGCGGACGGACACCCTGTTCCGCATCTTCTCCATGACCAAGCCGGTGACGGCGGTGGCGACCATGCAGCTTTGGGAGTCCGGCAAGCTGGAATTGAGCGATCCGGTTTCGTGGTATATTCCTGCCTTTCGGGAGAAGCTGGTAGATGTGCACGGTGAACTGGTGCCGGCGAAGCGGGAGATCTGCATTCAGGATTTGCTGAACATGACCTCCGGCATTCCCTATCCGGACTGCTGGAGCGAATCCCAGAAGAAAATGGGAGCGTTTTATGGCGAGATCGACCGCCGGAACGCCACTGACCACCCTGTGGATACGCAGGAATTTGCACGGCGTGTGGGGGAAGAAGTGCCGCTGCTGTTTCAGCCGGGAGAGAAGTGGTCTTATGGAGCTTCGGCGGATATTCTGGGGGCAGTGCTGGAAAAGGCGGCAGACATGCCATTGGACGAGCTGTACCGGAAGCAGATCTTCCAGCCGCTGGGCATGACAGATACAGATTTCTACGTGCCGGCGGAAAAGCGTTCCCGTCTGGCACAGCTGTATCAGTATCACTGGGGCGAAGATTTCTGCGGGCTGGTGATAGAGCCGGATCCCCATCTGGGTATGACGGACTACCGGAAGAAGCCGGCGTTTTTCTCCGGCGGGGCAGGGCTGATCTCTACCATGCAGGACTATGCCCGGTTTGCCAATCTGCTGGCGGGAAAAGGGCTGCATCGGGAAAGCGGCGTGCGTCTGATCGGCGAAAACACATGGCGGTATCTCACCACGCCGCAGTTGAGCGATGCCCAGAAAACGGGAATCGACTGGGAGCAGCTGAAAGGCTATACCTATGGCAACCTGCTGCGGGTGCTGGAAGATCCGCTGGTGTGTATGACCAATGTGCCGGCTGGGGAATTCGGCTGGGACGGCTGGACAGGACCGTATTTCTGTGTGTCCCCGCAGGACGGCACTGTGCTGTTGTATCTGATTCAGGTCTGCGGCGGCAGCACCAGTGATATTGTGCGGAAACTGCGGGCGATCACATTCGGGTGCTTGTGATGATAAAGTGAAAAACAGACTTGACAAATCAGCAAAAATCGCGTATAATAAAAGTAAAGAGAGCACACCAGTAGACGGTCTGCTCCCAAGTTTGAGTTATTTGAAATAACCGCTCAAGGTGGCAGCTTTGGGGCGGTTATTTCCGTTTATTATCGTTATTATGGAAAATATCGTGCATCAATGCTATAATAG
>NZ_KI260442.1:0-422 GCF_000468015.1 Ruminococcus callidus ATCC 27760 | reverse complement strand
CTTGACAAACCGGAGAAAATCGCGTATAATAAAAACAAAGAGAGCACACCAGCAGACGGTCTGCTCCCACTGTTTATGGTTAAGAAGAAATAACCGCCGCGAGTTGGTAGCTTCAGGGCGGTTATTTCTTTTTCTTGCTGTAGTGATTCGAATTACTATTTTTATGATTATAGTAAATGTACAAGATCACGCTGATCAAATCCAGCAGAAAGCTGCCGATTCTCAGCAAATCACCTAAAGTGATGTATTGATCCATCATACCGATCACCTCCCATCTGTTCCAATGAGCAGTGGGAGCAGAAACAAACCGCCTACCGTTATTGGTATGCCCTCGAGTATTTCGTATATCACACTACGCAAAAAATGTCAAACGATAGTTTGCGTTGTTTTTTGCAAGAATAAATATGGCTTCCTCGCAGTTG
>NZ_KI260441.1:11918-15198 GCF_000468015.1 Ruminococcus callidus ATCC 27760 | reverse complement strand
TGGAATTCGCAGAAACGTCCAGCGTAGTCAGCTGATTGCCGGAGCAGTCCACAGTCCGCAAATTGGAATTCGCAGAAATATCCAGTGCTGCCAGCTGATTGCCGGAGCAGTCCAGCGTTCCCAAAAGGGCGTAAGAATCCAGCGACAGTTCTGTCAGAGCACAGTCACTACAGTCCAACATCACCAAAAAGGAAAACGCACCGTTTTTCTCCGGCAGTTTCAGTGCAGACAAATCCGGATTCGCAGAGCAATTCAGCTGCAACAGCTGTGCAGCACCGGAAATATCCAATGCCGACAACGTGTTTCCGGAACAATCCAGCTGCTGCAATTTGGAAAAGACATCGATCCCCGTCAGATCGGCAATGCCCTGCTGGGATACATTCAGATCAACGACTTCGCTGCATTCCGTCGCGGACAGCATGTTGTCACCGTCGCTGTCCAGCTGTTCGGAAATGTAGTTCCGGAACTGCTCGTCCGGAAATCGTTCTGCCGAAATGGCGATTTCCTCCCCCGCCGCCGCATCTGCTGCAAATGCCGGCAGCGGCAGGCTGGTCACAGCCATCATGCCCGCCAGTAAAAAGCTAAGGCAACGGTATCGATTCGTGTTTGGGTTCTGCACAAACATCGCTTCCTCTCTATGCAGGCAGCCTCACGCCGAACCTACCTGACAGACTGACATGACGCTGCTTTCAGAGCCTCCGGAAAGCACTTCCGGAGGCGTTTTTTTATCTAAAGTCATACATTAATATTATAGCACAAATGCCACAAAAAGTCAAACATATTTTTCCATTTTTCGGTTTTCAAATCTAATTTCTATTTCGTTGCAAAATTGCCAAAGAAGCAAGAACTTGTGGAAAAATTCTGTAAGGCAGCCGGTGTTTCCGTCATTCCTCACAAAAACAGCGTTGTCAAATTCTACAAAAAAGCTATTGACAAAAGGGATAAAATCGATTATAATGTAAGAAATATTGTATGTATACTCATGCACTGAAAGGGGCTTATTCTTATGAGATCAAATTGGAGAAAAACTATTGCAGGCATCGTTGCCATTGCGGCACTGATTCCCTGCTGTCTGGGCACGACCGCTTATGCAGCACCTCAGAGTGCCGCCGACACGGTGATCTCGGCAGTGATGCCGGAACTGGAAGAACCGATGCCGTCCAGTCAGGTCGATGCACAGATTGCAGCAGATGTGAAAGCAGCGATCAGCGGCACTGCCGGCGGTCTGGAAACCATTCCCACACCGAATTATGCGGAAGATTCCGACGTTGTGATTCCGGACGGCAAACCGACACAGGACGGCAAGCTGTACTACAAGATCGTATCGAAAAAGGCACAGATCACCGGCTGTGCACCGGGCACCACTGATCTGGTGATTCCGGATACCATTTATGACGAAGAGGACGAAGAAGAATATCCGGTAACCTTTATCGCTGCGGCTGCATTCTACGGCAACAAGGAATTGCAGACCGTCACCATGCCGGACGGTATGGTGGGCATCGGTGCAAACGCATTTCTGGGCTGTACCAATCTGACTAGCGTCAGCATGCCGGACAGCGTGGCTTCCATTAACGGTGGTGCGTTCTGCTCCTGCTCCAACCTGACAGACATCAAGCTGCCGGCAAGCCTGTACTTTGTCGGTAACGATGCATTCTCCTACTGTGCATCTCTGGAATCCATCACGATCCCCGGAAATCTGACCTCCATCGGCTCTACCATGTTTGCAAACTGTGCAAAGCTGAAAACTGTCGTTCTGGAAGAAGGCGTACAGAGCATCGGTTCCAATGCATTCTATGGCTGTTCAAGTCTGGACACTGTGCAGTTCCCCGAAAGCTCCTGCACCAGAATCAACGCAAATGCCTTTACTTATTCCGGTCTGTCTTCTATCGAACTGCCGGACAGTGTGACTAATGTTGCAACAGCAGCATTCAGCCACTGCCAGAATCTGAAAACTGTCAAGCTGTCCTCCGGCATGACTTCCCTGCGGAAGGACACCTTTGCATACAGCGGTCTGGAAAGCATTGAAATTCCGGACAGCATCACCACGATCAAATCCGGCGTATTCGCTTATTGCAGCAACTTGAAATCCGTAACACTGCCGCAGACACTGAAGCAGGTGGACGAGATCGTATTCTACAGCTGCGGTTCTCTGGAAAGCATTGTCCTGCCGGATTCTCTGACCAAGATCAGTGACAACCTGTTCTATCGCTGCACCAGCCTGAATGATGTCAAGTTCGGGGCAAATGTTGACTCGATCGGTGCTTCTGCATTCTACGGCTGCACCAGTCTGACAGAAGTCAATATTCCGGATACCGTCACCAAGCTGGGACAGAGTGCCTTTGCAGAGTGCACCAATGTTACCAAAATCACTGTTCCGGACTCTGTGACCGATCTCGGCAAGTGGACATTCTACAACAATGCCAACCTGACCGATGTCACCATCGGCAACGGCGTTACCAATCTGGATAACTACCTGTTCTACCGCTGCAATAAACTGGACAATGTTACCGTTCCGGAAAGCGTTAAAAAGGTGGGACAGTACGCCTTCGGCGGCTGCACTTCTATGAGCAGCATTCAGCTTCCGGATTCTCTGGAATCGATCGACAAGTGTGCATTCGTAGACTGCGATTCTCTCACAAATGTCACCATTCCGAAAAACGTTTCCTCTATCGGCAGCAATGCATTCGGCTACAAAGTGGAAAAGGATACGCTTGTAAAGGGCAATGATATGACCATTACCGGCAATGAGAGCACTGCCGCAAAGGACTACGCAAACGCAAACGACATCACATTTGATTCGCTGGATCCGATCACGACTACAAATACCGAAGTTCCGGTAGCAACAGACACCACTGTTCCGGTAGCAACGGATACCACCGTTCCGGTGGCAACGGATACCACCCAGACTACAGAAGGCAGCAACAGCGGTACAACTGAAACGGTTCCTGTCGGTGTCGTTCTGTACGGCGACGTCAATCTGGACGGCCGTGTAGATGTTACCGACTGTGTTCTGCTGAACAAGGCAGTTGCCGGTTCGGTACAGCTGGACACCGCAGCGAACAAGAATGCAGACTGCAACGGCAACGGCGAAATCAGCTCTGATGACGCAACTGTTCTGATGCAGTTCATTGTAAACCTCGTCAAGACGCTGCCGTACAACGGCTGATCTCAGAACCTGTCTTCACAATCATTTGCAAACCATTTCATGATATGACAAAAGGCACAGCTTTTTCGGAAGCTGTGCCTTTTCATTATGGCAATACCGCACAAAGATTGTGCG
>NZ_KI260441.1:0-11818 GCF_000468015.1 Ruminococcus callidus ATCC 27760 | reverse complement strand
AGTCGCCAGACGCTCTTTGTGCGGTATTGCCTCGTATCCGTTGTTATGCCGGCAGCCGTGGGATCAGCTGCATGAGGAACATCGCCAGCAGCTGGCTGTCCCTGCTGTCCACTGTGCCGTCTGCGTTACAGTCCATCGCAGGTCGCTGCACTTCGCTGCCCTGTACGCTGCCCAACAGGTACTGATTCAGCAGCACCAGATCATCTACCCTGCACACGCCGTCATTGTTACAGTCCCCCACCTCCGGCAGCAGAATCTCTCCGGCAGTGACAGTTGTTGCTGTCGTGGTTGCAGTGGTGCTGTCAGAGGTAGTCTGTGTTGTCGCTCGGGTCGTGGTTGTCGTCTGTGTGGTGGTCGTTGTCGTTTCAGTTGCAGCTGTGGTTGCGGCAGTCGTCACAGTCCCGAACAACAGAAATGTCCGGTCATACTTTTTCGCGTAAGCCTGTGCGGTAGAACCCGCATAGCCGTAGAGCACCGTTTCCGCAGGAACTGCCGATGCTGCCCCAAAGGTGCAGTCACTGGAATAAACACGCAGCGTGTTCAAACTGGTACACGCCGCAAAAGCACCTGCTCCCACAAGGGTAACTGTCTGCGGCAGCGTGGCAGTCTGCAACGCAGAACAGTTCCGGAACGAGTGGTATTCCACGCGGGAAGTCAAAATCATGGAAACCGCCTGCAAAGCGGTACAGTTTTCAAATGCCCCGATGCCACCGGTGCCGTAGGAAACCGCAGTCACGGTTTTCGGCAGGTCCACCAGTTGTACGGCAGCGTTTCCGGCAAATGCCCCTTTGATCGCTGTAACCGGCAGCCCGTCTGCCTCCTCCGGCACGGAAACAGATACGTCCTCGCCAGTGTACGCCGTCAGAACCGCGTGGTCTGTGTACAGCTGGTAAGTGAAATCTCCCTCTGTCAGAACAGTACCCGTTTCATCAGTGCCGTCATCCTCCGGCACGTCCGGTAGGTCATAGAGATAGTCCCATCTCTCGCCGTCTGCCGTGTTGGGCGTGTGATTCTTGGAAAAACTCGTTTCTCCCGCGGCAAAATATTTGTCTGAACTGGTGGAGTCGTTCCACGTCACATCAAAATAATAATAGTAGCCGTCGTCCATCTGAGCCATGTTCCACGCATGCCCGCCGCCGTTTCCCAGCCCGACAATGTAGGCATTCGCCACGCCGGCAGCGTTCATCAGCAGCTGGAACGCCTTGGCATAGCCCTCGCACACTGCCGCACAATAGCGTTCATCAAACGCCCCTACAATGCTGTGTGATGCCATGGAATCGTCCGGATTACCGCTGGCATCATAGGCGTAAGTCAGGCTGTTGCAGAGCCAGTCATTGGCGGCTCTGGCTTTTGCCCATGCAGTATCCTGTGCTTCCACCTGTTCCCGTGCCGCAGTGATCTGTGTTTCCAGTGCACGGCGTTCCGCCTGTCGTGCCGTCCCGCTGGTGTATTCCTCGACGCAGGCGATATAAACCGCACCAACATAGTTTTTTTCCGTTTCAAAATCGTAGTCCATGCTGTACAAGTAGTTGTTCCCCACAAAAAAATACATGGGATTGTCATTGCGGAACATGGAAATGACCTTGACGGTATCCTCGTTGGAGAGAGAAGAATCCGTATTGCTGACTACGGCAAAGCAGGGTAGCTTTTCCTCATCAGAACCGTAAGACACTCCTTCTGCCGCCGCAGTTCCGGTATAAAATGCATGTGCCGCCGCCTTGATCTTGCGGTACAGGCTTTTTTGTGCATCGTTCAGAACGTCATAGCCCATTGTGGAACTGTAAATGTCCTCCGGATACGCTGCCTGTTCGTCCGGGGACGTGTTCCCTGCTCCGTAAAGGGCAATTTCCGGCGTGTGTTCCACCGGAATCCCCTGCACCGAAAGCAGATCATCTGTCATGGCAGTTTCCGCCGCAGACACCGGCGGCAACGCCGAAAGCGATGACATCAGCATTGCCGCCGCCAAAAAAAGCCCCATCCTGGGGGTGATCCAATTGTGCCGCATTTACCGACACCTCCTTTTTCTGCAATTGCAGAATTTTCAACTGCTTTTATTATATCATATTTATAATTTTCTGTCAATCCGGAGATGTATCTTTGTGCAAATTCACATCACTCACAAAAATTTCCTCCAATTCCAAAAATTCGGTGAGGAATTCGTACTGTGCAATTGGAAATCCACTAATTTTTTCAAACTGTTACATCTGGTTTTGTGCTTTTCCCCAGTCAATCGACACTTTTAGGGTGGAAAATCATTGGAAACGTACAATTTTCAGAAAATCGTTCGGCATTATTGACAAAAAAACTGAAATCAGTTATAATAATAAAGTATGTTGTGTTCCGCTTGTTTTTATACGGCACACAGGTGTTTATCGCGGAGAAACCGACATCCCAACGAGAGCCTGTCGGTTTCTCCCAGCTTCATGTATAAGGAGAGAGGTTTTTTCATGAGTCTAAAACTGTTCGAAGTGGCAGGCACGCATATTTTCAGCATGTCCGCCATTGTCATGGTCCTGTTCTTTGTCTTTGCGATCATCGTTGTAGGCTATCTGCTGGGCAAGATCAACATCAAGGGCGTTTCGCTGGGAACCGCTGCCATCTTTCTGGTGGCTCTGGTCGTTGGCCACTTCAAGGGCGTGGCATTCGGCGACAACGGTATTGCCGCATGGATCGCTGACGTAGAAGCACAGGACGCTGTCAACTTTTATTTCAAGTTGATCCAGAGCTTTGGTCTGATCCTGTTCGTCACTTCCGTTGGTCTGATCGCCGGTCCGACATTCTTCAAGAATCTGAAGAAAAACGCCAAGTCCTACGTTCTGCTGGGTGCGATCATCATTGCTGCCGGTGCAGGTGTCTGTGCTCTGATCACACTGCTGGTGCCGGACATGAATTCTGCCATGAGCGTTGGTCTGCTGTCCGGTGCACTGACCAGTACGCCGGCATTTGCCGCAGCACAGGAAGCGATCGGGGAAAGTTCTCCGGTGTTCAAGGAAATCGCCGTAGGGCATGCCGTGGCATATCCGTTCGGCGTTATCGGCGTTGTTCTGTTCGTGCAGATCGTACCGAAGGTACTGAAAGCCAACATGGACGAAGAACGTGCCAAGCTGACTTCTGTAGACACTGGCGAAGAAAGTCCGCTGAAGCAGAAAAAGCTGTTTGAAATGGACAAATTCGGTCTGGGTGCATTTGCCCTGACCGTTCTGACTGGTGCCATTCTGGGCTGCATCAACATTCCGCTGGGTGCAGGTTCCTTTAATCTGGGCACTACCGGCGGCCCGCTGATCATGGGTCTGATTTTCGGACACTTCGGCAGAATCGGCAAGCTGAGCATGAAGGTCAACAAGCATCTGCTGGAAGTCTTTCAGGAATGGGGACTGGTTCTGTTCCTCATCGGTGCCGGCGTAGACGGCGGTGCCGGATTCGTACAGACACTGGAAAAGTACGGTCCGCTGCTGTTCCTGTGGGGTGCACTGATGACGATCATTCCGCTGTTCATCGGCTTCTTCCTCGCGAAGAAGGTGCTGAAGCTGAGCCTGTTCAACAACCTCGGTTCTATCACCGGCGGTATGACCAGCACACCGGCTCTGGGTGCTCTCATCAATACCAGCGGCACACCGAACGTTGCAAGTGCTTACGCTGCAACCTATCCGATCGCACTGGTACTGGTGGTTCTGGCATCGCAGTTCCTCACATATCTCTAAATTTATTTGAAACTAAAAAACCCGTCCGCACCATGGCTCTCCGGTGCGGACGGGTTTTTTATGATTTCACAGCTTGTACAATATGATGCCTTACAGTCCTGCCTGCCAGTCCCAGTTGTACAGTTCCAGTGCAGTCAGGTCGTAAGGTGTCTGCTGGTAGACGCAGTAATTCAGCCAGTTGGAGAACAGCAGGTTCGCACTGCACCCCCAGCTGAAATGGGGTTCCTTGGTGGGATCATCATCTGGAAAATAGCCATAGGGAACCGCGATCTCTGCTCCCTTTTCCTTGTCCCGAAAATACTCCCCTTTCAGCGTGTCCCGATCATACTCGGAATGACCAGTGATGAAGTACTGTCTGCCGTTTTTGTTGGCGACGATGTGCACGCCGGAGAGTTCCGACTCCGTCAGAATTTTCAGCTGCGGCACCTTTTCGATGTCCTCCCGATGCACTTCCGCGTGGCGGGAATGCGGTGCGTGGAACACGTCGTTGAAGCCGCGGAGCAGCTGACAGTGAGGCTCCAGCACATGCTGCGGGAAAACGCCGAACATCTTCTGCGGCAGGTCATACTTGGGCACATCAAAATGATAATACAGCCCCGCAAGAGCCGCCCAGCAGATGTGCAGCGTGGAAAAGACGTGGGACTTTGTCCACTCCATGATCGTGCAGATCTCCTGCCAGTAGTCCACATCTTCAAATGCCAGATGCTCTACAGGAGCACCTGTGATAATGCAGCCATCGTAATACTGATCCTGAATTTCGGAAAAAGTCCGATAAAATGTGGCAAGGTGATTCTGCGACGTGTTCTTGCTGATATGACTGGATACATGCAGAAATTCAACATTCACCTGCAACGGCGTGTTGCTGAGCAGCCGCAGGAACTGACATTCCGTTTCAATTTTTTTCGGCATCAGATTCAGCACCAGCACTCGCAGCGGGCGAATGTCCTGATGAGCCGCACGGTCGCTGTCCATGACAAAAATATTCTCCTCGGACAGAGTGTGATACGCCGGCAGCTCCGGTGAAATACAAATTGGCATTGCCTGTTCCTCCTCCCAGAACGTTTTTTGATAGAACTATTGATAGAACTTATGAATACTCCGATTATCTCCGTCTGCCCTTGTTCTTTGCCGGAGCAGCGGTTTCGCCGGTCCCCATGGCATTTCGAATGGCACGGAGTTCCTCGGCGGTGAGGTCACGGTAAGTACCCGGCTTCAGCATGCCCAGCTTCAGCGGTCCGATGCTGATTCGCCGCAGACGGGCAACTTCCAGCCCGACGGATTCGCACATACGGCGGATCTGTCGGTTCTTGCCCTCATGAATGGTCATCAGCAGGACGACACGCCCCGGCTCCTTGGTCTTGACAACCACAGTTGCCGGCTGAGTCATTTTGCCGTCCAGTTCCATGCTGCCGGACAGGGCGATCAGCTGTTCCTCGGTCACGTCCGGACGAACGGTAACACGATAGGTCTTGCTGATATGGCGGCTGGGGTGCATGATGCCGTTGGCGAAGCTGCCGTCATTGGTCAGCAGCAGCAAGCCCTCGGAATCCTTGTCCAGTCTGCCCACGGGGTAAACGCGTTCCTCCACGTCCTCCAGCAGATCCATGACACAGCGGCGGTTCAGCTCGTCAGAGGTGGTGGTCACATAGCCCCGCGGCTTATACAGCATCAGATAACGGTACTGTTTCTTTCGCGGCAGATATACCCGTTCGCCGCCTACGGTGATCAGATCTGCCAGTGTTGCCTTATCGCCCAGCTTGACAGGGTGTCCGTTCACCTTGACTTTTCCGTCAGAGATCAGCTTTTCCGCCTGTCGTCTGGAACAATATCCGGCATCTGCCAGCAGTTTTTGAATTCGTATTTTTTCCACTTCCTGTTTGACTCCTTTTTTGCTCTATTTTTGCAGCAGCCGTTTCCACCAGCTTTGGGGTTCCGGCTCTGTCGTTTTTTCCTGATAAGTTACCGCAGACTGCACCAGCAGCCTGCCCTGTGCGGCAACTCTGCCGTCCAGCAGAAGCTTCCACGTGCCGGCTTCCTGTCCGGCGGTCAGCGGGGCATAGAGGAACGGCGGCGTGTTCAGCTGATACGACCACGCCGGCATGTTCCCGTCTTTCACACCTACTGTCAGCGTTTCCGCAGGAGCCACCGCAGCAGTTCCTGTGGTGCCGCCGGTCACGGGCAGCGTCCAGTCGGCGGGAAATGTCACCTCCTGCGGGGAAAGCTGCCCGAAGCCGTAATCGTACAGGACTTCATGATCCTGCCAGTCGTTCCGGTCGTTCAGAGTCACGCAAATCAGCGTGATGCCGTTCCGCACACTGGCGGACACCAGACAGCGACCGGCTTCGTCTGTGAAACCGGTCTTGACACCGATCACCGTTTCGTCCATGGTCAGCAGCTTGTTGGAATTGGTCAGCCACCGTTCATAGGGCGGATTGCCGAAGCACACCTTGGCAGAAGCCTGCCCACAAATCTCCCGAAAGGTTTCGTTCTGCAAAGCCGCCGCTGTCAGCAGTGCCATATCACGGGCAGTTGAGTAATGCTCCGCATCGTGCAGACCGGAGGGCGTGACAAAATGACTCTGGGTCATGCCCAGTTCCTGAGCCTTCCGGTTCATCTGCTCTGCAAAAGCGGCATAGCTGCCGGCAAGCTTCACAGCAGTTGCTCCGGCAGCATCATTGCCGGAGGGCAGCAGCATGCCATAGCAGAGGGCACGCTTGGTCACAATGTCCCCGTCTACCAGCCCCATGGAAGAGCCCTCTACATGGATCGCATCGTTGTCCACCGAAAAGGGCGTATCCAGATCGCCGCTTTCCAGACAGAGCAGCGTGGTCATGATCTTGGTCGTGCTTGCCATAGGTCGCTGCTGATCTGCCGCCTTTTCATAGAGCACCTCACCGGTCACCGCTTCCATCAGAATGCAGGACTCCGCCGAAACCGACAGAGCCTCGCCCTGTACATGCAGCACCGGCAGACCAGTCACCGCCAGACACACCGCCCATATCCCGCTGAGCCACCGCAGAAAATGTTGTTTTCGCATTTCAGATTCCTCCGCATACTTGTAAAATTACCACAATGTATGCGAAAGAAGCGGCAGTTTATTCTGCTTCGCCGGAATCCGTTTCCGCGGGTTTTTCCGGATTTTCAGTCTTTTTGTCGTTTTTCTTGTCGCCCTTCTTGAACATGCTGCCCAGACGGTCTACCACTTCCGGCACCGAGCGAATGGCACTGGACAGAGCATCGCTGCCCTCGTCCATTTGCAGCAGCCGCACGCCGTCCTCCTGTACCACCAGAAAGGCGACCGGCTGAATGGACACGCCGGCACCGGCACCGCCGCCGAACAGGTCTTTCGGATTGGTTTTCACCGGCAGGTCAGAGCCGCCGGAGGCAAATCCGTATGACACTTTTGACACGGGCACAATAGTCACCTTGTCAGAAACCACGATCGGATCTCCGATAATGGTCTGCACATCTACCATTTCCCGCATTTTTTCCATTGTAACTCCCATGAGATCCTGAATCGGACGCTTTTCTGCCATTACATTTACCTCCTGTTATCTCACCGCAGCGTGTTCTTTTTCTGCGGTATCTTCTTTCTCTTTCCCGTCAGTTTCCTGCCGGTTTTTCTGCATCGCATAGCCTACGGCAAAGCTGCACAGTGCCGCCAGAGCTGCCAGGAAACAAAGGTGCAGCTTTCCGCGGACGACCCAGCGGGAGCACTCCTGCCCGAACGCACACTGCACCTGTATCTGCTGCACCTGTACCCGCATGGCACTGCCCAGCAGCCCCACGGCGGTGTACACTGCCGCATTGGCTGCTCCGTAGGCGAGGGCACATTCCTGTGCATCGAACCGTCCCACCTGCACGCCCACTGTCAGCTGCTTCAGAGAGATGCCTTTCCACAGCAGCCGCAGCGGTTTCGGAAGCACGGACAGGCTGCCCTTGATGAGAGCCCAGCCGTGTTCCAGCTTTTGCTTTTCGGTCTTTTCCGAAGATTCCGGCGACTTCTTTTTTGCCGGTCGGCGGGACTTTTTCGGCTTCTTCCGCTTCTTTTTCTTCTGCTTTTCCGGTTCTTTTTCCGGCTTCTGGGATTCCTCTTTTTCCCGCTGAAACAATCCCTTTCCGGCACTGTCAGCAAAGGAGATCCCCAGCCACGAAAGCTTCCAGAAGAAGCGGTCTTTCGGGGCATCGTAGTCCCACGCAAAGGAGAACGGCGACAACAGCAGTCCCAGCAGCAGTGCCAGAAGCCCCAGCACGATCAGCCAGCCAACCATAGACCACTCGCCTCCTCTGCATCATTCTGCCAGATCGTCAGATTCCTCCGACTCCGGTACCATTTCCTGCGGCACAGCCGACACCGGCAGCGGCGGCAGCTCGTCCAGCGACTGCAAGCCGAAGCACCGGAGAAAATGGGGCGTTGTCGCATAGGCGACCGGCTTGCCCGGCACGTCCAGCCGTCCGGCTTCTGTGAGCAGTTCCTTTTCCACAAGGGTGTTCACCACGGAACTGCTGTCCACGCCGCGGACATGCTCCACAAAGCTTTTGCTGACCGGCTGGTTATATGCCACGATCGTCAGCACCTCCATGGCAGCCGCTGACAGCGGAGCCGCCTTTTTGGTTTCCACTGCCCGCTGGATCACAGTCGCATAGGCAGGGTGGGTGCACATCTGCCAGCTGTCCCCCAGCTGCTGCACGCAGATCGCACTTTTTTGTTTTTCATACCACGCCGACAGCTGCTGTAAGGCAGTCTGCACCGCGGATTCTGATACTTCACATGCCTGTGCCAGACGGGACACCGGCACCGGCTCTCCGCTGGCAAACAGCACCGCCTCCAGCATCAGGCAAAGCGGCGATCTGGTGTTTCTTTCCATTATCATTCCCCGATTCTTCGGATTCATACTTGAACGGCTGCATAAATGAAGTTCTCTCAACCCTTTGCAGAATGTTTCACATAGTCTGTCCGGCGATAGAGATAAGTGCTGTCCTCGCTGATGCCGATCCTGCCATGCTTGGTCAGTTCCAGCACCGCCAGAAACAGTGCCACCCGTGCAGAACGCTCCCGCACATCGGCGTACAGTGCCCCGAAATACACGTGTTCATCGTGATACACCTTTCGCATCACGTAGACCACCTTGGACATCACCGACACCACCGGACGCGTCACTACACGCTGTAACCGTTCGCGGGCGTTTTCCTGCGGGGCAAAGCGTTTCTGCCCCATGGTGTTCCATGTTTCCAGCAGCACACAGGGCAGGTGGGTTCTGGCGTATGCCGGAGAAACTTCCACCTGCATCGGCGGACGGGTAAAGATCTGTCCGCCCACAAAACGCTGTGCCAGAGCCTGTGCCGCCTGCTTACAGAGGGCATACTCGATCAGTGCCCCCTGTAATGCCTGCTTTTCCTTTTGGGCATCTTCCGGACGGGGCAGCAGCGAAGCCGTTTTGATGTAGATCAGCCGTGCCGCCATTTCCAGAAATTCCCCTGCCAGCTCCAGGTCCTGTTCCCGACACTGATCCAGATACGCCAGATACTGTTCCAGCAGGCTGGAGATCTCAATGTCATAGATGTTCAGCTTGTGCTTGGAAATCAGGTTCAGCAGCAGATCCATGGGGCCTTCAAAGACTTCCAGCTTAAACGAAATCGTCTGCATGAACTCACATCACCATCTGCACCAGCGTGCCGATCCACTGGGTCGCCCAGACGAAGAAGTGCATGATCCAGTTGGACAGATAACTCAGCGGCGTGCTCAGTACGCCCACCAGAATCAGGATCCACAGTGCCAGCGACAAATACCGCTGGTTTCGCTCAAGCCACGCGGACTGGCGGTACGGCAGCAGCATCATCAGCACCTTGGAGCCGTCCAGCGGCGGCACAGGAATCAGGTTGAACACTGCCAGCGAAATGTTGATCGCCACGAACCAGTACAGCAGCGTATAGATGCCTGTCAAAACGGCGTTGGGGTCGGCATAGTAAAACGGAAAGACGATCTGCATCAGCACCACGCCTACCAGTGCCGCCAGCAGATTGGACAGCGGCCCCGCCAGTGATGTCCAGATGATGCCCTTGCGGGGGTGGTTCATTCGTGCCGGATTGATCGGCACCGGCTTTGCCCAGCCGAATCCGGTCAGCAGCAGCAGCACTGCACCAAAGGGGTCTACGTGTGCCAGCGGATTCAGCGTCAGCCGTCCGGCAGCTTCGGCGGTGTCATCACCGCATTTCCGTGCCACCCAGCCATGAGCAAACTCATGCAGCGGCAACACCAACAATATGATCACGATTCTTGCCAGAATCTCATAACGGTTCAAGTTCATAAAATTGCTCAGAATTCCCATTGCTCCAGTCCTTTCCAAATGAAAATGTTCTACCCAGATACCCTATAATGTGTTCTTTTTATTATACATGGTTTTCCGGAAAAATTCAAGCCTATTTTGCCATTTGACATAAAATTTACAAGATTTCCGCAGGACAGAATGCCGGAAATGTGCCGATTTCTTTTTCGGTTGCTTTTTGAAAATAAGTCTGTATTTGATTTTGCAGTCTGTTTTCGCAAATAATTGTATTTTTCGAAAGGTATTTTGATCGTAAAAAAAATATTCAAAAGAATCCAAGGAAAAGGGTTGCTTTTTTTCGGGAAATTTGATAAAATAGATATGTTAGTTTGCAGACTGCCGCAGAAGTCTATTTTCCGGCGGTCGGCATGCAATGTTAGGATAAGGAGGTGCAGTAGAATGGCTAAATGTGAAGTTTGCGGAAAGGGTGTTACCTTCGGTATCAAGGTTTCTCACTCCCACAGACGGTCGAACAGAACATGGAAGCCGAACGTAAAGCGTGTAAAAGCGATTGTGAAGGGAACTCCTTGTCATATGTACGTTTGCTCCAGATGCCTGCGCTCCGGCAAGATCGAGCGTGCGTAAGCTCTGTTTTTGACAGTTGAATATGAAAAGTGACCGAAAGCAAAGGCAATTGCCGCTTGTTTTCGGTTTTTCATTTTTATGAAGCAAAAAGAGCACTCTCCGGCTGGTTTCACCGGAGGGTGCTCTTTTGGGTTTTGAAAGTCTGTCACTTCGTGCCGTTTGCCAGCTTACGGAGTGCCTTATAGGACGGCTTCAGTTTGTGATACATGTCCTTTACCTGCTTGCCGTCGTGGTAATAGCGGGACAGCAGGTTGTTCAGTGTCAGCAGGTCTTCCGAAGCGGTGATGATCGCACAGATCCGGTTCACCGCCTGCTTGTCGTCTGTGTCCAGCAGTTCCCGCACTTCCGACTGTAACTCTTTCGGAAACAGCATTGCCGCACTGCTCTTTGCCTTTTTCGGTGCTGCCGGTACGTTTTCTTCTTCTGTTGAAGTCGTATCCGCAGGTGCAGCCGCAGCAGTTTCTTCCAGAGCCTGTACTGCATCTCTCGTGGGAATGCCTTTCATTGCATTCTCAATGGTAGAATAAATCGACAGAGCGTGCACATCCTCTTGCAGGTACCGGTCGTAGAACTGCTGGTTCAGGTCGAAGTCGGTGTCCTTGCTGATGATATACAGACGTTCTTTCGGACGGCTGCCGATCAGATAGCCGATATACATGGAAAGCTGCAAGTCCAGTGCATTTTTCACCGTGTTTTTTCTGGTGGACAGTGCTGTCACTTCCATCAGCCGCAGCTTTGCATCACAGGAGATCAGCCGCTGGTGCAGTTCAAACGTCAGCCCGCAGCGGTTCTGTGTGTAGAAAATCACTACCTCGTCCCGCTTTGTCAGATACTCCAAACCGGTCAGTCCCTCGATATAAACATTTTCATAGTCGATCAGATACGTTGCCATTGCATTTCCTCCTTTCCTTTCGATTGGTTCAGGTGCTACAAGAGCCTGTCCTGCACACTGCAAAACAGGTACAGGACAGGCTCTAAGGTATACGCATCCTCCAGCCGCAAAGCTTGGGCAATACCGCACAATCTTTGTGCGGTATTGCCCTTGACCTTCAAGAGATACAAAAAAAGAGAACGCCCGCTTGCGTTCTCATCTCTTGGAGGCGCCATCCAGATTTGAACTGGAGAATCAGGGTGTTGCAGACCCTTGCCTTACCACTTGGCTATAGCGCCATTGGAGCGGATTACGAGGCTCGAACTCGCTACCTC
>NZ_KI260440.1:4709-7869 GCF_000468015.1 Ruminococcus callidus ATCC 27760 | reverse complement strand
CAGGGGAGGCTATCATGAAAATTGATTTCCGTGGAATACGTTAGACGGTGTTGATACTATTATGATACACGAATTTTGTGAGGCGATTTTTTCCGTTCTAGGCAAAAATTCGCAGGCGTGCTTTCGCACGGCAAGGATTTTTAACGACGAACGGGGAAAATCACCCCAAAAGACGCGTGTCAGGCTTAGTGTCAACGCACCTTACACTCTTGCAACGCCGGAATCCTTGGCTGCCTGTGCCACTGCCTTGGCAACGGCTTCGCTGACACCTTCTTCCAGCGGGCTGGGAATGATATATTCCGCAGACAACTTATCGGGTGTTACAAAATCGGCGATTGCCTTGGCTGCGGCGATCTTCATGGCATCGTTGATGTCGCTGGCACGAACGTCCAGTGCACCGCGGAAGATTCCCGGGAATGCCAGAACGTTGTTGATCTGGTTCGGGAAGTCGCTGCGTCCGGTGCCCATTACTGCCGCACCGGCTGCCAGTGCTTCGTCCGGCATGATCTCCGGCGTGGGGTTTGCCATTGCGAAGATGATCGGATCCTTTGCCATAGACTTCACCATTTCCGGTGTCACGCAGTGCGGAGCCGATACGCCAATGAAAACGTCTGCCCCTGCCAGCATTTCTGCCAGTGTGCCTACCTTGTGGCCGCTGTTAGTGATCTTTGCCATTTCTTCCTTCTGAGGGTTGAGGTTATCCCGTCCCTCGTAGATCGCACCGTGGCGGTCGCACAGAATGACATGGTGCGGATCCAGACCCATCGCGATCAGCAGACGGATAATGGCAAGTCCGGCTGCACCGGCACCGCTGGTCACCACGTTGATGTCGTGAATATCCTTGCCGATGAGCTTCAGTGCGTTGAGCATAGCTGCCAGTGTGACAACGGCAGTGCCGTGCTGGTCATCGTGGAAAATCGGAATGTCACAGCATTCCTTCAGACGACGCTCGATCTCGAAGCAGCGGGGTGCGGAAATGTCTTCCAGATTGACACCGCCAAAGCTGCCGGCGATCAGGCGAACCGTTTCTACGATCTCGTCCACATTCTTGGAGCGAACGCAAAGCGGAATCGCATCTACATTGCCGAAACGCTTGAACAGTGCACATTTGCCCTCCATGACCGGCATGCCGGCTTCCGGTCCGATGTCGCCCAGTCCGAGAACGGCGGTGCCGTCGGTGATGACTGCGACCAGATTGCCGCGGCGTGTCAGGTCATAGCTTTTGGAAACATCTTTCTGAATTTCCAGACAAGGCTCTGCAACGCCGGGGGTGTACGCCAGAGAAAGATCATCGGCGGTTTCCAGCGGTGCACGAAGTGTGACTTCGATCTTACCCTGCCATTTGTAGTGCAGTTTCAGAGATTCTGCTGCATAATCCATAATTTTTTTGTCCCTTTCCAACCAATCAATTGCCTTTATTCGGCAGTTTGCCGAAGTTTTTGTCAGCGGACAGTGCCGGTGCATCAGCCCCGCCGCTGTACGGCAGCCGTCTGCACAGAGATCTGTGCCGGCATGCGAGTGCTTTTATACTATTTAAATTAGAGAGCCATCTGGTCGATTACAGAACGCAGTGCTTCGCCGCTCTTCTGGAAGCGTGCGATTTCCTCGTCAGTCATCGGCGGTGTGATCTCGTGTTCTACACCATTTGCACCCAGTACGCACGGCAGGCTCAGGCAAACGTCCTTTACGCCGTAGTGTGTGCCGTCCTGCAGTGTGGAAACTGTCAGAACTGCCTTGGTATCCCGCAGAATTGCTTCGGTGATCTGGCTGACAGACAGTGCAATTGCATAATATGTTGCACCCTTGCACTTGATGACCTCTGCACCGCCGTCGCGGACTTCCTGTTCGATCTCGTCCTTGTCGCCCAGATTTTCTACATTTGCACAGTATTCATCAAACTTCATGCCCGCAATGCTGGACAGGGACCACGGGATCATGGAAGAATCGCCGTGTTCACCGAATACATATGCGTGAATGTTCTTGATGTTCAGACCAGCGTGATCTGCCAGACAGGTACGCAGACGAGAAGAATCCAGAACGGTACCGGAACCGATGACCTGCTTGGGGTCCAGACCGGATACGCGAATTGCTTCATAGGTCAGCACGTCAACCGGATTGCTGACTACGAGATAACATGCGTGGGGAGCATACTTCACGATCTCCGGCATTACGGAAGCCATGATCTTTGCATTGGTCTTGCACAGATCGATACGGGTCTGACCCGGCTTTCTGGCAATACCAACGGTGATGATGACCATATCGGAATCTGCTGCGTCCGGATAATCACCGTCGTGAATATCGCAGGACGGGCAGAATGCATTACCCTGCATAATGTCCATAGCCTCGCCCTTTGCCTTGGGCTTGTTGATGTCGATCAGCAGCAGTTCAGAGCAAAGACCTTTGATCGCCAGAGCAAATGCGATAGACGCACCAACATTTCCGGCACCGAGAACGGTAACTTTCTTTCCTTTTTTCAGCTTCTTTTCCACTTCAGAATTCCTCCTAAAACCTTATCTAGGACAATATTGCCCTGAGAATCCATACTCCATGCAGATCGCAGAAAGGATCTCTCTTTATCATACGCCACGCAGTGACAGAATGATAGAAGAAAACCGCCTTTGCCCTCTGCAACGGCACAGACAGCCGGTGCAGGTACAAAATCCAACACCCGTCTGCCTATACAATTTTATTATAACATGAACCGTACTTTTTTGCAAGATGCAATCTGGTTTTCCAGAATTTTTGTCACTTCATACAGATTTTTCCCGTTGGAAGCCGACAATCTCTACAAATTACAGCTTGTTTTGGAAGTTTGAATCATAGCCTTTCCTTTATTGAAATAGCCTCCCCTGAAAGGGAAGGGGGACCAGCGTAGCTGGTGGAGGGATTTTTATGTGGAATCTTTTGCTTAATGTAAAAGGTCTACGATATAATCCCTCAGTCAGCCTGCGGCTGCCAGCTCCCTTTTCAAGGGAGCCTGAATAAAAAGCCTCCCCTGAAAGGGGAGGGGGACCAGCGTAGCTGGTGGAGGGGTTCTTGTGAAATCTTTTGCTTAATGTAAAAGGTCTACGAACTAACCCCTCAGTCACCTGCGGTGCCAGCTCTCCTAAAGGGGAGCCTGAATAAAAAGCCTCCCTTGAAAAGGGAGGGGAACCGCCGT
>NZ_KI260440.1:1783-4609 GCF_000468015.1 Ruminococcus callidus ATCC 27760 | reverse complement strand
CGGCTGCCAGCTCCCCTTTCAGGGGAGCCTGAATAAAAAAACCTCCCCTGAAAGGGGAGGGGAACCAGCGTAGCTGGTGGAGGGGTACTCCGTGAAATCTCTTGCTTAATGTAAAGATTTACGAACTAACCCCTCAGTCAAGCCTGTGGCTTGCCAGCTTCCCTAAAGGGAAGCCTATAGCAAAAGGAAGCCTTATTTTATACATCACCCCAAAAACAGACATTTTTTCTCCCCAATGTGGTTTACGCTTCGCCCTGCAAAAAGATCGTGGGATTTCATGGCGATTTCCTGTGATATTTTCATGAAAACTGCTTGACAATGTCGTGAAAACGTGCGATAATAAAAAGGAAAACGGTATTTTTCCGGCGGGTGTCCCCCGCAGCTGAAATATGCCGCAGAAAGCTGGCAGGATCGTACAGAACTTGTGCGTTACTGCCCGAACCTAAGGCAATACCGCACAAAGCCTGCCTGACGGCTTTGCACGCAATCTGCTTGCAGATTTTCCGTCATATTGCCCAGAAATCTGACAACGCACCTTACGCACAAGCTTTGTGCGGTGTTGCCCTAACAGAAAGGAAGATGATACAAATGCGAAGATGCACACGTGCCGCGGCTCTGCTGACCGCAGTCTGTCTGGGTGTCAGTGCCCTGCCGCCGGTGTCTGTTTCTGCGGCGGACTTTTCCGCCAACTACGCCGAGGCTCTCCAGAAGTCCATGTACTTTTATGAATGCCAGCAGGCAGGGCCGCTTCCGGAATGGAACGAAGTGGAGTGGCGTGCCGATTCCACCATGTCCGACGAAATCACCGGCGGCTGGTACGATGCCGGCGACCATGTCAAGTTCAATCTGCCTATGGCGTATTCCGCTTCCATGCTGGCGTGGGGACTGTACCAGTACCCTGACGGGCTGGAGCAGACCGGCGAACTGGAAACCTATGTGAACAACCTCTCTTTTGTGCTGGACTATCTCGCCGCCTGTGACGAGGGCGACACCGCCGTTTATCAGGTGGGCAACGGACAGATGGATCACACCTGGTGGGGACCGGTGGAGCTGCTGGAATACGGCATGAAGGACAATGGGGCAGACTACACCAAAGCCAGAGCCGTACTCCGCGGAACGGATTCCGCTGTCTGCGGTGAAATGGCGGCGGCACTGGCGGCTGGCTCCTGTGCCCTCAAGGGCAGAAGCGACAAGACCGGCGACTATCTGAAACACGCCGAGAACCTGTTCCGGCTGGCAGACGAAACACGGAGCGACGAAGCCTATAATAATAGTGATGCCAGCGGATTCTACCGTTCGTCCCACTTCTATGACGAACTGTTCTACGCGGCAAACTGGCTGTACATCGCCACCGGCGAGCAGTCCTATCTGGACAAGGCGACTTCCTACATCCCCAATCTGGGAAAGGAACTGGGCTCTGACGAACTGAAATATTCGTGGGGCATGTGCTGGGACGACGTGATGCAGGGCGGTCTGCTTCTGTACGCGATCAACACCAACGACAGCTTCTACATCGGACGGGTACAGAAGCACCTGAACTACTGGACGGACTCTGTGAAAACGCTGGACGGCGGTGCAAAGTGGCTGACCACCTGGGGCTGTCTGCGGTACGCCACCACTGCCGGATTTCTGGCAAGCGTGGCGTGTGACACCGTGCTGAAAGGCACCGACACGACAAAGTATCAGCAGTTCTACGAAGACCAGATCAACTACTGTCTGGGGAACAATCCGGACGGGCAGAGTTTCGTGGTGGGCTACGGAGAAAAATTCCCGCAGAATCCCCACCACCGGACGGCTCACGGCTCGTGGAAAAATGCACTGGATACGCCGGAAACCAACCGCCACATCTTATATGGAGCACTGGTGGGCGGCCCCAACGAGGACGGTTCCTACGAGGACGACCGGCAGAACTACATCAACAACGAGGTAGCGTGCGACTACAACGCCGGTTTCACGGCACTGCTGTGCAAGATGACCGAAGCCTACGGCGGCACACCGGATCCGGATTTTCCGGAACCGGAAACGCGGGACAAGGAATTCTATGTGGAAACCAAGCTGACGGAAACTTCCGGCGGCGTGACGCTGAGTTTCAAGCTGACCAACCACTCGGCATGGCCGGCACGGATCGAGGACAACTTGTCCTATCGGTATTACATGGATCTGTCCGAAGTCATCAACGCCGGCTTCCAGCCCGGCGATGTAGTCATGCGGGTAGACCGCGATCAGGCGAAGATGTACGACGACTACACGCCGGCACAGATCTCGGAAGTGCAGCACTACAAGGACAACATCTACTATATTGAAGTGACCTATCCGGACGGCCGTGTTGCCATGCCGATCTCCGAGGGACAGCACCAGTGCGAACTGATGCTGGCTCTGGTTTTCCCGGATTACCAGACTGGCTGGGACGCTTCCAACGACTATTCCAACACGGACTTGCTGAAAAACGTGGGTGAGTATGTCATTTCGGACTGCATTCCGGTATACCAGAACGGCGTGCTGATCTCCGGCAGAGAGCCGGACGGCAAGGAGCCGGTGACAACTACTGTTACCACGCCCCAGAAGCCGGATACGCTGCTGGGCGATGTCAATACAGACAGCAAGGTGAACGCTGCTGATCTGGTGCTGCTGATCCAGTATCTGCTGGGCAACAAGAAGCTTTCCAAGGCCGGGGCTGCCAACGCCGACCTCCACGCCGACAAGACGGTGAACGGTCTGGACGCAGCAGTGCTGCGGCAGAATCTGGCGGGGAATTGAAAGTCTTTTTTTGTAATGAAAAAGATTCCACGTGAGAACCCCTCCACCGCCTAACGGCGGTTCCCCTCG
>NZ_KI260440.1:0-1683 GCF_000468015.1 Ruminococcus callidus ATCC 27760 | reverse complement strand
GTGCTGAGCTGGCAAGCCGTAGGCTTGACTGAGGAGTACTTCTGTGTAACCTAAAACATTATGAAAAAGATTCTACGTAAGAACCCCTCCACCGCCTAACGGCGGTCCCCCTCCCCTTTCAGGGGAGGCTGATTTAGGCTCCCTTGAAAAGGGCGGCTAGTTAGGCTCTGCCGCAGGCGGAGGGAGTGCTTTGATAAAACTGACCACATGGTACCGTCAAACCAAAACTGACATAGGATCATTCTTGACAGAAAGCAAATTATAAAGGGAGATAGAAACCATTATGGGTTTGAAAGATTTTTTATTCAACAATGATTATTCTTTTTTACTGCAAATCGCGATCATTCTGTTGTCCACCAAGCTGCTGGGGCTGCTGACCAAGCGGATCAGCCTGCCGCAGGTCGTTGGTGCACTGGCAGCCGGCATCATTCTCGGTCCGATGCTGCTGGACGTTGTAGAACGGAATGACCTGATCGTCAGTCTGGCAGAACTGGGCGTTATCGTCCTCATGTTCAGTGCCGGACTGGAAACCGACATTCAGGAACTGAAAAAGGCAGGGCTTGCCTCCTTTGTCATTGCCCTGCTGGGCGTCATTGTTCCGCTGGTAGGCGGATTTTTCCTCGCCGACTTCTACAATACGGAACAGAATCCGGAAATGGCTTCCCTGTTCTGGCAGAACATTTTCATCGGCGTTGTCCTGACTGCAACTTCCGTCAGCATCACCGTAGAAACTCTGAAGGAACTGGGTGCCCTGAACTCCCGTGCCGGCAATGCCATTCTGGGTGCTGCTGTAATCGATGACATTCTGGGCATTATCGCTCTGACTGTCGTTATCAGTCTGGGCGGCAAGAAGACCGGCGACGGCGGCGGCGAAAAGACACTGGGCACACTGCTGGTCAATGACGGTGTATTTGCTGTTGTCATCAACATTCTGGCGTTCTTCATTGTGGCGATCGGTGCCGCTGTACTGTACCACTTCTTCTTTAAAAAGTGGCGGGAATCCAGCAACGAGAACCTCCGCCGTCACAACATCGTGACATTTGTTTTCTGCCTGCTGCTGTCCTTTATTGCCGAGATCTGCTTCGGCGTTGCCGACATCACCGGTGCATTCGTTGCCGGTCTGGCAGTATCCGGTCTGAAAAAGAACGAGTATGTAGTCAACCGTTTCAACACGCTGTCCTACATGCTCCTGTCCCCTATCTTCTTCGCAAACATCGGTCTGGCAATGACACTGGACGGTCTGACCGGAAAGCTGATCGTATTCATGCTGCTGCTGATGCTGCTGGCAGTTGTCACCAAGGTGATCGGCTGCGGTCTGGGTGCAAAGATCATGCGGTACACCAACAAGGAGAGCCTGCAAATCGGTATTGGTATGATCTCCCGTGGTGAGGTCGCCCTGATCGTTGCCAACAAGGGTGCTTCTGTAGGGCTGATGAGCGAGAAGTTCATGACACCGCTGGTCATCATGGTGGTATTCACCACGATCGTCACCCCGATCCTGCTGAAGTTCGTCTTCCCGAAAAAGAAAGACAACTCCGGAGAAACACCGTCCGGAGAACTGGCAGGACTGGAAAAAAGCGGTATCAATACCGGTCTGGAAGAATCCTAAGACAATACCGCATAAGTTTGACGTTTTGACGGAAACCATATGAGGCAATACCGCACAAAGATTGTGCGGTATTG
>NZ_KI260439.1 GCF_000468015.1 Ruminococcus callidus ATCC 27760 | reverse complement strand
CTGTCGCACAATCTTTGTGCGGTATTGCCTTAAGGCGGCATGACACAAGCTTTGTGCAGTGCTGCCTGATGATAAATTCAGGATAATTTTAGGAGTGGATTATGGACTATGATACGTTCGGCACAGCGTTGGACTCTGTGCTGATTCTGGCGGCGGCGTTGCTGTGCGGACTGCACCTGTGGTTTTCGGCGGCAATGGCATCGGTGCAGAAGCTGGGCGGACAGATGAGCACGCTGGCGGAAGAACACCCGCCCATGCAGTACTATCTGAAACAAAAGAACCGGCTGCGGATCACGGCAGTGGCGGAGGTGATCTCGTTCACGGCACTGCTGACACTGGCGGCGTACCTGCTGATTTTTGCAAAGGGCTGGGCACATCACTGGAACATCTGGCTGACACTGCTGCTGCCGGCTGGGGTTTCGCTGACGGCGGCACTGCTGCTGGACGGCTGTGCGAGAGGACTGGGGCGAAAGCAGGCGGAACTGGTGGCGGGAAAGTCACTGGGATTGGTGAAGCTGGTGGCAGTGCTGTCGCTGCCGGTCTACGGTATCTATGAGGGTATGGACTGCCTTGCCGGCGGAAAACGTCCGGCAAAGGAACGCGTGACAGAGGAAGATATTCTGCATCTGGTCAACGCCGGCAACGAAAACGGCGTGATCGAGGAGCAGCAGCGGGAAATGATTAACAATATCTTTGAATTTGACGATATTCCCATTTCTGATGTCATGACGCACCGGAAGGAACTGGTTGCCATTGACGTGGAAATGGCGATTGCCGATGTGGTGAAGCTGGCACAGGACGAGAAATATTCCCGCATGCCGGTGTATCAGGACAACATCGACAATATCATTGGAGTGCTGAACGCAAAAGACCTGCTGGGGCTGATCGGGCGGCAGGATATTTCCGGATACGGCGTGAGATATTTCATGCGGGAGGCTCTTTTCGTGCCGGAAACGGCGAAGTGCGATGATGTGCTTTCGGAAATGTCCCGCCAAAAGGCACAAATGGCGATCGTTGTGGACGAGTACGGCGGCACCGCGGGTGTGGTCTGCATGGAGGATATTCTGGAAGAAATCGTCGGCAATATTCAGGACGAATACGACGAGGAGGAAGCCGAGGTGCATCGGGTGACGGATTCGCTGTACCTCATCAACGGACATGCTGATCCGGAGGAAACGCTGCCGCTATTGGGGCACGAGCTGCCGGCGGATATGGAATTCGACACCATGAGCGGTTTTGTGGTGGATCTGCTGGGGTATATTCCGGAGGCACGGGAAAATCCGTCGGTACAGTGGGAAAATATCCGGTTTACGGTGCTGAACATGGAAGAAAACTGGATCTCGCGAATCAAGGCGGAGATTCTGCCGGAGCAAACGGCGGAAGAACAGCCGGAAACCAAATAAGGCAAAACGCCTGCGGAACCATTGCGTTTCGCGGGCGTTTTTTAGTTGCGTTTCAAATCGTTGATGAGGGCTTGCAGGTGCAGGATCTGTTCGGCAGACAGACCGCTTACGTCCAGCGTCTGTCGGTTTTCCAGCCCGAGCAAATAATCGGCACTGACCGAAAACGTCTTGGAAATCCGAATCAGCATGTCGATCGACGGCATGATGTTGTTGTTTTCCCAGTTGCTGATGCATTGCTTCGTGACATTCAGGCGTTTGCCGAATTCCACTTGGTTGATGCCCAGCGAATGACGGAGCTCTCTGATGCGTTCGTCAAACATGACAATACCTCCTAGTAAAATTTCTAAATACTATTATATAAAAATTGCTTGACAATATTGAAATACTGTGGTATACTGATATTGGACAACAGTGCAGATCGCACTGGAAAAAAGGAGGAATGTGTTATGTATTGTAAGAATTGCGGGAAAGAAATGAATGAGTATGGGATTTGTACAAATTGTGGTTGGCGATATAGTGCTGTACAGACAAGACAAATTCCGAAAAGGAAGAATACTCTTCCGATTGTGTACATCATAGTGGTTGGACTGATAACGATTTTGCTTTTAATCTCGAACTGGGGAAACGGTCTAAGTGCAGAAACAATAGGGCTTGAAGCAAAGGGCGGAAGTATCTGGTATTTATTGTATGGAATAGTGATGTACGCACCGGCTTATTTTTTGTTGCAGCGAAAAAAATTGAGATGGTGTGCCTTATTTCTGTTAGTGGGTGCTGCGATATACATTGGAACATTCTATTTGACAAATCAAGATTATGTGAATCAACTTTTTGATACGTTAGATACCCAAACTTCATCAAGTGATGATGTATGGGGACAGATTTATAATGCAATTCAATCCGAAGCAGATAAAGACTATCAGGAAGAAGTTCTAATGCAAGAAATTATTGCGGATTGCTTGCGTGCTGCCTATACAGCGTTTATTTTTGCAACGGCAGTTCCGTCGATTGTATTATCTGCGGCAATACTTTTTACTGTAGATAAAAAAGTATATACAGCACTTCTGATTGTATCTTGTATCCTCGCACTATTTCTCACTAGCATAAATTCTGTCATGCTTCTTTTTATGGGGCTTTCTATTCGAAAAGACTATGATCTTTTATTGCTGGAACGGAAACAAAAGAATTGAACCGATAGAATGTAAACAACGGGAAAACAGGCTTTGGCGGTGTGTCGTCAGAGCCTGTTTTGCTGTATACGGAATACATATGTGCAAAATGAATAAAATCAGGCTTGTATTCTTTACGATTCTCTACTTGACACAGTAGAAGAAGTGTGATATAATAATAAAGCTGTCGCACGAGAGCGA
>NZ_KI260438.1 GCF_000468015.1 Ruminococcus callidus ATCC 27760 | reverse complement strand
CTTTGTCTTACGATATCTGCAACAGTATTAATGTTGCCTCTTAGTCCATTTTGATCCAAGAAAAATACATTATATGTTGCTGACGCATATTCCTGATCTGATAATTTTTGATTTTGTACAATATAGAGGTTATCAGCATATTCAACAGCAACGTACAAACCATTAGTATGATAGTACTCTAGTACCTCTAAAGTGATGCTTCTCATATTGGTGGCATCCCCCGAAGCTGCAATTTTCATACCTGTTTCATTATTCATAATGTCACAAAGTGTGTCGGCAGTGTGCATATCTGAAAAATACCATTTCGTAGGATCGGATGTTATTTTCAGCATTTCAGAAAGGTTTTCGTGAGAATAACCAACTTGCTTCATTATTTCTTTACCGTAATATCTAGTTATTGTTGTAGACCAGATTGCATGTCTAAGAGCGTTCCTTTGACCGCCTTCATTTTCTTGACCTTTTTTGTAATTATATGATACTTTAGAATTGATTGCAAAGCGAGCTGCTCTTGAAGATATAGTATTGCTGTTTGCATCATCCGGTTTTGCCGTTCCAATTTTTGATGCTATAAACGGATGCTCAACCGCAAATGCCGCCTCTTGAAATTTTGTCCAAGCAGAATGTCCTTTGGGATCGGCATAAAATATTGGATTATTATGGCAATACGTATACCGATTCAAGCTCAGTGGATCAGAATTCTTACCTGCATAAGAATCTCTTGAGATAAACCTACCCATACTCGGATCATAATACCTAGCTCTTAAATAAATCGTACCCGTTTCAGAGTCGTAATATTCACCGCAATACCGGAACGCATTCGTATCGGAGTTATCGATATTCTTCTCCACACCAAACGCATCATAGGTATAGGACTTGGTAATTTCACCTGTCGAATCCGTTAGATTCACCACATCGCCATGTGCGTTCTGCGTATAGTAGGTATACCCGGACTTTTCGCCGTTCTGATAGCTATAAGTCGCTACCAGATTTGTGCCTCGCAGATAGCAATTTGCACTATAAAGCTCGCTATCCAACACATCTGCAACAAGCTGTTGATTGCCGTCCCAGACGTGTTTTGTCGTTTTACCATCGACAGTTTTGCTCAGTCGCAAGCCATCCACATCATAGGTATAGCTTGCAGTCGTTTCACCATCTGTGAAGCCAATCAACTGATTCAAGCCATCGTAAGTGTTGGTTTCCGTCTTGCCATCGGCAGTCTTTGTAATCTGATTACCGTTGGCATCGTAGGTGTAAACTGTCTGTTCTACGTCAGAATTATCCGTTGTCAGCAAGTCTGCCGGACTCGTTGCCAAGCCATTTGCAACAATTTCTTCGGAAGTGCCATCTACGGTTTTGGTTTCTTTCTGAAGTAAAGCAGTATAATTTCCGTTGAAATCGCTGTAGCTGTAATCAGTTACATAACTTTCCGAGCTAGTTGCCGTCATCTTAGAACGGTTGCCGTAATCGTCATACTCGTAAGAATAGGTGTCTGTCGAACTTCCGGTCGTCACTGCTTCTTCCGTCAGCCGCTTCAGCCCATCGTACTCGTAGGATGTTGTCTCTATTATACCACTTTTCCTTGCGGACTTTGAAAGCGTCAGAACCATCAAGATAATAGGAATATTCGTACTCAGATATGGTAGAATTGCCGGATTTCGTGATGTGGTTCGTGATTTTGTTTGCACTGTTATAAGTGTAAGTGGAAACTACGCCGTTCGCCTGCGTTTCGCTTGTCTTGTTTCCGTTGGCATCGTAGGTGTAGGAAGCAGTTTCGCTGCCACTCTCCAGAACTTTTACGATTCGCATTTCTGCATCGTATTCATAGTTTGTAACAGAATACAGCAACAGATGTGCATAACCGACCAGTTGCTTTTCTACATAATTCGAAACGCCTTCATAGAAGTAGCCCTTGAAATTCGGACCCCACTCTTTAGTTACTCTGCCCAGAGCATCGTACTCAATGGAAGTTTCTGTACCGTTGCTGGACTTGTTGGTCATCCATCCCATATTGTTGTAAGTATAGGATTTAGAAACGTTCTTTGTGCTGTCATCACAAACGGTATTGACTGCTAAAACACGATTCAGTGCGTCATAGGTATTGGTTGTTACATTGCCGTTTGCATCCGTAACAGTCAAAACATTTCCGTTTAAGTCATAGGTAGTCGTACCGGAATTGTAGCCCGTGCTGTCAGTGGTATTTACCAGATGTCCCCACGCATCATATGCGTAATCGGTAGTCATGTAGTCCGAATCATTTACACTGTTCAGACCGGTTTCCATCTTGGTTTGAATACCGCCGTTGTTGTAGAAATACTTGGTGATATTCTTTTCGCCATTTGCGGTACCATCGCTCAGCGTTACCTGCGTCAGTAAACCCTTTTAACTTTGTACATGGTCTGATTCGATTTTTTTCGTCAGGTGGATTTGAAATTTTCACTTTTTAGAAATATGTTCCATTGAACACACATAAAATTGCGGAGCAGCCGAAGTTGCTCCGCAATGGAAAGAAATCCATTTCAAAACTCTAAATTATCCCATACAACATCGGCGTTAGCCCAACGTAGCGAAACATATCCAGCCCCAACAGGCACAATCCCGCCGGAAGAACGAAAAGGACACCATTGATGCAATACGCCGTGACAAGGCTCTTGCAATGAGAGGCAATCCATGTGATGCTGCATCCGGTAAGAGCTGCTCCAATTGTGCGGATTCCCATGACACCAATTGCCGCTGCACCAACGGAAATGCGAGCAGGACAAGTACTGTATGCTTCGATTCCGGCAAGCGGTGTGTTCCAGCCCTGCATTCCGTAATGATTCAAAATTTGCAGCAAGTAGGGCAATATCAGCACAGCGGAAAATAGTATGCCGTTCAGAATCGCAAAACGAAACATCTGCCGAAGGTATCCAAATCTCCCTATTTTCGTGGCGTGATAAATCTGCTTTAGATTGGTTTTACAATCCATAGATGTAGTGGGGCACAATAAAAGTGTCAGTGCAGCCGTTAAAAGCAGCACTTGTACCATGCCCTCCCGGTTGCCATCCAGTGCGAAATAGCGAACATATCCGGTGTCGTAGAAAATCTCCGCAGAATCGGGAATCTGTTCTACTCGCTGTGCAAATTTTTCAAAAGCTGCCTTGTCATTCAGTTGTGCGGTCAATTGTCCAATCTGATAGGAATTCGGCGATTCCGACTGTTCCAGCTCTGCGATCTGTGCTTCGATTTCACGATAGAAAGCTCGCTTTTCCGTGAGAAATTGTTCGGTTTTTTCTGTTACAACTCCGGCATATTCGTTACAAAAATTTTCGTAGTAAATATCCTCATTGCTGTAAGTTCGAGTATATGTTTTTGCCAAACCAACCGATAGGAAAAGCAACAGAAATACTACAAGCAAGCCCTTTTGCAAAATCAAAATCCGATAGCAAGTGTACCAAAATTTTTGATGGACACGAAACCGAATATGCAGTTTATGTCGGACGGAAAAACTGCGATATTGCAAATTCCCGGCGTGTGTAAACACGATGAAGCTACTGCCTATAAAAAGAAAGAGCCATAGTCCTATGACTACGCAAGCGGAAATCTTCAGAGAAATCGGATAGCCGAAACAGTTGACATTGGTATAGGTTCCGAGAATTTCTTTGCCTTGTAAAAACTGGATGGGATTCCAGAAATGCAATAGGCTAATCGGTGACAAAACAGAAATTTTCGCATAGAGTAAGTAGGATATTCCAACAACGCCAATGGATGCACCGTATACCATCAGATTATTTTTGGCAATCGTACAGAAAAAGCCGAATAGCACGGCAAATACCGCATAGGCAGCCATTTTGAACAGCAGATAGATGCTAATGTAAGTTCCGACAGAAACCGGAAGGTTGCAGGTTTCATAGCCATAGATGCACTGAATTGGACGGGAAAGGTCACCAAGTCCGTACAAGTTACAGGAAATCAGTGCAATTTCGCCATAAAAAAGCAGTACCAATCCGATGGCACAGAGCACTGCTATTCCCAGTTTACAGCTCATCAGTCGAAGTCTTCCGTTGGGCGTCGCATAGAGCAGCGGCAAAATGCCTTGTTCCCGATCCCGTAAAAAAATACGGCAGACGCAAAAGAATAGCAACAGCACCGCCAAGAAATCCGTCAAGGGACTGGACAGCAAATCCTCTATGCCAAGAGAGGTATCCAAAACCAGTGTGGTTCCAGCAAGGGCAGTATAGGCGGACGGCGTTTTTTGAATGTTCCGATAGGAAAACGTGTCTGTCCCGCCCCAAATGGAAACTGCTGTCATATTCTCTGCATTGGTCTGAATGCTCTCCAAATATGCCGGATAATTTTGCAGCCCCTCGATAATTTCCAATGTGTCATAGTATAGATAGCCGTTGTAGTCTGCATCCGAGTCCGGAGAAGCAGACTCGATTTTGGCACTGACAAATGCGTTTGCTTCCTGTAAAGACATTCTGTTTAACTGCTCGTATAAAGCGTTATATTCCGAAGGCGTGTAATACCGGTCGTAAGCATTTGTGATTTGGGAATAGCCATTGATGCAGAGCAGACAAAAGAGCAGAATCCAAAGGACTCGAAAGGATAGGCATTTTTTAAGCTCCGCCCGCAGCATTTGCCTCACCTCCATAGTATTGCAGATAGAGATTCTCCAGCGTCTTTTCGCCGGTCTGTACCTGCTCTATCAGTTCAGAAACTGTTCCGTGCGTCAAAAGCGTTCCCTTCCGCAGAAGCAGAATTTGGTCTGCAATGGTTTCAATGTCGGAAATGATGTGCGTAGAAATGAGAATGATTTTCTCTTGTCCCAAACGATCAGTCAGATTGCGAATAATCACACGCTGTTTTGGATCTAATCCGGCAGTTGGTTCATCTAAAATTAACAGAGACGGATTTCCAAGCAATGCCTGTGCAATCAGAAGCCGCTGCTTCATGCCGCCGGAAAAGCCGCCGATTTTTTGTGCTGCCTGCTCAGAAAGTTCTACCTGTTCCAAAACATCTGCAATCTGGTCTTTCGCCTCTTTCCGAGGAATGCCCTTGAGTGCCGACAGATACCCCAGAAAATCTCGTGCTGTCATATTGGCGTATAATTCCTGCTGCTGCGGCATAAAACCCAAGCAAGCACGATAGCTTTTTCCAAGTTTCCGAATCGGCTGTCCATCCCAGAGTATTTCGCCGCCGTCTTTGTCTGGCTTTAAGTTGTCCGTGATTAAGTTCATTAGCGTGGATTTTCCCGCACCGTTGGGACCAAGCAATCCATAAACACCCGTTTCAAAGGAAAATGTGAAATCTTTAAGGGCGTGCTTCTTGCCATAGTGTTTGTTGCAATGACGAAGAACCAGTGTCATTCTACTATGCCTCCAATCAAATCCGATTCCGGAACAGCTTCAAAATGAATGAGGTTGTTTTCATCTGTATAGTTAATAATGTATCTTTCTTTGTAATAGGCAATTACGGTAAGATTTGTATCGGAATATGTTTCGGATAAGACATGTGTTTCTCCGGTTTTCGGTTGAAAACAGGTGCTTTGCGGACCATCCCAAAAGATTCCATTGACAAAAGTTAGATTACGAGAATTATTTGCAGGAATATCTGCACTCACTGTCTCTGTTCCATCTGCATCCATTACGTGGTATTGCCCATCCATATAATAAATATATGTGTCGTCTTGAATCAAGTCTGCTGCGGGATATTCGCTTGGTTCTATGGTATCCGTTTCTAAATTGAGGCATTTGTTCACCCGATGCCAGGGGATTGCTGTTCCGGCATCCGACCAATCCGGACTATCCGGGTCTCCGGTGTTGACATAATCAATAATATCATTGGGATCATCTACATAGCGATAAGACAGATAAAGTTTATTTTGATAGATACCTGTCAATTCTACATCTGCAAACATTGCACCATTCAGTGTCCAATTGTAGGATGCAGTTGGTGCATCATTGATGAGACCGTAATTCTTGACATCCGCTGTATCCAGATTGATCGCATAAAGATACTGGTCTCCGATTCGAGACATTTCCGTCCACGATCCATCCTCTTCCTGATATGCACAATCACAGCCGATGATGTAGAGTGTGTGATTGGATATGACAAATTCAATGGCATCCTTCATGCTGACATCCGGAATTTCCACGAAGCTTTCTACTTCGCCCGTAGTCATATTCCCACAGTAGCATGTAGTTTGAAATTGATATGCTGTACTTCTTCCATCATCGGAATCCGTGATTTTAGAATCCGTATGAAACCAATACACCATACCTTGATAAACAAATGGCATGATGCTATCCTGAACACACTGAAATGCCAAGCACGAGGTGTCCTTGTGAGCACAATTTGGCTTATTACAAAGTGGAACAGCTTGCATACTCTCATAGTCTAAAAAGTAAGCTGCTGTGGAACTGCCCTCAGAACCGGTATAGATTACGCCATTCTGATAAGTATTCGCATGTGTGATATAGTGATTTTGCTCGAAGTTTTGAATGTTGCTCCCCTTTTGTATGCTTTCGCTTCCACAGGCACATAGATTCATTGTCAGCATGATAGGAACAATTAGCTTATGAATTCTACTCATATTTTGCACCTCTAAATTATGATTTTCTGTAACTATTCAGAGTCCTGAGCAAAGATAGACATAGAATTGCCCATAACAGCACGACGAATCGCATCAAAACTGGTAAAGCCGTGTTTGATTGCTGTGGAAACATATGACATGATTTTCAGGTATTCTTTTGCCCCGTCAACTGATCTGAAACAGCCGGACACTTTGGTTTTCACCTTAATGTTACGAATGTCTCTTTCAGCTTGATTGTTGTCAAAAGGCACATCGAAGTCATGTGCAAAAAGGCAGACCTCTCCCTTGTGTGCAGAAAGCCGATCTATAAGGCACAGCACCTTTCCGCGCTTGGTTCTTCCTCTCTGTCCCGGCTTTCGTTCCGGAAGCGGATTCTCCTCATAAGCTGCTCTCATGATCTCATCATAGAGGTTGGAATACCGCTTCAAGGTATTTCGATGTAGAGCGGTTTTACCTTTTGCAATCGCCTTTTCCTTTGCGCGCTTAAGATTCAGCAGTAGAGTTGTGAATTTTTTAGCCCATGTTTGTTTTGGATGATTCTCCACTATTCCCTTCAGCTCTCGGAGCAAATGGGCACCGCAAAGCTGGTGCTTAACATTCGTAAAGCACCAATAAGGAGCCCAGCAATCATGGACAAGAGTGCCGCCGCTATACTGAATGATACCCATTTCCTCCATAGCAATATGCCCTCTTTTGTCGTGAAGAAACAGAACTGTGTAGAGTTCGTTTGAAAGACAATGCGTCCATCGCGTTTTGCCGTCAGCGCGGCAACCAGTTTCGTCACCGTGCTTGTGGTGTGCTGATTTCAGCTTCTCAGCCGAGACAGTATTAGCCTCCTCGACTTTAGCAGCACAACGAGAAACCATGTTCTTTATCGTCCCGACAGAAATCGGAACGTTAAACACGCCGCTTAATATATCGTGAGTACGATTAAAGCTGACTGCGCCAATGGTGTTCAAAGCAACAGCGAGTGCTTCAAGGTTTTGTCCGTACTGAACGACCGCCTTAATTTCCGCAGGGAAAGAACCCGTTTTTGCTTCACCGCAAATCGGGCATACGGGTATTGTAATAAGCTCATGTTCGGTCACATCAACCTGAGCAATCATATCAATTTCGTGGCGAATTTCTTTCACCTCAGAATTCATCATGCAAATCTCACGCTTCGGGCAGTGCTGGCAGTCAGCGTGCAGATGATTAATGACATGGTCAGGCTCTGAAAGCACAGCAAGATGTGTGCCAGAATGACCTTTCTGACCGCCTTGTTTCTTCCCGCTTTTCTCACGCAAACTTCTATTCTTGTTGACAGGCTTTTTCTTAAGCCCATCAGATGACGGAGGTTTTTAGCTGTTGCTGGAATTCTTGCGGAGTTGTTCTCTCAGGTCACGGATAATATCGTTCTGCATCTCGACAATGCGCTTTAATTCCTCTACCTCTTTTTGAAGATTCTCAATAATCTGATCCTTATAATCCGGCATATGCTCACCTCCATGATAATGTCTATCTACATTATATCACGATTAAAGACATATCGCAAATGCACAGAATAATCGGTGTCGGCATATTGACGAATTGCGATCAACGCAGATTTTCAAGTGCTGATTTTTAGGGGCTTACAGCCAATAATAGATCGAGATTTTGTTTTCACTTCACTTGAACGGTTTCTATCGGTCTGAAAGGTAAATTTCTATTATGCATGTATACGAAATTCAGTCACGGCTATGGCGGGGTTCTGAATAGTTACGATTTTCTTAAACAAAATGTCTATTATACTCAAAAAGGGGAGTGTACATCAAGTGAAATACAATCCCCTCATTTGATTAAAAATGGATTAAGTCAATAAACAGGCTTTTTAGAAATAAAGACTGAATGATGATGTTGACGCTGTTCTGTGCCATGATTGTGCATTCGTTGTTCCATTAGTGGCAGAGTTTTTGCAACTTGCATAGCCATATGAGTTTGCCCAACCTGAGGTTGTTCCACCGTGTTTTACTTTGACATAACACGTTTGATTACTGCAAGCTGTTGTACCGTATCCATACGTTGTATCAGAATAAAGTGTTCCTGTAACGCTACCAACAGTTCTGGAAACAGTAGGACTATATGCACTTGCACTCATACCAACAACGCTCGTTGCCATAGCTGCCGCTGCAAGAATGCCGGCTACCACTTTTTTAAGTTTGGTCATTTTGATTTCACCTCCTTTCATTCAGTCAGGCGAATTCTTATTGAAATCAGCAACAGATATTCGAATTTATTCTTCAAAGAAAAATTTTAGTAAGATAGAAATCCAAAAGCTTTTGTTGTCCTGTACAGTGGTTATCATCTTGAAAAATTATTTCTTTTAAAATCAATATAAAAGTGGATTAATTTATCGGCATATCTAAAAATACAGTGCCTCATCAATCCTTTTTCAGCATCTTCACTTCTTCCGGCTCTTCCGGCTGATAAGCCAACCATGCACAAGTTGAATTTGCTGTCATGGTAGCAACAACAAGTGCCAATGCTGCCATTGTACCGCCAAAACGTGTAATGAAAGAGCAAATCTTCTTTTTCATGTGAATGCACCACCTTTCCAATTTGATATTTAGGCCTTCATTTGGTCTGCCTACATTGTAACACAAAGTCAAGAAAAAAACTGACTTATGGCACGAACTGTATGATTTTTGGGTATGAAATGCACTTTTTCTCATTTTTTCGCTTGTACGCCATTCTTAATCATTCCGCCAATGAGCATGATGGACAACAGTATCCATGCACTAAAAATGCTGTAAGAGAAATTTATTAAGGCAAAATAATAGAGCATAGCAGATGCACATAATTCTACCATCAATATCATGAGTCCTTTTCTTCGATACTTTTTTCTGTCCTTTTCCGATAACTTTTTATGGATATCAGATACAGGCATCAAAACAACGAGACAGAGCAAACTCAAAGCTGTCAGCAATAAAAAGAAGGCAGTAAAATGAGAAACATACCGAACTATTAGCAATGCCGCGATTAAAAGAAAATTGGAAATAACCCAGCATCGAAATGGTGTTTTTGCATGATAGCCACCTGCGAATGACCGCAACGGAATATATGCGACTGTAAATACAGCTGTTTCCGGAAGCATTCGAAAAAGCAATCCGATTGCAGTAAAAGTTGCAATGTTGAAAAGGGTATCCAATATGTGTGTCATTCCCCATTTGCATACAACTTCTTGGTCTGAACTTATGATTTTGGTTTTGGACAGCCATACTGTAATCCGATTTGATGCTTCTTCAAACATCCCATGCACCTTCTTTCTTCGCTAATTTATGATAGCACAAATAGGACTTTTAAAACCGACTTATGGCATGAACTGTATGACTTTTGGGTATGAAATGCAAAAATCGGACGCTTTAGAACGTCCGATTTCTTCATTCTGTTCCATTGAACATGGTCACTGTTGTATGATATTTGTTGTTATCTTCTACATAGTGCTTCAGATCACCATGGTATTTTTCAAGCGTATGTGAAACACTTAGGAGACCAATTCCATGTTGTTTTTGATCCGCTTTCTTTTTCTGTTTTGGGTTGTAGCTGTTTTCAATATCAATTCGTACAATTCCACGAGTCAATTTCATGGAGAGCAGAAGCCGTTTGTTTTCTGACTGACGCAAAGCTTCTATCGCATTATCCAACAAGTTTCCAAGTATCACGGTCATATCAAAGGATGAAATATTCAATTCTGCCGGTAAGTCAATTCTGCACATAATTGCTGTACCTAAATCAGACGCTAAAGCCAACTCATAATTAATCAGGCTATCCACATCACGATTGCCTGTTTTCGAGTATTCTTCCTTCACAATAATTGCGTTCTCGATTGTCGTGAGATACTCCTGCACCTCCGCATACTCCTTCTCTTGCAGCATCCTACGCATGGTGTTCAAGTGCTTTTGCATATCGTGCCGCAAATACCGCATTTCTCTTTGGGAAGTCTCCATGATTTTAAGCTGATTTTGATAAGCATCATTTGATGCCTGAATCAATTCCACCATGTGTTTGTTTTTCAGTCGGTCTTGTTCCAGATGATACGTGTAAAAATTGATAAGATTAATAAGAAGCAGGATAATTGCAACGATGATGTCATGCTTGGAACTATCATTTACTGTCAGAATTCCTACTGCAATTGTTCCAAGAGAAACTAAAAGAATCAGCAAAAAATATGGAGACTTTGAAGAATACTCTATATGACGATGATATAAATGACGAAATAAGAAAGCGAGATCTAACAGAAGAACATATTGTAAAAAGCCACTCTGCACAAATTGAGAATTACCTAAAATAGAAAACGCAATCCAATCTATAAACATTCCAACCGCACAAACCCATATTGCAGAAAAAACTCTTTTCTTCCAAGTTGCACGGTATAGAATAGAAATTAAGATGATTGCTGCTGTATTGATAACAAGATTGATATTCGTATTTTGTGATATAATCCAAACCAGACTTCCGATAAAATAATAGGATATATATGCAATTATTTTTATTATCCTTTTGCATTTCAAATTACCGAAGAACGAATCTAAAAAAATACTAATAGCATAAATGCGAATTACATTTGACACTAAGTATAAAGAAGTTTCCATATATACCTCCCAATTTTATAATTCAGACAATCGATCTCTTACAATGCTTTGCTGCCCTCGGCTGATAAAAAGTGATGTGCCGTCTTCCAATGTTACTTCCTTTGATGTTGCCTTAATGATGTGTTTTATGTTTACATAAACGCCTCTTGATATGCAAAGGAATTTACTACCGTTTCCCTCAATGATACTGCTGATTTTCCCATTCACGGCAAACTCTTCTGTTTTTGTGTGAAAAATCACTTTTTTCCCGTTAGATTCCAAATACGAAACTTCTTTCAATTTGATTTTATGCTTTGTATTTTCCGATATATATTCCAAAAAACTATCCGAATTACTGTAATCCAACATATAATCCTGCAAACATTTGCATAAGTCCTCATAAGTAATTGGCTTGATCAAGAAAGCAATCGGTCGAATCTTGAATAATTCCATGGCATAATCCCGAATCGTAGAAATAAAAACAATTTGCGTATCATAATTTTTCATTTGTCTCCGCAGCTGCAGCCCAAATTCTGTACCTTTCATTTCCGGAAACTCAATGTCAAGGAAAAGTAAATCATATTTTTCTCCTGCTTTGAATTTTGCATAGATATCTTCACAAGATGAAAAATATTCTACGGTAAAATCAAAATCATAAGCAATGATAAATCGATCAAATAGCTTGTGCATATCACATAACAGTGTTTTATCGTCATCAATTACAGCAATCCTAAGCATTTCATTTACCCCTTTTTCTTTTTATCATACCACACCCTTCTTCAAAAAGCAAGTAGCTATAAATGAGCATCCCAACACCGTTTTCGTGAA
>NZ_KI260437.1:3958-14610 GCF_000468015.1 Ruminococcus callidus ATCC 27760 | reverse complement strand
TCGCCAGACGCTCTTTGTGCGGTATTGCCTTAAGGCAACTTCAACAAAATAAAAAACGCCACGCCGCACAGACGTAACATGATCTGTGCGGCGTGGCGTTTTATTTTGGAGGTTTGCAATTGTCTATTGTTTTACTGACAGATCATCTTCTGACCGTCATAGTCGATACGAATTACAGTACCCGGTGCCGGATCGTCGGCAATGATCTTTCTTGCCACAAGAGTTTCTACCTTGGACTGGATCAGTCGTTTCAGCGGACGTGCACCATAGTTGACATCATAGCCCTGTGCCACAATGCACTCCTTGGCAGCATCAGTAACTTCCAGTTCCAGCTGCTTGTCTTCCAGACGCTTCCGCAGCTTCTCCAGCAGCAGATCTACAATGCGGAAGATCTCGGTCCTGCTCAGCGGTTTGTAGAAGACGATCTCGTCCAGACGGTTCAGGAATTCCGGACGGAACTTCTGCTTCAGGAGCGTATCGACTTCCTTTCTGGCTTCTTCCGAGATGTTGCCGTTTTCGTCCATGCCTTCCAGAATCATCGGCGAACCTAAGTTCGAAGTCAGAATGATAATGGTGTTCTTAAAGTCCACCGTTCTGCCCTGCGAGTCGGTGATTCTGCCGTCGTCCAGCACTTGCAGCAGGATATTAAACACGTCCGGATGTGCCTTTTCCACTTCGTCCAGCAGAACAACAGAATACGGCTTCCGGCGAACAGCTTCTGTCAGCTGACCGCCTTCTTCATAACCCACGTATCCCGGAGGAGCTCCGATCAGACGGCTCACGCTGAATTTCTCCATATATTCGCTCATATCGATACGAACAATGTTGTTCTCATCATCGAACAAAGCTTCTGCCAGTGCCTTTGCCAATTCGGTTTTGCCGACACCAGTCGGTCCAAGGAACAGGAACGAGCCCAACGGACGGTTCGGATCCTGAATGCCTGCACGAGAACGCAGAATGGCTTCGCTGACCTTTTCCACAGCTTCGTCCTGACCAATTACACGGCGGTGCAGTACTTCGTCCATGTGCAGAAGTTTTTCCCGTTCACCCTCCATCAGCTTCGTTACCGGAATGCCGGTCCATCTGCCGACAATGCGGGCGATTTCTTCTTCGGTCACCTTGTCCCGCAACAGAGAGTTCTTGTTCTCTTTCTGCTTTTCTGCAATGGCTTCTTCGTCTTCCAGCTGTTTTTTCAGCTGCGGCAGACGACCATATTTCAGTTCGGCAGCCTTGTTCAGATCGTAGTCCCGTTCAGCACGCTCGATCTCGGCGTTGACCTGCTCCAGTTCTTCCCGCAGTTTCTGCACTTTGGAAATGGCATCTTTTTCGTTTTCCCATTTTGCCTTCATGGCATTGAACTGGTCACGCATCTGGGAGAGTTCCTGCTGTACCTCTTGCAGATGTGCCTGCGACAGTTTGTCGTCCTCCTTCTTGAGGGCAGCTTCTTCGATCTCATGCTGCATGATCTTCCGGCGAATTTCGTCCAGCTCTGTAGGCATGGAGTCCATTTCCGTCCGAATCATTGCACAAGCTTCGTCTACCAAGTCGATCGCCTTATCCGGCAGGAACCGGTCTGTGATATATCGGTTGGACAGTGTAGCCGCTGCAATCAGAGCCTGATCCTGAATCTTAACGCCATGAAATACTTCATAGCGTTCTTTCAGACCACGCAGAATGGAGATCGTGTCTTCTACAGTAGGCTCGTCTACCAGAACCGGCTGGAAACGACGTTCCAAAGCAGCATCTTTTTCAATATACTGCCGGTACTCGTTCAGCGTTGTAGCACCAATGCAGTGCAGTTCACCCCGTGCCAGCATCGGCTTCAGCAGGTTGCCTGCGTCCATAGCACCGTCCGATTTACCGGCACCAACAATGGTATGCAGTTCATCGATAAACAGGATAATGCCGCCTTCGCTTTTCTTGACTTCATTCAGAACGGCTTTCAGTCGTTCCTCGAATTCACCGCGGTACTTGGCACCTGCGATCAGGGCACCCAGATCCAGCGAAAAGATTTTCCGGTCTTTCAGATTTGCCGGCACATCGCCGCGAACGATTCGCAGTGCCAGACCCTCGGCAATTGCCGTTTTACCGACACCCGGTTCACCGATCAGCACCGGATTGTTTTTCGTCTTTCTGGAAAGGATTCGAATGACGTTTCGAATCTCGTTATCTCTGCCAATGACCGGATCCAGTTTTCCGGCACGGGCACGTTCTACCAGATCCTGCCCGTATTTTGCCAGCACATCGTAAGTTTCTTCCGGATTCTGATCGGTAACACGCTGGTTGCCGCGAACTTTCATCAATGCCGCAAGGAATGCATCCTTAGTCACGGAGAAAGGTTTCAGCACGTTTTGCAGTTCTTTGCCCATGGCATCGAACAAGCCCAGTACCAGATGTTCTACCGATACGAAATCATCTTTCATGCGGGCAGCTTCTTTTTCTGCCTCCCGCAATGCACGGTCTACGTCCTGAGATACATAGACCTCGTCTGCCTTCCGACCGCTTCCGGTTACTGCCGGCAGATTATCAATGGCGTTTTTCAGCTGAATCTGTACGTTATCGACAGACACGCCCATTTTCTCAAACAGCTGCGGAATCAGACCGCCCTCCTGCTCCAGCAAAGCACTCAACAGGTGTACCTGTTCGATCTGCTGGTTCTGGTTCTCCACTGCAAGACCATTTGCAGCCTGAATCGCTTCCAAAGACTTTTGTGTCAATTTCTGTGTGTTCATGAGAACTCCCTCCTATTTCTTGCATTCTGTTTTTGTTGCTCTTTTTTGTCTTATGGCAACACCGCACAAAGCTTGTGGTAAGATGTGTCGTCAGATTTTTCGGCAGATTGCTTTGGGCAATATGACGAAAAATCTGCACGCAGATTGCGTACAAAGCCGTCAGGCGGGCTTTATGCGGTGCTGCCTCATGTTTTCCTAAAGCTGGCTGACCAGCTGCTCATGCAGTGCGGCATATTGCTGTTCCAATGCATGCTGCAAAACTGCCGCCGGAAGTCCCTGCTGCAAGCCCTGAAAATAGGATTGCAGCACCGTGTGGAACATCTGGATATACTTTCCGGTTGCTGTTCCCAGTACCTCATTGGACGTAATGCCATGCCGCAGAAGCACCCGTGTCAGGCGGTTCGGTTCGATCTGGTACAAACCCAGTGCACAGGCACCCTCCGGTTCATACTCCTGTTCCAGCTGTACCCAGAACAGGAAGAACTGCTGTATTGCTTCCAGCAGTGTCCGGCTCTGGGTCCGGCAGGAAATTTTCAGCAGCCCGACTTTTTCACTGTGCAGTTCCCGATGCAGTTCCACGCTATAGCGAATGGTAGGACGGTACTTGTACTGTACCGAACCCAGAATCGAAAGCATGGCATCGGAACCCTGCTCCTGTACGCGGAACGCCGAGTTCATCGCCTGTGTCAAACAGGTAAACACTTGCCGCATTTGCTGCTCCGGTGTGGTACAGCAGACATGCTCCGCCAAAATCTGATTGATCAGATTGGAACGGCTGGTGCCCTGCTGTGCCGCAAGGCGATCCACTGCCGCAACCACATCGTCCATCAAAATCAGGCTGTATGCATTTCGTTTCATCTGCTCACCTCCGGTTTCTTTTTACAATCTTATTATAGCACAAAAAAATAATTTGTCAAGCGAATTATATAGTTTAGTATGCAAGTTTTTGAAAAGAAAAGAAAACCGCGGATAAATCCACGGTTTTAAAGGAATGTATGAAAAATTTATTCCAATATGTCGTTTTTCTATTTTGAAAAAAAGGTCTTATTTTTCATAAACCTGATCTTCGTAACAGTACAGGGAAAGAATTACTGTCAGATTGCCGTTCCGCTTCCGAATCTCGTCCATGAATTTTTTCTGGTCTACGTCGTTTTTCAGCTGAATGCTGTAGATCAGTTCAAACAGCGAGCCAAAGTTGGTGGTCTTGACACGCTTCAGGTGCCAGCTGGTCGTGTTTTCTGCAAGAATGTCATCAAACAGTCCGATATAGTTGAGTTTTTCCGGAATGGTCACTTTCAGTGTCATACTGCTGGTTTTGCAGATGCCGTACCGCAGCACCTCTATCAGAATCAGCACTGCCGCGATCACTGCGAAGAACACAAAGACAAACCACACATGTCCGCCGCCGTTGATGCCGCAGATCACACCGGTTGCCATTGCAAAAAAGACATAGGTAATATCTTTCGGGTCACCGGGAACAGTACGATACCGACAGAGGGTAAAGACGCCCGCAAGGCTCAGGGCACTTGCCATTGAGTTGATCATCACCAGCACAATTGCCACGATCGGCGGCAGCATCAGCAATGTCATAACATAGCTCTGGGTATAGCCGGATTTCTTGTGGGTGAAGATGTAGACCAGACTGATCAGAAAGCCCATGACAACGCCCAGAATCAGGGCAAACAACATATCTCCTACAGAAGCGGTGCTTGTGGTCGCTGTTACATTCGACAGCAGGGAAGATAATTCGGAACTGGTCGCCGTCAAGACATTGGTAATGGTGTTAAGCATAATCGTAACGTCTCCTTTTTTCTATGGTAAGCTGGGGACGAGTCCATTCCAGCTGATTTTGTACGTACATCTGATATGCCTTTCCGTATTTGGAAAAGCTGGTTTTATACACTTGCAGTTTTGCCAATTCTTCTGCCAGCCACATGGGCATGGAGTCTGCGATCTTGACTTCCATCAGACGCATCTGTTCCGGAATCAGCAGGTCACCATAACTCTGCTGGCGAAGCGAGAGGTCGCTGCGTCGTCCGGTCAGTGCCCGATCAAAAGTCAGCCGGAAATCGGTATCTTCCTTGCCGAAATACGCCGCACGCTGATAACTGATGTACTGCTTCGGGAATATCTCATACCGCTGGCGGAAAAAGTCGATCTCGTCCATGACCTGCTCCTGCAAGTATGAACCGCCTAAGTCAGGGTGAATCTTTTCCTGCAAATAGGCCTCCGCCTGTGCCAGTGTCATGGTAACGCGGCGTTTGTTGACAATGCCGCAGATCTTCTTTTTGATTTCCAGAAACACGGTGTCCTCCGGCTGTGCCGGCGAGAGATAGCTGCGTAACCGGATCTTTTCCTTGTAATCCGGTTTTTCAAGGGATTCCCGAATCAGAAAATCGTCCGGTGTATCATAATAGACGTTATAGATGCCATACTCTTTTCCCCCGACGCAAAATTTGTCGGGGTTCATGTAGTGTTCCAGAAGCGGCAGAAAATCCTGATACTGCTGTTCTGTCAGTAAAAACTTGATTTCCTTTCGTGCGAATGTCTGAATTGCACCCATATATATCCTGCTGCCGGAATCAGGTTTTCCGGTACAGGTTTCCTCCCTTCTGTGCGAAATGGCTGTTTTCGCTTGATGTTGTTGTCATTATAACGTATGTTGCTTGAAATAAGCTTAATGTTTTTAGTGAAAGTTCCAATTTCCAAAAAAGCCGGCGGCGGGGTGTTGCATTTTCGGAACGCATCTTGTATAATAGGTATTCGAGATGCAGCGTGTGCGTGTAGGCACGTGCACGCTTCAGGCAACACCTGCATCAAATTTTTTCAAGGAGTGTTTTTATTATGGCAGAACTGAAATATGAAATCGTAGAGAATCTGGGTACTCTGGGTGAAAATGCAAGAGGCTGGAGCAAGGAAGTCAACCTGATCAGCTGGAACGAAAAGGAACCGAAGTACGATATTCGTGACTGGGCTCCGGATCACAGCAGAATGGGAAAAGGCGTGACACTGACCGCCGACGAACTGGCTGCACTGAAAGACCTGCTGGCTGGCATCGATCTGGATTCCTTTGAATAATCCCGAAACAGAGCGTGTTTCCGGAAAGCCTGAAAATGCCGTTTGGTGTTTTCGGGCTTTTTACTTTTTGTGAAAATGTACAAGAAACTTTGCCGGAGATATGCAAAATCACCAAAAGTCGAAAAAAGCCTTGTGATTTTTTCGAAAATGTATTACAATAGAAAAGGCTGCACTACTTATTTATTATACTACTTACTTATTGTAAAGATAGTGCTGCTTTGAACGACCTGTCTTTTTCTCAAAAGGCGGGTTTCTTGTCTGCTTTACAGCCTGTATGGCAGAAATCATTCGAAAGAAGGGAAAATCTGTTGAAGAATTCAAAAATCATGCTTGGCAATGCCGCCATTGCACAGGGAGCCTATGAAGCTGGTGTCAAGGTTTCTGCTGCCTATCCGGGTACGCCGAGCACTGAAATAAGCGAATGTATCGCAAAATATCCGGAAGTCTATGCAGAATGGTCACCCAATGAAAAGGTGGCTATGGAAGTGGCAATCGGTGCCTCTATCGCCGGTGCACGGGCAATGGCTTCTATGAAACTGGTCGGTGTCAATGTAGCTTCCGACCCGCTGTATTCGATTTCCTATGCCGGCGTAAACGGCGGTCTGGTACTGGTTGCTGCGGACGACCCCGGCATTTACAGTTCCCAGAACGAGCAGGACACCCGCATGGTTGCACGTGCGGCAATGGTTCCGGTGCTGGAGCCTTCCGACAGCGAAGAAGCCCGCATTTTCACCAAGCTTGCGTTTACATACAGTGAAAAATATGACACGCCGGTCATTGTCCGCACTACCACTCGTCTGTCCCATTCACAGGGTGTAGTACATCCGGAGGAACGGGAAAACGTACCGGACAAGCCCTATGAAAAGAACATCGAGAAAAATGTACTGATGCCGGCGAATGCGAAGAAACGGCACGTGATCGTGGAACAGCGGCTGAAGCAGATGGCGGAAGATGCTTGTCACTTTGACATCAACCGTGTGGAATACCGCGACAAGAAAATTGGTATCATCACCAGCGGTATCCCCTATCAGTATGTACGGGAAGCCCTGCCGGACACATCTGTGCTGAAGCTTGGTCTGGTACACCCGCTGCCGAAAAAGCTGATCGAAGAATTTGCTGCCAATGTGGAAACACTGTACATTGTAGAAGAACTGGAACCGGTCATCGAAGAACAAGTTCGTTCTTGGGGTATTCCGGTAATCGGCAAGGAGATCTTTACAGTACAGGGTGAGTACAGTGCCAATATGCTGCGGAAAGCCATTCTGCATGAGGATGTCCAGCTGACACCGCCGGCACAGGCTCCGAACCGTCCGCCGATCCTCTGCCCCGGATGTCCGCACCGCAGCGTCTTTTCTGTAATGAAAAAGCTGAAACTGCACGGTGCCGGCGACATCGGCTGCTATACACTGGGAGCCGTTCCGCCGCTGGGTGTTATGGACTTTAACGTGTGCATGGGTGCAAGCATTTCCACTCTCCACGGAATTGAAAAAGCCAAGGGCAAGGACTATGTGAAAAACTGGGTGGCACTGATCGGCGACTCTACGTTCCTGCACACCGGTGTCAACTCTTTGATGAACATGGTGTACAACAAAGCAACCGGAACGGTCATCATTCTGGACAACTCCACTACTGGTATGACGGGACATCAGGATCACGCCGCTACCGGCAAGACCTTGCAGGGTGAACTGACCTATGCGATCAACATCTATCACCTCTGCAAGGCAATGGGCATTGAACACGTCTATGAAATCGATGCGTTCGACATTGAGGGGCTGGAAAAGCTGCTGAAACAGGAAACCCAGCGGGACGCTTTGTCTGTTATCATCACCAAGTCCCCCTGTGCCCTGCTGAAAGAATTTGTTCCGAAGGGCAAGTGCATTCTCCATGAAGATGCCTGCAAGAAGTGCGGACAGTGTCTGGTCCCGGGCTGCCCTGCAATGGTCAAACAGGCAAACGGCATTCCGAAAATCGATGCGGCGATGTGCAACGGCTGTGAACTCTGTGCAAAACGGTGCAAGTTCCACGCAATCGAACTGATCCCGCGGGAAAAAGGAGGCAAGGCATGATGCAGACTATCAATATTATGATCGTAGGTGTCGGCGGACAGGGCACCCTGCTGACCAGCCGCGTGCTGGGAAAGATTGCACTGACTGGCGGCTATGATGTAAAGCTTTCGGAAGTGCATGGCATGGCACAGCGTGGCGGCAGCGTAGTAACATTTGTCCGCTACGGCGAATCTGTGGCAGAACCGATCGTAGAAGAAGGACAGGCAGACATTCTGATCGCTTTTGAACGGCTGGAAGCACTGCGGTATGCACACTTCCTGAAAAAGGGCGGTGCCATTATCGTAAACGACACCCGCATTGATCCGATGCCGGTGGTGATCGGTGCCGCAGAGTATCCGGAACACATTCTGGAGGAGCTGAGCAAAAAATACAATGTGCTGGCAGTAGATGCTACCGCCGAGGCTCTGAAGCTGGGCAATGCACGGGTATTCAACACGATCATTCTGGGCGTAGCTGCACAGCACATGCACTTCTCCAAAGAAGAATGGTTACAGGTCATTGCAGATACTGTGCCGCCGAAAACCATTGACATCAACCAGAAGGCATTTCTCACTGGCTATGCATATAACGGAAACCATACAGAACAAGGACAGGAGTAACGAATATGCCGATCACAGAATTATTGGAAGAAAACGCCAGAAAGTACGGCAATGATGTGGCACTGGTAGAAGTAAATCCGCAGGTACAGGAAACACGACGGGTGCTCTGGAAGGACTACGACCTGATCCAGCCTACCTCGTCTTTCTGGTATCGTCGGGAAATCACATGGCATGTCTTTGACGAAAAGGCAAACCGTTTTGCACAGCTGCTCATGAGCCGCGGCGTGAAAAAGGGCGACAAGGTGGCAATTCTGCTGATGAACTGTTTGGAGTGGCTGCCCATTTATTTCGGCACGCTGAAAACCGGTGCTCTGGCAGTGCCCATGAATTTCCGGTACAGTGCGGAAGAAATCGAATATTGTCTGGACCTTGCAGAAGCCGATGTACTGGTGTTTGGTCCGGAATTTATCGGACGAATTGAAACCATTGCAGAATCGATCAGCAAGAAGCGAATCCTCTTTTATGTCGGCGGCGACTGCCCCTCGTTTGCAGAGGACTATGACAAGCTGACCTCCAACTGTGCCAGCATCTCCCCCGGAGTACCGCTAACAGATGAGGACGACGCTGCCATTTATTTCTCCTCCGGTACGACTGGTTTCCCGAAAGCAATTCTTCACAACCACGAAAGCCTGATGCACGCCTGCAAGGTAGAGCAGAATCATCATCACCAGACCAAGGACGATGTCTTTCTGTGTATTCCGCCGCTGTATCACACCGGTGCCAAGATGCACTGGTTCGGCAGCCTGCTCACCGGCGGACGTGCAGTGCTTCTGAAAGGAGTCAATCCGGAAACCATTCTGGAAACTATTTCCCGTGAAAAGTGTACCATTGTCTGGCTGCTGGTGCCGTGGGCACTGGACATTCTGGAAGCATTGGACAACGGCTCTGTCCGTCTGGAAAACTATGAACTCTCCCAGTGGCGGCTGATGCATATCGGTGCACAGCCTGTCCCCCAGAGTCTGATCAAACGCTGGAAAGAATATTTCCCGAATCATATGTACGACACCAACTATGGTCTGAGCGAATCCATTGGTCCGGGCTGCGTGCATCTGGGACTGGAAAATATTCATAAGGTAGGAGCAATTGGCATTCCGGGCTATGGCTGGGAAGTCCGGATCATTGACGAAAACGGAGAACCGGTGGCACAGGGTGAAGTCGGCGAATTGGCAGTCAAGGGTCCCGGCGTTATGAAATGCTACTACAACAATCCCGAAGCGACCGCGGAAGTTCTGCACGACGGCTGGCTCTGGACCGGTGACATGGCACGGCAGGACGAGGACGGATTCTACTTCCTTGTAGACCGGAAAAAAGACGTGGTTATCAGCGGCGGCGAAAATATTTATCCGGTAGAGATCGAAAACTTTATGAGCAAGTTTGACAAGATCAAGGACGTGGCTGTGATCGGACTGCCGGACAAGCGGCTGGGCGAAATTGCTGCGGCAATTGTGGAACTAAAGCAGGGCGTGGAATGCACCGAGGCGGAAGTTAACGAATTCTGCATGGGCATGCCCCGCTATAAACGACCGCGGAAAATCATTTTCGCACCGGTTCCCCGCAACGCGACCGGCAAAATCGAGAAGCCGAAGCTGCGGAAGATGTACTGCGGCGATTATCTGATCGAAAAGGAAAATCAAAGCTGATTATGCGTTGTAAGACCTACGAGATAAATGCTCTGAAAAATTACAAGTATGTGGTCATCCTTTCCGAGAGCCATGGAAAAATGATTTTGAGCCGGCACAAGGAACGAACCACATGGGAAACGCAGGGCGGTCATATTGAAGCCGGAGAAACACCGCTGGAAGCAGCAAAACGAGAGCTGTTTGAGGAGTCTGGTGCCGTAGATTTTGACATCGAACCAATTTGCGATTATCGTGCCTGGGACGAAAATACTCTGCATGGTGCCAACGGCGTTGTATTCCATGCGGTGATTCGGCAATTTTCCGACATTCCCGAAAGTGAAATGGCAGAACGAAAGGCGTTCTCCTCGCTGCCTGACAATCTGACCTATCCTGCCATTACGCCTGTGCTGTTTCAATTCTTGTTTGATCGTGAACTGTAGCAGCTGCCAACAGGAACATATTCAAAAAGAACATTCCGCAAAAGCACCGGACGGAGCGATTTCGTCCGGTGCTTTTGTCAATATTCGCTAAGGCAATACCGCACAAAGAGCGTCTGGC
>NZ_KI260437.1:0-3858 GCF_000468015.1 Ruminococcus callidus ATCC 27760 | reverse complement strand
CTGTCGCACAATCTTTGTGCGGTATTGCCCTAAGAATGCTACTGCAAATTTGTACAGAAAAAATTGTGAAAGTGAATCAAAATCTATTGACTTTTCCATTCCTTCATGATATAATAAAAGAAAATATGCCGTTTTTCCGGCATTTCGTTTGATGAAAAATGATGTGTGAAAAGAACACGTTCCAAGGAGGAAAACTATGCTATTTCAGTTTCGCAAGTTATTTGCTGCCGGTACTGCCGCAGTCATGCTGCTTTCCGGCATGACATTTTTCCAGACAACCGCTTCCGCTGAGGGAACCATGACCGCCGATGATATTACGGAAAACATGACGATCGGCTGGAACATTGGCAACTCTCTGGATTCCACCGGATACAGCGGTGAAACCAGCTGGGGCAATCCCAGAGTTACGCAGGAACTGATCGACACCGTCAAGGCAAAGGGATTCAACACCATTCGTGTTCCCACCACATGGTATCAGAATGTCACAACGACTACTGACGAAAACGGCAAGCCTGTTTACACAATCAGCGAGCAGTGGTTGCAGCGTGTCAAGGAAGTAGTGGACTACGCCTATAATCAGGATATGTATGTCATTCTGAATCTGCACCACGAGGAGTGGATCAATCGTTCTGACTTTCCCACTGCTTATGAGGAAATGTCCGAACGGCTGAAGCAGATGTGGGTACAGATCGCCACCTACTTCAAGGATTACGACCAGCATCTGATCTTCGAGGGCATGAACGAACCGCGACAGACCGGAGCTTCCTACGAATGGCAGGGCAACGCGGAATGCTATGAAGTAGTCAACAAGCTGGACAACGATTTCGTGGAAACGGTACGTTCCATTGATTCTCCTTATCAGAACACCCGTCTGCTGATGATCCCGTCCTATGCCGCTTCGGCATACGCAAGTTCCTACTCTGCTCTGGACGTGCCGGACGATGACTATGTGGCAGTTTCGCTCCATGCGTACACCCCTTATGCATTTGCCATGGGCGATGGTGACCACACCACTTTCTCCGGCAACTATCAGAGTGATCTGGATACGCTGTTCTCTGACATCCGGTACTATTTCACAGACAAGGATATTCCGGTGGTACTGGGCGAATTCAGTGCTTCCAACTTTAACAATACTGCCGCAAGATGCGACTGGGCAACCTATTATCTGACATGGACGAAAAAGCTGGGAATTCCCTGCGTGCTTTGGGACAACAATGCTATCACCAATTCCACATCTGCTTCAGAGGCTCACGGCTATGTAGACCGCAGCAACAACACTTGGTATGAGGCTTCTGAACCGGTTGTTGATGCTATGATGACTGTGATGCAGGACAACAGCATTGTCTGGGGCAGCGAAAGCCACCTGCCTACATGGAAACATGCAGACATCAACAGCGGCGACAACATTTATGAGAATGCCAGCGGTCTGGTCCTGGACGCTTCGGACGGCAATGGCGGCAACTGCACACCGGGACTGAATATCACGGCAGAGCAGATTTCCGAGAACCGCGAAATTGCCATTCGCTATACCGGCGGTGCGGCTCCGATTCTGGCACTGTGCAACGACAGCTGGGGCAACTGGACAGAAATCAACGCGTATGACATTGACGAGGAAGCTGGTATCGCTTACTATTCTCACGAAGCGATCACAAAGGCTTGGGGCAGCGATCTGAGCACAGCTGCACATCTGTTTGCCCGTGCCGGTGTGAATATGACTATTTATCAGATCTCTTCAATCGCAGCTGCTGAACTGGTAACTGACCCCGACGTTCCGGAAAAGCCAGATCAGCATCTGCCGGGTGATGTCAATCTGGATAATAAAGTCACTGTTGTAGACGTTGTTCTGCTGCAAAAGTACCTGCTGGGTGAAGTCACTCTGACAAAAGAGGCTTACAATTGTGCAGATGTAAACACGGACGAAGCAGTAAACGGTCTGGATCTGTCCCGTCTGCGTCAGATGTCTCTGGAAAACGCATAAATATTTTATAATCTAACGACAAAAAGGCACTGTGCAGAAGCATAGTGCCTTTTGTGTTGTCTGGACAGTTGAGGCAACACCGCACAAAGCCCGTCTGGCGACTTTGCACGCCATCTGCTTGCAAATTTCCTCTCATATTTCACAAAAATGCTCGTGAATACATCAAGTATTCACTCGCTTTTTGTTTCATCTGACGAAAAATTTGACGACGCATCTGTCGCACAATCTTTGTGCGGTGTTGCCTTGACAAAGGCAATTGCCACGTGCTATAATGCCTTTATCAGGAGGAATGTGTTATGAGAGAAATCTACCCGTCCCATTATGCGGCGTTTCACTGCATTGCCGGAGCCTGTCCGGACAGCTGCTGCAAGGAATGGGAAATCGTTGTGGACACGGCATCTGCGGAGAGATACCGTTCTGTTTCCGGCACGCTGGGAGAACGGCTGCGGCAGGCAATGATTACCGATGCAGACGGTGACATCGTTTTTCAGGAACACAACAGTCGCTGTCCTTTTTGGAATGCACAGCAGCTTTGCGATATTCACGGGGAATTGGGAGAAGATGCCCTGTGCGAAACTTGCCGGCTGTTCCCCCGCATCACGCAGGACTACGGGGATTTTATCGAGTTTGACATCTCCCCCGCCTGTCCGGAAGCGGCAAGGCTGCTGTTTTCGATGACACCGAAGCAGTGGCAGCTGACAGAACGCAGTTCTCCGGCAATGACAGAGGAACCGCCGGAATATGCAGCGGCGAACATGCGGCGGTTACAAGAACAACGACAAGCATTATTTTTTCGGTTACAGGACGATTCTGCTTCTGCCTGTGCACAGCTGTCCGCCTGTCTGACACTTGCGGAACAATGGGCAGGTGTTTCGCAGGAACCGGCGGCTGTTCCCTGCATGGAAGAATCTGTTTTGTCCTTTTTGCGATCCTGTGAAGTGCTGACTTCGGACTGGAAGCAGATGCTGGAACAGGCTGCAAATGCACCGGAACCGGAAAATCTTTTGGCATACACGCCTGCACTGGATCAAGAAATTCGGCTGTTTACAATGGATATGCTATACCGGTATTATCTCCGTGCGGCATATGCCGAAACTCCAGAAGCAGAAATTTTACCGTTGCAAATGGCGGCGTTTTCTGTGTGCGTGGTGCTCTTATACAGCAGACGGCTGGGATTTCATACCGCAGAACAGCGGCTGCGAATCTGGCAGCTTTTCGTTAAGGAAATCGAATATGACGAGAACAATCTGGAAGAACTGGAATGGCAGCTGGAAACCAACGCTGCTTTTTCTCCGGCGGCGTTCCGTGCATATTTCGCTTCGCTGGGAGGTGTCCAATGATCTCTCTGTTTTCCCACGCCATTTCTGCACTGTTGTCGAAGCTGTTTGACAAATGGACAAACAAATATATCGACAGAGAAAACGAAGAAAATTCTTATCGGAAATGCGTGAGAGTTTCTAAAGCTTTCAGTATTGCCGGAGGCATCTGGTTTATCTGTTTTGCGGCGTTTGGCGTTCTCAGCATTGTTATTTGGGCTGACGGCATGACGGATTGGGATTCTTTCACTTGCGGTGTCCTGTTTCTGCTCATCAGCCTTTCGGGTATTTTCTGCATGCTGTTCAGACGCAATTACCGCATCTTTTACACAGATACATTTGTGGAAAAGCACGGCATTTTCGGGAAAAAGCAGGTCTACCGCTGGGCAGAACTGATTTCGGTTCAACAAAAAGGTGCTGTCTACACATTGACTTTTCCCAGCGGAAAACTCCGCATCGTTTCCGGCAAAGAGTATGTTGGCAGTGATAAGCTTGTCGATTTTTTGGAAAAAGAAATATTTTTTGAAAAAATCTGCGTTGTCAATAGATGTGACCCATTGGATG
>NZ_KI260436.1 GCF_000468015.1 Ruminococcus callidus ATCC 27760 | reverse complement strand
GGAAAATCTGCAAGCAGATTGCGTACAAAGCCGTAAGGCGGGCTTTATTCCGTGTTTCCGTAAGGAAGAAGTGGGAATCTGCCCTCATGGAACAGGCAGAATCCACATGAAGATGTCAGGATTTAACCAACTGCTTCGACAGCATCATAATCGCCAAGTTCCGCATCGGAAATATCGTATTCGTTGTAATTTTCAACGCTGAACAGTTCCTCAGTCTGGGGATCATCGAAGAACGAATCCTTAATAGGAATTTGCAGATCAATCGCATTGCCCTGATCTGTCAGACCGTCCTCCGACCACAGGTAAAGTTCCACATAGGACTCCCCTGCCTGCATCGGTCTATCCAGAATCGCATACTGCATGAGCAGCTGTAAAGATTCGCTCTGGTTCAACGGCTGGCAGTCAGAAGCATAGGCATAGTGACCGCTGTAAGCCGAATCGGAAGAACCGCCGTAAACATTCATGTTGACGGAAACATTCTTATCACTCTTGGTCAGTTCCGACAGCATTGCCAGATCGTCCTTTTGTGCCGCATAGAGCATTTCGTAGAATTTCTTTGTCGTTTCCGGTGTCAGATTCTGATAGATCATGCAATCCAGCGTGTATGATCTTCCGTTTTTACGGAATGTGTAATCGATGTCGCTCACCCATGTATCGTCAGTACTGCCGTTCTGCATTGTCTGATACAGGGTTTCAAAGTCTGCTGACTGCAATTCCTCCCGATAGGTCTGCAACAGCTCCTCTGCCTGCTCTGTACTCAGATAGCAGGAACCCACCTGGTCGCGGAATGCTGCAGTGCCCTTGAGTTCCTGCGGCGGATTTCGCCATGCGTCCACATAGTCCGCATTGGTCTGCAATGCATCCAGCAGCTTTTCCGTTTCGGAAACAGGCACATAGATCAGCCGGCAAAGTGTCTGGTCTTTCGTGCGGATAATCACGTGATAAGCACAATAGGAATAGTCACTTTCGGTGTAATACTTGCTCTGATAAGCATTGCTCCCGCCTTCTTCCCACGTTTTCAGGTTTTCATCCAGATAGTAGGACACCAGTGTCACGGCAGTGGGGTCGGTGATCGCAATGTCACGGCTCATCAGGTTGATATAATCCCGATAGTTCAGATAGCTGCTGCCGGAAATATAGTCCGTGCCGTCTGTGCTGCAAAATGACACGCTTTCGATCTCCTGCATTGCCGGACGCTGTGCCACGATGTGTTTTTCCACCGCATGCATGCCCAGCAGGATCCCCACATTCAGCAGTGCCACAATGCCCAGCCCCGGCAGTGCCGTCAGCAGGTTTTTCCACTTCTTCGTGGTAATCAGTTCGTAGGCAAAGTACACCAGTGCTGCCACCAGATAGAGCACCAGGAACGCAAACCATTCGTCCCGCATCATACCGGTAGTCATTTCGCTGAACATCACACAAACGATAAAGATACAGATCACCATGGTCACCACAATGCGGTAGATGTGCTGGAGCAGACGGCTGGGAGCAGACTGTCCGGCAGCCTCACTGCGACGGCGGTGGAACAAGAACGCCGCGATCGCAAAATACAACAGCCCCAGCAGGAACGTGTACAGATATGCCTGCCAGCTGGGAGAAAAGACAGTTTCTATGCTCGTTCCGTCGTTTTCGGACATGGAAAATACCACGTTGACACCAGAGAACAACAGGTTATTGGCATTCCGGAAAAATCCCGTTCCCGCAGAATCCGACAGAAACGGCAGGGCATTCACCATAGACGACTGCAACGCCAGTACACAGAGCCGCGGCAAAAAAAGCAGGATTCCGGCAAACAGCAGGTTCGTGAAAACAGTACCGGTAATGCTCATGGAAACCAGCACACCGGCAACCAGCAGAAAACTCATGCAGAACAGGCTCGCCGCAAAGGGCAGCAGGCTGTCCATCAGCAGAGTGATGTACTTGTGTGTAAATCCACAGGTGATGACAGAAGTCAGCGTGCCCAGCACCAGCAGCAGGACTACCCACAGCAGCACGGCTCCGGCATAACTCAAGTACAGGGTGATCCGTTTATGGGGCAACGCGTGGTACAAGTCTGATGCCGCCCGATTATCCAGAAAGTGGAACAGCATCAGTGTCATCAGCGGTGCCGCCAGCAGCACCACAAGCAGCGTCACATTGATGGCCCACGCTTCATAGACGACTTTGGTATAATGAGGGCTGCTGCTCAAGCTGATCGCCTGGGCAACCGGCTCCAGAACGGCACCCAGCACCACGATCACAGCACTGAAGATCCCGATCATCTTGCACTGCTGAAAGCCTTCCCACAGCAGCCGCAGGGAAAAGTGCATCTTCTTTTGTTTCATCTGATAAATCCTCCCCTTGCGTGAAAATACGCCACGGCACAAACCGCAGCCAGTCCCAATACCACCAGCAGCAGAGCCAGCGAACCCAACAGCTGCTGGCGAGCTTCCTGCCGATCCTGTCTTCCGGCATACCGATGTTCAAGATTTTGCATGTTCGCTCTCCTCCTCTAACAGGTCATCGATCTGGAACGTATAGCCCAGCGTTTCCATTTCATATGTAAAGACTTCTTCCAGTGTCAGCGGAAGTACGTCCAGCAGAATCGGTTCCATTGCCCGCAGCTTCTGCACGATCTCGTCGCGGTCGCCGCTGACAATCAGATTGGCAACGCTGCCGCTCTTCTCATAATGGGAAACCTGAATCCCCTGGAACTTGCTCTTGTCGTACTCGCCGCGGAACGCGATCTGAATCTTGAACTGAGAAGTTTTCAGGTTCTCGATGTCGCTTTCCAGCACCAGACCGCCCTTATGGAGCAGTGCCAGCTGGTCACAGATGTCCTCCAGTTCCCGCAGGGAGTGGGAGGTGATGATCGCCGAGGCTCCCCGTTCCAGCACGTCCTCGCAGATCAGCTTTTTCACAAAGTTCCGCATTACCGGATCCAATCCGTCAAAGGTTTCGTCGAAGAACAGATAATCCGGACGGCAGGACAGTGCCAGAATGGTTGCCGCCTGCCGCCGCATGCCCTTGGAGAACTGTCCCAGCGACTTGTTCCGCGGCAGCTGCAAATGGCTGCGGAGTTTTTCGAAACGATCTCTGTCAAAATCCGGATACAGATTCCGGTACATGCGTTCCATGCGGTTCAGATTTGCCCCTGCCAGAAAATAGAGTTCGTCCGGCACATAGGCAATGCGGCGTTTCACAGCAGGATTATCCCAGACCGGTTCGCCGTCGATGCGGATTTCACCGCCGTCCGGCTGATACACACCGGTGAGTGTCCGCAAGAACGTGGATTTTCCGGCACCATTAGAGCCGACCATACCATAAATACAGCCGGAGCCGATGGTACAGGTGACATTTTCCAGTGCGGTGAAATCCTGAAACCGTTTTGTGAGATTCTTGATCTCGATCATGCCTGACTGCCCCCTTTCTGCAATTCTTTCGCCTCAGTAAACGCCTGCTCCACACAGGCAGTGATCTCCTCTTTCGTCACACCAGCCATCGCCAGTGCCGTCAGCATCTCCGTCAGGTCTTTCATCTTCTCTCTCCCTTTCTCCAGCAGCTTCTGCTGGGCATCTGCACAGACATAGTAGCCTTTTCCGGGAACAGACTGGATCAGCCCTCGGGCATCCAGTTCAGTATAGGCTTTCAGAATCGTTCGCGGATTGATCGAATTGGTCATCGAAACGCTCCGCACCGATGGGATCTGTGCCTCAGGCTGTAACACGTCCGTCAGAATAAACTGTTCCATCTGATGAATGATCTGTTCATAAACTGGTTCCCGCGACATCGCGTCGATCTGGAACATGGCAAAACCTCCGTTCTCCTGTTATTTTTCGGGAAACACTGCACGCAATCTGCTTGCAGCATCTCCTTCATATTCCCAAGCTTGTGTTGCATGCGTTTTAGGTGTTGTATCTCTCATGCAACACGTTAAGTATACCATATCCGTTCTCTCTTGTCAAGAGGTTTTGCAAAAAAATTTTGACGACGCATCTGTCGCACAATTTTTGTGCGGTATTGCCTTGACAGGCACGATATTTGCCATTGATGTATAAATCTTCCGATTTTGCAGACAATAGCTTTGCGGCAACACCGCAGCAGCATGCGAGATTGTCGGGGCAGTGCTGTCCCGAGCAAGGAGGATTTTTGAGATATGAAAGCAACTGGAATTGTCCGGCGAATCGACGATCTGGGGCGTGTTGTGATCCCGAAGGAGATTCGCCGCACCATGCGGATTCGGGAGGGCGACCCGCTGGAGATCTACACCAGCAGTGACGGCGAAGTCATCTTCAAGAAGTACTCTCCCATCGGAGAAATGGGAGAGAGTGCGGCACAGGTGGCAGAGATCATGCACCGACTGGCAGGGTGTCCCGTGGCAGTGTTCGACCGCGACCATGTCGTTTCGGTATCCGGAGCCGCCAAAAAGGAGTGGAACGCCCGACGGGTTTCACCGGAACTGGAAGAACTTATGGAGCAGCGGCGGCAATACTTTTCCGATGCCGGCGAGCCGGAATTTCTACCCGCAGAGGGCATGGAAAAGGCGGCTGTGGCATGCATGCCCATTCTCTCCGCCGGTGATGTGACCGGAGCCGTGGCATTTCTGGAAAACGACGAGCACGCCGCACTGAACGAAACCCAGAAGAGTTTGATTCAGGCGGCTTCGCAGTTTCTGGGGAAACAACTGGAAGACTAAAGGAAACAGGTCATCGGCATATTCCGGTGACCTGTTTTTTCAGACGGCTTGCCGCACGAGAGAATTCCTGCTGGTGAAAATTTGTGAGAATCGGATCCACCCTTGACATTTCCCACAGGCAATGCTATAATCAAGGCAATACCGCACAAAGATTGTGCGACA
>NZ_KI260435.1:1749-5850 GCF_000468015.1 Ruminococcus callidus ATCC 27760 | reverse complement strand
TTTCAGGGGAGGCTATCATGAAAATTGATTTCCGCGAGATGTTTCCAAAAAACCAGTTGTAATTTTTCCGGAAATATGCTACAATAAAAAAGATTACGAACTTTTCGGATAAAGGAGAAAACAGTATGCTGCTGCGTATGACAGACATCAATAAATTTTATAACGGCAATCAGGTGCTCTCCCACGTTTCACTGACGGTGGAAGACCACGACCGCATCGGGCTTGTGGGCGTAAATGGCTGCGGCAAGTCCACGCTGCTGCGGATCCTCACGGAACAGGAACTGCCGGATCATCTGGTGGAGGGGGACGGCGAAATTGCCAGATCCGCCAAGACCAGCATCGGCTATCTGGAACAGATGGGCGGACTGGATCGGGAAAGCACCGTCTGGGAGGAGATGCGGAGCGTGTTTCGTCCGCTGCTGGAAACGCAGGAGCGAATGCACCAGCTGGAAGAAGCCATGCAGTCCGGTGACATGGCCGGTGCGGAGGAATATCACCGCCTGCAAACCTGGTTCGAAAACAACGGCGGCTATCAGATCGACGTGAAGATCCGCACGGTGCTGAACGGTATGGGTTTCACACAGGAAACCTATTCCCGCATCATCTCCGGTTTCAGCGGCGGCGAAAAAACACGGCTTGCCATTGCACGGCTACTGCTGGAGGAACCGAATCTGCTGATTCTGGACGAGCCTACCAACCACTTGGATTTTAAGACCGTTATGTGGCTGGAGGATTACCTCAAGGATTATCAGGGAGCACTGCTGCTGGTATCCCATGACCGCTATTTTCTCGACCGGCTGTGCACCAGCGTCTGTGAGATCGAGCGGGGCAGACTGACGCGGTACAAGGGCAACTACACCACTTTCACCCAGCTGAAAGAAGCGGCTGTGGCACGGCAGTGGAAAGAGTACGAGATGCAGCAAAAGGAAATCGCCAAGCTGGAGGACTACGTTGCCCGCAACCTCACCCGTGCTTCGACGGCAAAGTCCGCCCAGAGCCGCGTGAAGCAGCTGGAAAAAATGGAACGCATTGAAAAGCCGCTGGTTTCCCGCAAGCAGGCACGGGTGGAATTTACGTATGAAATGGATCCGCCGCAGGAAGTGCTGAAAGTGCAGGACGTTGATATTTCCGTGGGCGAGGGGACAGAACGGAAAACGCTGCTGCCGGACGTGTCCTTTGAAGTTCGCCGCGGCGAAAAGTGGGGCATTATCGGAGATAACGGCATTGGCAAGTCCACGCTGCTGAAAATCTTGCAGAACAAGCTGCCGCATCAGGGGAAAGTCCGCTGGACCAGCAATGTCAAGATCTCCTACTTCGAACAGGAGAGCACCAACCTGCACCCCACAAAATCGGTGATGCAGGAAATTCATGACCGCGTGCCGTCATGGACAGATCTGGAAGTGCGGAATCTGCTGGGGCAGGTACGCCTGACAGGGGAAAACGTGTTCAAGCCGGTGGGCGTACTCTCCGGCGGCGAGCGTGCAAAGGTCTGCTTCGCGGTGATGATGCTGGAGCATGGCAACGTGCTGATTCTGGACGAACCCACCAACCACCTGGACATTGCCATGAAAGAAGTCATCGAGGAAGCCATGCAGTCCTTTGCGGGGACGCTGCTGTTTGTGTCCCATGACCGGTACCTGCTGGACAAGGTGGCAGACCACATTCTGGAACTGAAAGCTGACGGGGCAACGACCTATCAGGGTGGCTTCAGCAAGTGGCTGGAGGCACAGCAGAAACAGCCGGAACCGGAGGAAACCCCTGCGGAAAGATCGGCTGCTGACAAGGAAAAACCGGCGGAGAAGCCGGCGTACCGTTCCAAGAAACAGCGTGCCCAGCAGGCGAAAATGCGTGCCGACCTGCGGAGTCTGGAACAGCAGCTGGACAAGATGCAGGAGGAACTGGACACCCTGACAGCGGAACTGACCGACGAAGCCGTTTGCAGCGACTATCAGCTGATGCAGGAAAAGTGCCAGCGTATGGAGGAACTGCGGGTGCAGATGGACGAAACCATGGAGCAGATGATCCTGCTGGAGGACGAACTGGGATAACCGAAAGGAACAGGATATAGGAAACACTGCAAGCAGATTGCGTGCAAAACCGTCAGGCGGGCTTTATGCAGTGTTTCCTATATAAAAAAACGGAGAGAGCATTTCGCCCTCTCCGTTTTCTTTTCGATGATGCTGTAACTGATTACAGCTTTTTCTTTTCGTCTTCGATCATTGCCAGCAGTTCGTCTACAGAAGCACTTGCAATGCGGTCTTCCTTGTTCTTGGAAACAGACGGTGCAGCAGGCTTCGGTGCGGGAGCCGGTGCAGATGCACGGCTGCTGCGGAACGGGGTATCGCCCAGATTCCGTGCTTCCTCCGGAGAGCTTGCTTCGTGGCTGCCGCGGTAAGTGGAAACCGGAGCTTCCGGCTGTGCCGGTGCGACAGGTGTTTCATCTGTGATCGGCGGGGTGCTGTAGGTGTTGCTGCTGTAGCTGCCGAATGTTGCAGTGTTGGAAGTGCTTGCAGCATGTGTGCCCTCATAGGCGGTAGTGTTGCTGCCGGCTGCCGGTGCAGAACCGTCCAGCGGGAGCTGATCTGCCGGATTGGTGTAGATCGGCACATCATGCTGTGCCTTGAACTGCATGGTACGAGCCTTCTGGTACGGCGAGTTAGGGTTTACCTGTTTCCGTTCGAAGTTCTCCGCAATGGAAGAACGCTTCTTCTCAAAGGAACGGCTCTGGGTCGCTTCAGATGGACGGTACAGCGGAGAGCGTCCGCCCAGTTCTTCGTCATCATAAGCAGAATCGCTGTCATCGTATGAATCTTCACTGTAAACTTCGTCATAGTTTTCTTCAAAAGTGTATTCGTCATCGTGTCCCATGCTTGCCCGTACAATGGTGACGATCAGCATGATGACCAGAATGATGCTGGGGAGAACCATCAGGATCAGGATTCCCGGAACGCCGGTGGCGAATTTTACATATGTATACAGTTCGCCGCTTTCGTAGGAGCACTTGCCGAGAATGCTGTCTACAGTTACAGGCGGCTCAGTTCCCACATCACTTGCTTTCATGGTAGTGGGATAGTACTTCAGAACGCCGGTTTCGTCCTGTTCGATGTTGTAGATGCGGCGGACAGCAACGCGGTCGGAGTCGATGTCCTTGGAAGCGTCGTCCGGAGCCAGTACGCACAGAACAGCGTTGTTCTTGGCAATCGGATCAGTTTCTTTATAGGCGGAAGCGATCACGGCAGTGTGCTGGTGGATCGAAGCCGCAGCACTGGTGTCATCGACTGAGCCGGCAGCCTGTCCGGAAGTGCCGGTGGCAACGGCAGCCCCTGCTGCTGCTTCCATAGTATCATATTCCATCAGATAGATGTAGTGCCCGAAAATCTTCGGTGTGTCCTTTCGGGAAAAAAGAATGTTCGTGGTCAGAGAGATTGCCACCACGATCACGAGGAGAATCGCCAGTACAATGGCAAGAATGGATTTGGATTTCTTTTTCATAATGCTACCTACCTTTTTACGAAGTCATGGGATTTAACCCTATTATAACACATCTTTTCTGCGATTTCAATCGTTTTTTTGCATTTTTGCAGAAAAAGTGCAAAAGTCTGAACCGGAAATTTTTTCCGCCGCACCATTTGTCAGCGAGCACTTTTACAGTACCTCATTATTATAGCACATCTTTTCTGCGATTTCAATCGTTTTTTTGATTTTTCAGAGAATTTTTTTGAAACCTCTTGACAAATCAAGAATTTGTGGTATAATAAATAGGTAATCCTGCGTGAGAGATCTCACGGTATAATCGGTGCTGGAATAGCTCAGTTGGTAGAGCAGTGCATTCGTAATGCACAGGTCGCGTGTTCAAGTCACGTTTCCAGCTCCATTTTTCTGCTCCGCGAAAGTACAGGAACTGCCGCCTGTCGGAACTGCCGAAAGGCAGATGCGAGCGTAGTTTAGTGGCAAAACATCAGCTTCCCAAGCTGAGGTTGCGAGTTCGATTCTCGTCGCTCGCTCCAGAACCAACAGCATGTGTGCACAACACGTGCTGTTTTTTTGTGCCCGCAGGGATACCTTTTATATAGGGCAATACCGCACAAAGAGCGTCTGGCG
>NZ_KI260435.1:0-1649 GCF_000468015.1 Ruminococcus callidus ATCC 27760 | reverse complement strand
TCTGTCGCACAATCTTTGTACGGTATTGCCATAGGGGAAACGCTGTATAAAGCGGATCTGTTTGCAGAATGTCTGGGAATTTGCACAAATTGTGAGGTCTTTTATCAGGTGAAATTTGTGTAAAAAGCATCTTGCATCTTGGTGAAAAATCTAGTATCATAGTACTGAGCAGACCTCTGCTTTTGCAGGATCTGTCTGCATTTTGAAGAACGTTCGAAAGTGCCTGTGCACTTTCCGACTGAAGGAAATGAGGAAAATTATGATGTTCAAGACCAAAAAGATCCTGGCATTCCTGCTGGCATCTGCAATGATGACTGCTGCGTTCACCGCCTGCGGCGGTTCTTCCGACAGCTCCAAGGACTCCAGCAGCGAAGCAGAGTCCAGTGCTGAAGAATCCAGCGAAGCAGAGGAATCCAGTGAAGAAGCTTCCGCAGACGAAAGCTCTGCTCCGCAGCAGGTACAGACCAGCGACTTCGAAGAAGCTGTCGTTCCGCAGGCTGGCGAGGCTTATCTGAGCATGGCAGACGGTCAGTGGTGGCTCCAGTACACCGGCAGCGATACGGATTATCTGTGCTATGATGCAGGTGTTGCTCCGATCACCGGCAACGGCGAATACACTGTCAGCGTTACCGTAGATACCAACGCGATCCGTTACGATGCAACCGGCGACGTAAACGGCGACCTGATTGCAAACGGCACTGCATTCATGGCTGTACAGATCATGGACGGTGCAACTGCTACCCCGAACGCAGTGATCGATGTAACTGCTGTCAAGGTAGACGGTACTGAGATCCCGCTGACCAAGAAAAGCTTCACCAATACAGAAGAAACCGAGATCAACGGCGTAAAGCACAACAATATTCGTTCCAACATTTTCAACGAGTGGGTACCGGACGACGGCATGCCGGGCGATGCAAGAAGTGCAGAGGGCAACATTGCTGATCTGGCAAACAAGTCCGACTATTCTGCAACCATTCTGGATCCGTCTGCTATTGGCGACTGGACAACCATTGAAGTAACTTTCAACGTAACTGGTATGTAATTGCGGCTTCGCGATTTCATGGAATGATAGACTGCCTGTGCCGGCTCGGTGCAGGCAGTTTTTATTTGTCAGTTTCGAAATGTGAATTTTTTGAAAACCCTGCGAAATCAGCTTGCATGATGCCGAAAGATATGGTATAATAAATTTCGTCGCTGAATCATGGAAGCTTAGCTCAGCTGGGAGAGCATCTGCCTTACAAGCAGAGGGTCATAGGTTCGAGCCCTATAGTTTCCACCAGAGAAAAACCGCCTGTACTTTTTGGAGTGCAGGCGGTTTTGTTGTATTGGTTTCCGTGCTTGAAACATGGAACAGCATATGCATGTGGGTGTGGTTTTCACGTCTGTGGGTGTTGTTCAAGGCAGGGGAAAACGGGCTGTCCGGCAGCAAATTTTTCTGCAAATCACATATTAACTTTTTGTAAACGATTCAATGAAACAGGAAAAGCGACGCATTTTCGGTGCTTTTTCTGTTTTAAAAACCTCGAAAAAATTTTCGAAAAACCCTTGACAAATCGCTCAGAATGGTGTATAATAATATACGTCGCTGAGAGATGCGACGCTGAGAAAAAAATGATGGAAGCTTAGCTCAGCTGGGAGAGCATCTGCCT
>NZ_KI260434.1 GCF_000468015.1 Ruminococcus callidus ATCC 27760 | reverse complement strand
GCATTTTTTTCCGGTTTGTCAAGGGGCAGACCGGAGTTTTTTCAGTTTCACCGTCTTATCCCATTCGAAACGCCCCGTTCTGTTCCTGCGGCTCCGGTGTCCGCAGCTGTGCCTGACAGAGATGCTTTTGCTTGGTGCGGAGCGTTTCCTGAAACCCCAGCAGTTCCTCCAGCGACATGCGTTCCACCGCAGCAGAAACCGCATCTTGTGCCGCACTGCCCTCCACCAGAAACCGCAGCCGCACAATTTCCTGCCGCAGGCTGTTCTCCACGCGGTTCAGCAGAGCGTTCCGGTTTTGCAGCTGCTGTTCCAGCTGTTTGCAGCGGCGTTCGCCGTCGGTTTCCATGCCGAACTGCTTGGTCACCCCTGCCTCCCGCTGTGCCGGCACTGCCACAAAACTCCACTCATAGGCATCTGTCACATCAGACAGCACCACATGACAGCGTTTCTCCCCGTACAGCTGCCCCACGCGGTGTGCACAAGGATTCTTTCGGCGGTCACTGCCGCAGACCGAGCAGGTCTGCGATACGGCAGCACAGGAAATGCTCACTTCCTTCTTGATGCCGCCGTCAATTTCCCGAATCAGATCCCGATTGGCATCGGTGCGTACCATGTAGGCATGCCCTTTCAGAAATGTGTACACTTCGCCGGCAGAGGTCACACGCTCCGGCTCCTGTACCAGTTCCGCAGCATAGATTCGTGCAGTCTGATTTTCACCCTTGGGATCGTGGTCAAAAATGCCGGTTTTCCCCACAAACAAAGCTTTCAGCTGCTCCAGAGCCTCCAGCGAAAAGCGTTCCCCGTCCCGATCAATTTCATTGTCACAGAGCCGCACATCAAAGAGGAATACCTCCTCCTGTGTGAGGGTACGCCGCGTAAAGCGGTTCAGCTGTTCCAGCTTGGCTTCCAGTTCCGTGCCGGACGGATTCTGTTCCTGATTATCCATAGATCTATTCCTCCTGTTCTGCTGCACTGTTTTCCACACTGTGGAAAACCCTCCCGCGAAAAAACTTCTCCCACCCGTACAGCGGTTTCCTTGATTTTCCACACTGCCTGTGGAAAACTATTTTTTATGCGGCAGCCTATTTTCCACACTGCTGTGTGGAAAACGTACTGTCAGCTTGTGTGCAAAGCCGTCAAGCGGACTTTTTGCACAATGCTTCCACAAACTTACAGGCTCAGCACATGTACTGCTTCACTCAGCATCACGCGGAACGCCGCACGAATCGAAACCGTGATCACGTCCAGCTGGCTGTCAATCAGCTTGTCTGTTTCCAGCAGCACATCGTCTGTGGTGATCATCTCCAGAGCAAAGCGGTTGTCCAGTCCCACGATGTAATCTGCGGACATGCCGGCACACTTTTGCAGCTGGGCACCAAAGGGCAGCAAAATGGTGTTGGGCTGTGCAGAAGCCATATCCTGCATCTGCTCCATTGCCATGATTTCCGCAGCCACCGCCGGAGCCGCCAGCACCTTGGTCATGTCGAAGTTGCGGAATTCGCCGTACAGCTTCGCCAGATCAGCATAAGTCAGCTTGCCGTCTGTGACAACGTCGATCAGGGAACCATTGGTTTCCTTCATGCACAAAATGCTCTGTCCCAGCAGCCCGTTGGACAGACGCACGCCCACGGCACGGAGGATCGCACTGAATGCGTCCAGACGCTGGCGGCGGACTGCCTCATAGGAAGCGTGAATGGAACGGCCGTACTTGTCCAGTCGCACGGTGTTTGCTGCTTCCAGATAGGAGGCAGTGGGCAGGGCATTGCCCTGTGTGGTCTTGGTGGTATAGGCGGTAGTGTCCGTCAGCACTGCCGGCTGATACTCTCCGGCGGGAGAAATGGTGTGCACTGCCACCAGATCAGACAGCACAGACTGTTCCATGCCGCTGCGAATGGCACGGCGGATAAACTCCGGAAACAGCACCGCACTGTCTGTGGTGGAGAAGAACTTCTCCACGCGGTCACAGTGGGAACCGCTGACGTGAATGTCAAAACGCTTCAGCTGACGCTCATACGCGTCCAGTCCGGCAAGGGGTGTTTCGGCATACGCACCAGACGGGTCCATGCCCTCCAGTACCTCTGAAAAGCTCTTGCCAGTGATGTGATACATGCCCTTTTCCAGTTTCAGATCCTGATACATAAAATTCCTTCCCTTTCTGCCGCTTGATGCGGCATGTGTTTTTATTATATGGAAACCGGCAGTTTCTGCCGGAAATTCCCGTTTATGCCGGATAAAACTCGTCCTGATACGCTTCCAGCCTCGTCCGCACACCGTTCTGATTGCCGGTCATGCGGATATGGGTAATGGGAGCGTTTTCAATAATGCCGGAGCAGGTGATCCGGTCGCCCAGATCTGCTGCCACTGCTCCGATGCGGTCGAAATAGTAGGAAACCAATCCCCGTCCGGCAAATTTCCGCCGAAACACCAGAGCCTGCTGCGGGTCGTAGAGATACTGCCGATCCAGCGGCAGCTGTTTTGTCCGCACCAGTTCCAGTGCTGCGGCGTTGGGGTCGTTCTCCTGAAATTTTCCATAGGTGCCGTCGGCATCTGCCATGGAAAACCGGCTGTAAATGCGGGACTGGTCTGCCGTCATGCCCATGCCCAGCAGTGTGTCTGCACCCACATAAAAATTCCGGTATGTTTCCGGCAGGTGCATGCGAATTTCGTTGGCATGGTACACAAAGGGATACCGCCCGCAAAGCTTGTAGGTCAGGTTTGCTACGCCGTCCCACATGCTGGTGCCCTCTTTGACAAAGAGATAGTTGCTGGTATCCGTGTCAGATTCCCACGTGATCTCCTTGGGAAATGTCACGAAATCCTGCATCAGCTTGTCCAGCGACATAGCAGTGTGCAGCCCCGGCTCCAGCTGATTTTGCAGCAGCAGTGCCGTCAGCCCGTGGGAGGAAAACCGCACATAGGAGGTGCCGTTTTCCTGCACCAGCCGGAACCTTTCCACTGTCCCGAAGTGCAGTTCCGTGCCGTCCAGCAATAGCTGTACCCGATAGATGCCGGCGAACTGCTGTATGCTGAAATTCCCGTACACCGTCGCCGTCAGCTGGCTGTAGGGCGTGTAGGCTTCCTTGTCCAGCGTAAAGGCGGCAATGCCGTTTGCAAGATACGCCTTTCCGGTTCTGGTAATTAACACCACCTGTATCATGTACTGCCTCCTTCCGTTTCCGCCGTCACACGGCTCAGGGCGTTGGGAGCGATCAGCGTCAGCTGACAGGGCAGCACGCCCTGTGCCGCCGTTTCCGAAATCGTATACGCTGCCAAGCTGGTGCCGAAAAACCGCAGATCCCGCAGATCAAAGGCGAACAGTGTCCGTTCCCGTATGGCGGAATCCAACGCCAGAACCACCTCTGCGGGGCTGTCTGCGAAGCAGAATTTGCCGTCCAGCACCAACTGTCTGGCACGGCAGCTGGTATTGGTCACATAGGCTGCTCCCTGTACACCGCCCTGCTGGGCGTACTGTCTGGTACCGGAAAGCTTCCAGCCGGCAGCGTAAAAGGTGAGATTGCCCAGACGAACGGGAAACTCCCGCGGGGAAACCACCTGAAATGTTCCATTCATGGTGCAAGCACCTCCTCTTTGGCAATTTGAAAGACACCGGAGAGAGTAAAGCTGCCCTCCAGTGCAATTTTCCGGAACTGTTTCCACTCCGTCGGTGCTCCGGTGCGAATCTTCTGCACGGTGCAGCCGGCGGACAGCATACCGGAAACCACTGTCTGCCAATAGCGGTCATACAGCACTTGTGCATCCGTTTCCGGAGTTGTCAACAGCCGCACTTGAGCAGCGGCGGAAAATGGAAAATACCAGTAAGTTTCGTCGGAAAACGCCTGCTCCGTTTCCAGTGCAGTGATTCCCACGGTGAGGAAAGATTCCTCTCGTTTGGCAAAGGGTGCGGGATCATACGCGGCATAAACCGCCCAGTTGCCCTTTACCCGAAGTGCGGCTTTCAGCCGTTCCAATAATAATTCCAGCAGCATTTATTTACATTCCTTTCTCTTTGCGGCGGGTCAGCCCGTCGCCCAGCGGAAATGGCGACGGCAGACTTGCTCAAGGATAGCAAGCCGCCGCTGACCCTGAGATTTTTGTTGATGAAAATTCACAAGGGAAAAAGCCTCCCCTGAAAGGGGAGGGGGACCGCC
>NZ_KI260433.1:48570-49609 GCF_000468015.1 Ruminococcus callidus ATCC 27760 | reverse complement strand
AAGCCGTCAGGCGGGCTTTATGCAGCGTTTCCTTAAATATTTATGCTCTGCCCTGTGCCGATAGACCGGCGGCTTCTTCCCGAATGGCATTCATCGCCGCCTTGGGATCTGCCTGCCGGAACAGGTAACTGCCGATGACCAGAATTTCCGCACCGGCTTCAATAACACGAGGAGCCGTTTCGGCGTTGATGCCGCCGTCTACTTCGATCTGGTAAGACAGCCCGTGTTCCTGTGCATACTGCCGCAATGCCTTTACCTTTTCCACCATGTCCCACAGGAACGACTGCCCGCCGAATCCCGGTTCCACAGTCATGACAAGCACCACTTCTACCTGCTCCAGATAGGGAATGGCTTCTTCCCACGGGGTGTTGGGTTTCAGGACAATGCCTGCCTTGACGCCGGCTTCATGAATGGCAGCAATCGTCGCCGCCGGATCGCTGTTGCTTTCGATATGAAACGTGATCAGATCTGCACCGGCTTCTGCAAACTGCTTTACATAGCGGATCGGATCGGCGATCATCAGGTGTACATCTAAAAACAGGTTGGTGCAGTGGTCTACTGCCGCCAGAACCGGCATACCAAATGTAATATTGGGCACAAACTGCCCGTCCATCACGTCAAAATGCAGCATGTCCAGACCGTCGCGTTCCAGTCCCTCTGTGACTGCCGTCAGGTTTGCCATATCTGCACTCAAAATTGACGCAGAAATTTGAATTGTTTTCAAAAGCGTCATGCTCCTCTCCCGAACTTTGCAGTTCTGCTTCTCTGCTGCGTGCCGAAGGTTCACAGCAAAATGCAGAATGCTTCTTATTTTATATTATATAATAAATCCGGATATTCGTCAATAGCGTTTTTCTGAGAACATGTGACTTTTTTGCCGGCAGCTTCAGCGGGAATTTTCGCAAAACTTGACAAAAGCACGGAAATCCGGTATAATAAAGCATGTTTATATACGGCAACACCGCACAAAACCCGCCTGACGGCTTTACACGCAATCTGCTTGCAGTGTTGCCTTTAGGCAATACCGCACAAAGAGCGT
>NZ_KI260433.1:47399-48470 GCF_000468015.1 Ruminococcus callidus ATCC 27760 | reverse complement strand
GCAATACCGCACAAAGAGCGTCTGGCGACTTTGCCTTTATTTTTTTCTGAAAGAGGTGTAACCAGTTTCATGATCGGAATCGCACTGGAGGGCGGTGCAGAACGCAGTTCCTTTACCGCCGGTGTTATTGATGCTCTGATGGCACGTGATTTCTACGCCGCTGCTGCGTCCGGCACGTCTGCCGGTGCCGGCTGTGTGCTGAATTATCGTTCCCGTCAGCAGGGCGTTTCGCTGGAAATGATGATCATGGAACGGCACAGCCGCTATTTTGGGATCCGCCATATGGCACACACCGGCAGATTCCTCAATCTGGATCACATGGCACAGGAGTACGCCAGCCGCATCGACTGGGCTGTTTACCAGCAGTTCGCCATGCAGACCGATTTTGTGGCGACCTGCTGCGAGGACGGCGAACCGGCATACCTCACTGATGACGGCAGCAGGCACCGGCTGTTTACCGCGATCAAGGCTTCCTGTGCCCTGCCCATTATCTGCGAGCCGGTGGAACTGGACGGCAAACACTATATAGACGGCAGCATTGCAGACCCGATTCCCTTTCTGCATCTGCTGGAGCAGGGCTGTGACAAGGTGATCGTCGTTCTCACCGGCAGCGTGCATGCACGTCCCACAGATTACACCCGCCTGCGTCCTCTGCTGCGGCAGCTGTATGCCAAAAAATACCCCATGCTGTACCACGCCGTTCTCCACCGCATCGCCCGCTATGAAGAACAGGTACAGGCTCTGGAGCAGGCACAGCGGGAACAGCGGGCACTGGTGCTTCGACCACAGGTCAAGTCGATCCCGCTGTTCACCCAGAATGAGGACAAGATCCGTGCCTACTACCAGCACGGCTGCGAACTGGTAGACCAGCGATGGACGGAGATCACGGCGTTTCTGGAAAGCCGGACACTAATACAATAATATGAAAACCACCTGTATGAGAGAGATCTTGTACAGGTGGTTTTTGTGTAAATAGACGCTAAGAACCTGTCTTGTCATCACAAGTGTATACATGTGTCTTGTGAAGACAAAACAGGTTCTAAGGCAATACCGCACAAAGATTGTGCGACA